>CAYOEZ010000025.1:0-32292 GCA_964402955.1 uncultured Ktedonobacterales bacterium | reverse complement strand
GAACCCTCACATAATTAGAGGGGCGTTTTGTCTCATTTCGATCCAAGCAATACAATCTTCATCGCGCTATCAACCTCGCTTCCTGAAGTTGCTGTCTGCGTGGCCGCTATGAAGATCGGCGCGCTGGACATGGCAATTGGCAACGTCTTCGGGAGTAATGTGTTCAACATTGCCATCCTGGCGCTTGATGACATCTTCTACACAAAGGGACCTCTTCTTTCGCATGTCTCGGGACAGCACATTATCGCTGCAAGCGCTGCCATGACCATGACTGCCATCGCTATGATCGGGTTGACCTACAGGGCAAAGAAGAAGCCTACGTTCTTGGCCAGTGATGCTCTTGGCATTGTACTGGTCTATCTGGTAGCCACTGTTGCCCTCTACATGGTGAGATAGTAAGCTGACTGCGCATGCCGAATGCCGCATCGCCATCGTTGGGCCAGTGGCAAGCTTACCTCCTCATCGTGTGATGTGCAGAAGTCTACCACACACAGTCTACTCTTGACGCATCAACTGTCCACTTTTCAGTCGTTGGTGACATACTCAACCTTAAAATTGACATAGCACTCGGTTTGTGCTATAATAGTATTACGATGATCATCCATCATGATCATCGGCGTCCCACAGGGAATTCCTGGCCAACATGAGACCAGATCTGGCGAATCAGGGCACTGTGAGCATCGTGCCTCTTCGTCGATGCCCGACGCCCCCGCCCCCGTATTGGGCGATGCGAATCGCAGACGACATTCACCTAGTGACGAGACTCCCCGAGACGAGTGCCTGTAGCCCACCTTGACGCGATGCGCGTGTTGTGTGCCAAAGGCGCGGTCCGTGTGCGGGAGGGAGTCCATGGTGAATAGGTATCTTTTGCGATGCTTCGCAGGCATTGCTGTGTTGCTGGTGTTCGCTGCTGCGCTGTGGCTGACACTGACTGCTCCCGCGCGCGCGTCTGACGCCCCGGTCGTCTTCACATCTCGCTTGGACTACGCGCCTGAGGAGACCGTTCCGATCTTCGGCCGTGGCTTCGCCCCCGGACAGCACCTCGACATTGTCGTGATCCGTCCCGACGGGAGCATTGTCAAGGGCGACGGTTCCTTCGCGCCAGGTTGGGATTCCATTCTGGCCGATTCCGCCGGCGCCTTTGCCTACGCGTACCAACTCGATGGCATCATAGGCTGGTATACTGTGCGCGTCTACGATCACAGCCAGCCGTACCCCCTGGGCGACGTGGTCGCCCAGACACTCTTCCACGACGGCAATCTCTCAGCCAAGCTGGAGTCACGCGATCCTGGCAGCGCCTGGAAGCCTGGACAGGTGTCCGGGTGGGCTGAAGGGCAGTACGTGCCCTTCCAAATTACCCTGCGCAACGAGAAGACCTCTCCCTATACAATCACAGTTCAGGTGGCTCACGACTATCTCAATGGCGCCATCACGGGCATCGATCTCCTGCAGAAGGATGCGGTTGGACCAGATCAGTGCACCAGCAATGCCGGCGGGGGGACGTGGGTAGACCTGGGCGCCTCGGGAACAGGCAACGTCCGCTATCACACGTGGCGATTGCAGAATCTGCCGGCTGACCAAGACGCAGCACTGTGCTTTGGCAGCCGGCTGGCGATTGGCTCCCACAATTGGAATGGCTCCTCGTTGCATGTGAATGTCGCCAGTCTCACCGTTGATCCTCCGGCGTCCATCACCCAGGGCAACATGGATATTGCCATTTCGGTGTCAGGCATCCTGGCTCTGGAGATAGCCAAAAACGACAATACCGACCCAATCCTTTTGAATGACCCGGTGACGTACACCATCGCTGTCACCGCCACGGGGGGACTTCAAACATTTGTGCACGTCACCGACACCATTCCGGCGGGCATGAGCTTCTCGAGTTGTACGGGATCCTGCACATACATCCCGGCCACTCAAGTTGTTACCTGGACCATCGCCAGCCTCGCGGCGGGCGCGAGTACCAGCGTGCAACTTGTCCTTCAGGGGATTCAACTAGGGACATGGACAAACAGCGTCTGCACGTCCTCGACCGGGGTCGCGACGCAGGTCTGCACGACACAGGACACAACCGTTAACCCGCGGCCCACTGCGACGCCAACGCAGACGCCGCTGTTCACGCCTACGCCGACATCCACGCCCACCAGTACACCAACCAGCACGTCCACAGCGACAGCCACGTCGACGAACACAGCCACAAATACGGCAACCAGTACTGCAACGGACACGCCGACCGCAACAAGCACTTCAACAAACACCCCAACTGATACGTCGACAGCCACGTCTACACCAACCAACACCGCCACCAACACACCGACGCAGACCGCAACCGATACGCCAACGAGCACGGCCACGAACACACCGACGCAGACTGCAACCAGCACGCCGACAAGTACCGCCACCGACACGCCGACGAAGACTGCAACCAACACGCCGACCGCCAGCTTTACGCCGACCAGCACAGCGACGAGCACACTGACCAGCACCGCCACCAACACACCGACGCAGACCGCAACCAGCACCGCAACGAACACACAAACTAACACACCAACCAATACGCCGACGGCTACCTCTACGCCAACGAGCACCGCAACGAACACGCCAACCAATACCGCAACCAACACCGCTACGAACACACCAACTAATACCCCCACCAATACGCCGACGGCTACCTGGACGCCAACGAGCACCGCCACAAATACGCCAACCAATACCGCAACCAATACCGTTACGAATACACCAACGAACACCGCTACGAACACACCGACGAATACTGCAACCAATACGCCGACCAACACCTCGACGCCGACGAGCACCGCTACGAACACGCCAACCAATACCGCAACCAATACGCCAACGAGCACCCCCACCAGGACGTCGACGCCAACGGCGACATCGACCGCCACGCCGACGGTAACCAACACACGCACCAACACACCGACTCACACGCCTACCAGTACGCCCAGCAATACCCCAACTCACACCAACACGGCGACACACACATCAACCAGCACACCATCCAACACGCCCACGATAACCTACACGCCGACCGAGACGGCCACACCAACAGAGACGGCGACGACGACCAATACTGCCACAGCCACCGCATCACCTACCATCACTCACACACCAACCATAACACACACGCCGACGGTGACTGCTACACCGACGCGTACGTCCACAGCGACCAAGACACCGATCCCGGTGGCGACCTCGACGCCCACGCCGACGGTGACGCGCACACCCACGATCACGTCGACCAAGACGCCGCAGCAACTTCCACCGCCGGCCACACGTACCTCGTCTGCGACAGCAACAGCGACGATGGAGCTGCCACCAATCACACCGCCGGTTATCGTGATCCCAACCGACACACCCACGCCATCGCAGACGCCCACGCAGACGTCCGCCTACCGCGTGTGGCTGCCAATCCTCGTCGTGAATGACACGTTCCCAACGCCAACCCCAACGCGAGCAGCCGAACCGATCGTGATCGCCACCATCGTTGTCCCCGGGCTGCTCGGACCTAAGGCGCTCGTTCTCCAGTCCGAAGATCAGATGCTGTATGTCGTCGGGCGTGACAGCAACGACGTCCACGGCATCAGTCTGCTCACACTGTCACCAACGAAGCGGTTTGAGGTGGGGTCCCAACCGTTCGGCGCCGTGCTGCTGGGCAACATTCTCTACGTCGCCAATTTCGGCGACGGCAGTATCTCGCGCATCGATCCCGGCAGTGGCCTCACCGTCGCTCCCGAGATCATGGTGGGGCACGAGCCGACCTGGCTTGCTGCCGACCCGCCAACCGGACGCCTCTGGGTGACCTTGCACAAGGGAGGCGCCGTGGACATCATCGTCTACAGCAGCGTCTGGCGCAAGGTAGCTACTGGCCCGGGTCCGTTCGCAGTCGTTATGGACTCAACCCGCCGCCGGGCCTATGTTGGCAACCGTGACGCCAAGTCCGTGACCGTGCTCGATGCGGACTCGGGCGATGTGATCAGAAACGAGGGACCCGGCGGATCGCCATTCGCCATGGCTGTCAGCGAGACAGACGGCAGGCTCTACGTTCTCCATGGACCACCCGGAGGCGGCTGCCCGGCCAACCGCTTGGCAATCCTTGATATTGACGGCATCCTGATACGTGATGTGTCAGTCGGCGACTCGTGTGATGGCGGTTGGGTGGCGGTCAATCCGGCCAACGGTCGCGTGTATGTTGCTGCAACAGCGGACAATGAGCTCTGGATTCTCGACCACGACGCCAACCTGCTCCACGTGCTAACCCAAGCCGACGGCATTGGGCAGAGCCCGTTCGGGCTGGCCGTTGACGCCGTTACGTCACGCATCTATGTTGGCAACAAGTTGGACAACACGATCTCTGTGGTGCACGATCCTTAACTTGACTTTCGCCGGGACAAGTGCTATACTGGTAATGTACAAAAGCGATCAACCCTTGCAGCTCCGATAAAGGCAAAACCGGTTAAAGCCGGAGACGCAAAGCCATGGGTCTAAACTGAGGGGACGCCCTTTCAGCATGACTGCCAGGCTACCGAAGAGGCTGTGTATCAGCCGCCCTTCCGTGCGTTTTGATATCGGAGTGGGCGGTCTTTTTTTGGAGGCTGCTGGGTTTCGTACGATTGCCCGGGAGCCTTGCTGTGGCTGTCAGGAGCCTATGTTCCATACTGGCCATCGCGGCGCTGGTGTTTGCACCAACCCTGACCCAGCACGCGGCGGCGGTGTCGCCCTCAAGCGGAGACGAAGAGCAAGCTATCGCGATAGTCAGCGATGGCACACATGACCTTGCCCTCGATGCGGTGACCACCAAGCTTGCTTCCCGTCCTCAGCCCGATAAGCCTCGCCTTGCGATGCCCACGCCTCCCCTGGGCGCCGAGGTAACATTCTGGTCGTGGGATTTCGCAAACAGCAGCTTCCACCAGGTCACCGCCACCCTGACACGCTCCAGCCAAGCTGCCGACGTCTACATCGAGCGCGGGTACTCCTTGCCAGCGAATATTCTGGACGATGTTGCACGCACCTTCGACGGGGGCATCATCGGCCCCTTGCGCGAGGCTTTTGGCGCTGAGCCAAACCCTGGCATCGATGGCAACTCACGCGTCACACTCCTGTTTCTCAATGTACGCGATGGGCAGTACTACGGGCGCGGCGGGCAACTTGTCGGCGGCTACTTCTGGGCCATCAACCAGTACCCGCAATCGACCCTCGACCAGGTATTTGCACCGGGCCAGTACCGGAGCAATGAGCGTGAGATCTTGTTCATCGACCTGGCTGCCACCACTCCAGGCAGCCGCGCTTCCTTCCAGGTCATTGCGCATGAGTTGGAACACATGATCCACTGGGCCCACGATACCAGCGAAGACCAGTGGATTAGCGAAGGTCTGGCTGGCCTGGCCTCCTACATTGCCGGCCTCGGGCTGGTGGGAAGCCACGTCCAAGCATTTTTGGACAACCCTAACCGCACTCTTCCTCAGGCAACCAGCGATGTGGTTGGCGACTACGGCGGGTGGGCGTTGTTCACTCTCTATTTGTGGGAACACTACGGGGGCAACGCCTTCACGCGCGCCTTGATCAGCGAGCAGGCTGACGGTATAGCGGGTCTAGACAACGTCCTGGCCCGCCTTGGCTACAGCGATCGCTTCGCCACTATCGTAGCCGGCTGGTCCGTGGCCAACGCTGTCGACGACTCAGCAGTACATGGCTACGCCGCTATCGATATCGGCAGCGCTGGAGCCAATGGTTCGACGCGCTTCATGCGCCCGCCGTTTGCAGGCTACAGTTCCTATCCAGTCCCACCGCAAGCGCTCGCTGTTGCCCGATGGGGAGCCGCCTATGTGCTCTTCGGCAATGTGCCGGCGGGCGATCTGGTCGTCACTCTCACAGCGCCGCCGGACGCCAGCTTCGCGGTCCACGCCATGATCTCAGCAACGCCCAGCTTCACCCCCGGCACGAGCCAAGTGTACGAGAGCATTGCCGCCGCCGGGACCACGACACATATGACGATCGGCCCGGCAGGCGCGCCCTCCTCCTATGTCCTGCTGGCACTCGTCCACGCCTCCCAGAGCGTGGATCGCGCCAGCGTCACTCTTGTGGCTCAGGTCACTGGCGCGCCGGTAGTCACACGGACAGCCACGCCGACGCCTGCCTACAAGCCTACTTTTGCCCCGACCAGCACAGCGATAGCTCCAGCAACGCTCACAGCGACGCCCAAGCCAACACTCCCGACAACACCCACACCCACGCCGACAGCGGTTTCCACCGCCACACATACAGCGCCCCCGCCGCCTACACTCACGGCCACGGCCACAGCGTCGCAGACCCCGACGCCGACCCAGGCGTACACGGCCACACCCAGCGCAACAGCCACGCTGACACGCACACCGCCGCCCGCAGCGAGCCCGACACCAGCTAGCGAGCCCTCCTACATACGGCGCTTCAACAGCGGTGGGCCAACGTACACGGGCATGCAGGGAGAAGGGTGGGCGGCAGACCAACCTTACAGCCGCGGCGGCGCGGGCTACGACGGCGGCTTCTCCTACTTTGCCCCGTACGTGCCGGGCGGCGTAGTGGACGGGGTGCTCTACCAGAGCGAGCGGTGGGGACTCGCTGCCTACCGCTTTGATGTCCCGAATGGCAACTACGCGGTTACGCTTAAGTTTGCGGAGAACTACTACAACCTGCCAGGGCAGCGCGTCTTCGACGTGCAGGTTGAAGGGCGTGCTGTGCTCACAGGTCTGGATATCTTCACTGCAGCTGGAGGAAAGGGACGGGCCTACGACCGCACCTTCGCGACGACGGTGCGCGACGGGCAACTCACAGTGACCTTCGCTGCACGGCGCAGCGCGGCGAAGGTAGATGCCATCGCAGTTGTCTCGCTGGATCGCGCAGCAGAGTCGCCTCCCAACCTCCCATCTCCAGGCGGCCCATCACCCACGCCCTCGCCTACATCCACGCCGCCAGCGCCGCATACCATTGTACGGTGAGCGAACGTGGGTGGGCGGGGATTGACTGCTGCCAGTGGCACGGCATGGAGGAGGGACGTTCCCTGGACAGCAGGCGGGCATGGCTACGCGGGCGAGCAGGCCTGGAATACGTACACTAACCGTCATGGTAAGATTTCAGATGAGTCAACGCGGCATATTGACATTATGAAAGGAACGTGCTATCATAGTTGACGAAGGCGAAGTAGGTTTGGTTGACGGGTTCGATACGCGATCGGTACCGCGCGGCCCCTGCTCACCGGCCACGCGGTTTTTTCGTTGACCGGCTGTCGAGTTCCCGTACCAACCTGTGGCTTCACCGAAATCTGCCTACACAGGAAGGGAGGGACATCAGTAATGCTTACTGGCACAGTCAAGTGGTTCAACAATGCCAAGGGGTACGGCTTCATCGTGCAGGACAATGGCGAGAAGGACGTTTTTGTCCATCACTCCGCCATCACGATGGAGGGCTATCGCAGCCTCAATGAGGGCGAGCGCGTCGAATACGACATCGAGCAGACCCCCAAGGGCCCGGCCGCCGTCAACGTACGCAAGGTCGCCTAGTTTCAGCGCAGCAACACTGTAAACACAGAAGCCCCGGCTGAACAATCAGCCGGGGCTTTCCTATCTTCTCGTCCGTCGCGCCTGGCGCAAGGGCTTACACGCTCGATGCAATCCACCATGCGCCGGCAACGATCATCAGCGGCACGACCGCCACTCCGAGCTTCATGTAGGCTCGCGGCGACACATCCAGCCCCTTGCGGCGCAAGATCGCAACCCAGAGCATGGTCGCCAGGGATCCCACCGTCGTCAGATCGGGCGTCAGCGCAGCGCCAAAGATCGTCGCATACAGCATAACCTCACGGATGGCAAGCGCTGCCTGGATGGAGCCGAGCGCCGAAATCATCACCAGTGTCATCGGCACGTTGTTGATTGCGCCGAAATTCTGGGCCGCCCGTTCATCCGCCCCAGGACAACCGAGGCCGGAGCATTGGGTGCGGCCATTATTGCCGGTGTGGGCAAGGGTGTTTTCCCATCCTATGCTAGCGCCGTCCAAAGCATGGTTGAGCTGGACAGGACGTTTGAGCCTGATGCGCGCAAGACTGCGCTCTATGCGCAGCGCTACGCACACTATGCCCGCTCATGGCCGCTTCTGAGCGACTATCTGCGGGATGACGGCGCAACGTCTTGACCAGGGCCATGCTTGTTTTCCTCTCTTGCTGCCGGTCGCTGATCTCAGGCCAGTTCATCCAGCAGCGACTTCGCATCCATCAAGTCGGCTGTGTCGAAGCCCTCCGTGAACCAGCCGTACACGCCCTGAAGCAAGGCACGCGCCTCTTCTCCCTTGCCCTGCTTCTGCCACAAGCGGGCCAGGCTTGTTGCCGCCCGTAGCTCAAATGACCGGGCGCCCTGGGCGCGAGCCACGTCGAGTGCGTGCTGGAAGCATGACTCGGCCTCCACACTGTCGGCGCGCTGCAGCAGAAGCTCACCTTTGACCCGATAGAGCTCAGCCTCGAAGGTGCGCTCTCCGCCATCAGCGACGATGGTGAAAGCCTCGTCGAGTACAGTCAGGCCCTCTGCCATCTGCCCCGCCTTGCCGTGCGCCTCGGCTAGCCAGGCCAGGAAGTCTGTCCGCAGCAGCACGGTGCCGATGCTACGGAACAAGTCGAGGCCGCAGCGCACCTTCACCAGTCCTTGCTCAGCCTCGCCCCGCTGAACCAGCGCCGCGCCTTCGACAACAGTGGCGAACGCCGTCCACATGGGATACGCGCGCTCTGTGGCAATCCTGAGAGCTTCCTTGCCCCGCTCCACACCGGGTAGCGCCTCCCCACGCCACTGGTGCAGGATGCCGCTTTGAACGAGAGAGAAAGCCAGATCAGCAGGATTGGTCAGATTGTGACCTAGCGCCATCAATCGTTGGCTTCTCTCCAGCGATTGGTCAGCATAGCCGAGCAGCCAGAGCGCCCAGGCCGAGTAACTGAAGTAGCTGACGGCCGGATCGTGCAGGGCATAAAGATAGTCAGCCTTGTATCTCAGTCTATCGTAGAGCGCGAGCCCCTGGTCCATGTGATGCAGAGAAGAGACAAGGTCGGGGGTGTAGAAAGAGGCGATACCCATCGCTCGATAGGCGTCCAGGAGCAAGGCCGGATCTTCGGCGGGTTGGGCAGCACTCAACATCTGCTTTGCTATCTCATTGGCCTTCAGCCAATGCCCACGTGTGTGATGGAAGCGGAACAGACCGTGCAACGCCGGCAACAGGTGCCGCTTGTCTCCCAACTGCATGCAGAGCTCGTGGGCCCTGCCATACACCTTTAGCATCTCCAAAGAGCTCATGCCCGTGCTCGCGGCTACGGGGATGCCCAGGGCGATCTTTAGATCGAGCTCCCGCCGGGCGCGCTGCGGGCTATCCGGCAGCGTTTTGAGCAGGCCGAGCGCTTTGGTGAGATGAGCCACGGCCGCAGCATTGGCGAATTGCAACTTTGCCTTCTCTCCAGCCGCGGTCAGGTAACGAATCGCGGCCTCCACGTTGCCGCTCTCCTCGTGATGATAGGCCAACTGCTCGCAGTAGTCGTTCAGGCTGTCACTAAATAAGGCCTCAACCGCCCCGGCCACCTTGCGGTGCAGATCCTGGCGCTGT
Organism: uncultured Ktedonobacterales bacterium; assembly: GCA_964402955.1. Lineage (GTDB taxonomy): Bacteria > Chloroflexota > DTOL01 > DTOL01 > DAOUCN01 > CAYOEZ01. The sequence continues at coordinate 22,665 of CAYOEZ010000025.1, read as the reverse complement.
GCGGCCAGGATATTGTGATACACCGCCTGTTGGGTCAGAACATGCTTGAAGGAATACTCGACCTCGGGGATGGCACGCGCCTGATAGATCAAGGCCCGGTCTTCCAGTTCGCTGAGGCAGAGCGCCAGGTCAGTCTCTCGTTCGATGGCCGACGCCAACACTCCCTGGCGAAACACCGGCCCGATCACGGCGGCAGTCTGCAGAACGTCCTTAGCCGTAACGCCAAGCAGATCAACGCGGCCAAGGATCACACTCTGCACACTATCCGGAACGATGGCGGATTCGATCGCCTCACGCGCCTGCCAGGTGTCACTCTCACGGTAGATGACGCCGAGGTCGATCAGTGAGCGCACGGTCTCCTCGATGAAGAAGGGATTGCCTTCCGCCCTGTTCAGGATAAAACTCCGCACATTCGCCGGCAGGTTGGTGATTGCCAGCAGCGATGCCACTAATTCGCCGCTCTGCTGGCGGCTTAGCTCGCGCAGGTGCAGCTCCGTGAAGCAGTCGCGGCATTTCCGGGCGCCGATGTCGGCCAGTCGTTTGCTCTCATACTCCTGTCCCGGTCGATAGACGCAGAGCAGAAGCAGGGGAAGCTCATCTAGCCCCTCCATGAGCAGGGAGACCAGGTCCAGGGAGAGGCTATCGGCCCAGTGCAAGTCCTCGAAGACAAGCACAAGTGGGCATTGCCGGGCCAGGGCATGGAACAGGTCGCACAGCGCCAGGAACGTCTGGTAGCGGATCTCTTCCGGGCTCATCTTCCTGAGGTACCCGTCCTCGCCGCTGCGTGTGCGCAGCGCAAGTAGACGGCCCAGGAGCGAACTGGTCTCTGCAGCCCGATGGCGTGACAGATGCCCCTGCTGCGCCAGTATCTCAAGACAGCTCGCAATGGACATCCAACGCTGGGCGTCATCATCTTGGGGCGTCCAGGCAAAATAGCCGCGCAGCATCTCCAGGACGGGCGTATAGCTGGCTGCCATGCCTAACTCAAGGCAGCGCCCTTCCAACCACAGCACAGACGCGCCGCCAGCCACAGCATAGTCCTTCAACTCAGCTACAAGGCGGGACTTGCCGACGCCCGCCTCGCCGATCATGGTGACGAGTTGGCCGTGGCCTTGCCCGGCCAGCGCCAGCGCGGCGCTCAGCCTGTTCAATTCGTTATCCCTGCCTGTCAGTTCTGCGCGCAGCCCCTCGATCCCGCGCTCCTTCGCCGGCTGCGGCAGAAGACACTCTGCCTGATAGAGGGGACCGGGAGCCCCAGGCATACCCTCCGTATCACAAGGCGTGTACCTGAAGGCGCGGCGCGTGGCGCGATAGGTGGACTCACTGGCCAGAATCTGCCCAGATTGGGCCAGCCCGGCCAGACGCATCGCCAGATCGATGGCTCGGCCCACGATACCGGTTGGTTGACGCTCGTGGCCGGCGGCGCTTTGGGCATAGACGTCGCCTGTCGTGATTCCAACACACAAGGAGAGTCCTTGCTGCGCCGCCTCTGTGCGCAGGTCAAGAGCGGCCCGCAGCGCCAACTCCGGGTCGCTCTCGCGACTTTGCGCCAGTCCAAAAACGGCCAGGATGGTCGCCCCTACGGTGCGAGCGACGGCGCCCTGATATCTCCCGACAATGCTTTCTGTCGCGCTCGCGAAACGCCGCAACAGGGCGACTTCATCTTCCGGGGCGGCGACTGGCACTGCCGCGCTGATTTGGACGAAGAGAACCGAAACCATGCGCTTTTCTTCGAGCGCGAGCACAGACGCGGGTGCTGCCGTTTTTGTGCTGTCGGCTGGCGGCGTTTTGTTCATGGCGGGCTGTGGTTGGCCTGTGGGAGGGGACGGAGGATGTCCGTCGCGGATCGCCTGGTACAGAGCCGTGAGTGATTCGTGCGGCTGCGTCCCGAGCTGCTCGCGCAGCAGCGCCACACACTCCTGGTACTGGCCCAGCGCAGCCGGGCGGCGGCCGGACCAGGCATAGAGGCGCATCAGACTGGCGTACGCTGCTTCGTCGAATCGATCAAGGGCCAGTCGCTGGCGGGCATAGGTAATGGCCGGATCATAGGCAGCGCGCCGGCTATGTCCCTGGACGAGCATGTCCAGCGCGGCGCAAAGCTCGCTGCGCAAGCCCTCAGCCTGGGCGAACTGCCAATCATCGAAATCGGCGCTGTCCTTGAGACCGAAGCCGCTGAGGAAGTCGCCGCGGTGCAACCCGGCGGCCTGGGCGAGGAGGGGCAGGCAATCGGGACAGACATTAGCGGCAGAGTGGCCATGAGCGAGACGCCCGGCCAGCAAGCCGTGGAATTCGTCAATATCGGACCAAAGTCGGTCGTTGTGGGGTAGGGCGACGGTCTCACGATCGATAGCAAGCCAGTCGCCGGCGAGAGCAGTCTTGAGTGCGGAAAGGGTACGGCGCAGGTCGGCGTGGCCATGTGAGGGGTCGGCATCGGGCCAGAGGAGGTCGATGAGAACATCGCGCCGGTAGCGTTCGCCCGTTGCAGCCAGGTACACCAGCAGGGCGATGGCCTTACGCGTGTCCACAACGATCGGTTGGCCGTCCAGCTCGACTCGGGGCGAGCCCAGCAGGTACAAGTTCAGGCAAGATGCCACCTGGCTCCCTTCCGTAGCATATGCAGTGTAGCAGCAGACAGTGAGAAAGTCAACAATTGAATCGATAAACTCGCTTTCATTACGCCTGTCGTAACGGTTGTCGTAACGATCGCGTGACGGTCGTATGCTATGCTGTGGCACACAATAAGCACAACAATGTCGCTAAAGCCTCACATTGGCGGCGTCCAAGTGACGCTTATTGTACACAATTCATGAGGAGGATTTCCATGTCGACCGAGGAGAACAAGGCTCTGGTTCGCCGTTTCATCGATGGCTACAACACGCGGGACTCTGCCCTTCTGAACGCGGCCTTGGCGCCTGACCTGGCCAAAGCATACATAGAAACGCACATCCCGCGGAACAGCACGTACTGGGCCGATCAGCGGCTGGAGATCACCGACATGATCGCGGAGGGAGACAAGGTGTGGGCGCGTCTGACGCACAGCGGCCGCCACATCGGGGAGTACTTGGGTCTTCCCGCAACCGGCAAGACGAAGACCAGTTCCATGGTCATCTTGTGCCGCGTCGCTGCTGGAAAGATCGCGGAGCACGGGGCTGTAGGTGATCGCCTGGACGAAGTACAGCAGCTCGGCGCCAAAATCGTGCCGGCGGGCTAAGACACGGATTCCCGACGTTCATAATGCACTCAATAGAGGAGAAAGCAGATGTCAAAGCTCTTTGAGCAGACCACAATCAACGGGTTGGCACTGAAGAACCGGTTCGTCTGTTCGGCGCTCTGGAACGGTATGGGCAACACAGACGGCTCGTGCCCGCAGAAGATGATCGACTTCGTCGCCAAGCCCGCCGCGGGCGATGTGGGGCTGATCATCAGCGGGGCCGCCTATGTCAGCAAGGTCGGCCATGCCTTCATCGGCCAGGCTGGTCTGCACAGCGATGACGTCCTGCCCAGTCTCAGCAGCATGAGTCAGGCTGTGCACAAGGCTGGCGGGAAAATCGTCATGCAGCTCCATCATGGCGGCATCTTCGCCAACCCCGAGTACGCCGGCCGCACGCCGTTGGGCCCCTCCGCGCTGAACACGGAAAAGGGAGCGATGGGAGAGGCGATGTCGACCGAGCAGATCCATGAGACTGTCGCTGCTTGTCGCGACGCCGCCGTGCGATCAAAGAAGGCCGGATTCGATGGCGTGCAGATCCACGGCGCCCACGGCTATCTGCTCAATCAGTTCCTTTCACCCTTCTTCAACCACCGTGAGGACGAGTACGGTGGCAGTATTGAGAACCGCGCCCGCATGTTGCTCGAGGTCGTGCACAGTGTCCGCCAGGCAGTGGGGAAAGGCTTCCCGGTCATGGTCAAGCTCAACGCCGACGATTTCCTCCCCTCCGGCTTCAGCGTCGATGACATGGTTCAGGTGGCAAAGATGCTCGAGCGGGCCGGCGTCGATGCCATCGAGTTGAGCGGCGGAACGATCTTGGCTCTGTTTACGGGCAGTCCCGACACATCCTTCTCGAGGGTAGAACGGAAGGGGCTCTACTACGAGCAGGCGGCGAAGCGCTACAAGAAGGCGGTCGGCATTCCCTTGATTCTCGTGGGCGGGATACGCACTCTTCAGGAGGCCGAGCGCCTGGTGGACAAAGGAATCACTGACTATGTCTCCCTTGGACGTCCGCTGATTCGCGAGCCCAATCTGGTGCAGCGCTGGCAGGCGGGGGATACAAGGGAATCGCCGTGTCTTTCGGACAATGCCTGTCTGTTCGAGGGCCTCAAAGGCACTGGCGTGTACTGTGTGCATGCCAACAATTAATAGACAAAACTAGAACGGGAGTGGTTGCACCGCAAAGAGCTTGGAGAACGTCAGGGCAGAGACGATCTATGGGATCTGCGTTCTCTGCGCCATTTGCGGTGCAACGTGTCGCAGGGAAATCAGCGATTGCCTGCGTGGGCATCGCCAATAGAGCCGTGCTGCTACAGTCATAGCTGGTTTAGCAATCGACTATCGCATACGAGGAGAATCTCGATGTCTGCTGAGACAAACAAAGCTGTCGTTCGCCGTTTCATTGATGCGTACAACAAGCGGGACGTGGCGGGGATTAACGAAACAGCGACGGCAGATCTGGCAAAGCGCGTCATAGAAGTATCTATCCCAAAAAACAGCGCAACCTGGGCCGACGAACGGTATGAGATCACAGACATGATGGCCGAGGGTGACAAGGTTTGGGCGCGTATCACAAGCAGCGGCCGCCAGATCGGGGAGGTTCTCGGCCTCCCGCCGACAGGCAAGGCGTTCAACGGCCCTTGTATGCTTTTTGTGCGCGTCGTTGGCGGCAAGGTCAGCGAGATTGTGGGGCTGGGGGACGGGCTGGAGCAGGTGCGACAACTGGGCGGGAAGATCGTGCCTGCGCTGTAGTGAAACAGCGAGCTTTTTCGCATCTGAGCCAGTTCTTGCCCACCAACTCATAGCCAAAGGAGAGCAACGTGACCGAACGCGTGCGCGTCGGTGTCATCGGTACGGGTCTTATCGCAGACTGGTGCCATCTGCCTGCGATCAAGAGCCATCCGCGGGCGGAGCTTGCCGCCATCTGCGGGCGCAACACCACCCGCGCCGACGAGATGGCGAAGAAGTATGGCATTCCGCTCATCTTCAACGACTTTCGGGAGATGATTGACAAAGGGGACCTCGACGCCGTTGTAGTGGCGACCCCCGATGACCTGCACTATCCGATGACCATGAACGCTTTGGACGCGGGCCTGCACGTCTTGTGCGAGAAGCCCGTGGCTCTCAACGCGCAACAGGCCAAAGAGATGTACGAGAAAGCAGATGCGGTTGGGGTCAAGCATATGGTGTTCTTCACCTATCGCTGGAGACCATACTATCGGTATGTGCGGCAACGGATCGATCAGGGCTATCTTGGACGCTGCAATGACTGCAGCATCCGCTATCTTGGCGGCTACGGCCGCAATAGTCGATGCATGTGGCGTTTTGACAGGCAACGCTCGAATGGCGCATTGGGTGATCTTGGCTCGCATATGATCGATCTGGCCCGATGGCTGGTTGGCGACGTCGCGAGCGTGAGTGCGCACCTGGGTATCTATGCTGACCGCCCCGGTCCGGACGGCCAGGCGTATGATCCAACGAACGACGCCGCATCGCTGGTCGTGCGGTTCGCCAACGGCGCACAAGGGACGATCCAGGTCAGTGCCGTTGCCCAGATGGGGGAGCACGGCCAGGAGCAGAATGTGGTCCTGCACGGGGAGGAAAGCACGCTCGAGATGACATCGCTTCCAGGTGGGGAGATTCGTGGCCTGCGGCGCGGCGACAAGGAGTTTTACAGCCTGCCAGTCCCGGATGAGGTGTGGGGCGACGCTGACCGCAGCAAGTTCTTCGATGTGTTTTGCAAGCAATCGATCGGCGACCGCCTGTTCATCGACGCCATTCTGGACGACCTGCCGATCTCTCCCAGTTTCTATGATGGGCTAAAGGCGCAGGAAGTCATGAGCGCGGCCATAGAGTCACATGAGTAGGGGCGCTGGGTGACGCTGTAGCCTGCTGACACAGAGCCGCACATCGAGGAGAAAGAGCGATGATCGCCGCCATCGCATCAGTGACGCCAGAAGGCCGCAGCATGATGAGCACCAGTGTCGCAGCAAATAAAGAGCAGTGTTGTAAACACCACCATAGATTCAGCAATGTCTCAGCAGTGATCGTTCGCGCTCCCTGTGTCAGCGGATGCTGTTGACGAAACCCTCCCCAAGCTTGCCGACTGTGAAAGCAGCAATCGCCGCCAGGGAACCCACAACCAACATCTCCAATCCCGCTCGCCACCAGGGGATGGGATAGACACGCGCCCGCAACGCCCCGGACACAAAAAGCGTGGCCGCGGTGAGCACAATTGAGAGCGGCAGAGCCAGCGCGCCGCCCAGGCCCGGCACAATGTACGGCAACAACGGTATCAGCCCGGCCACAATGAAGGCAAGGTATGTGGCCACGCCGTGCCCCAGTGGGCTGTCTGTCTTCTCTTCCACGATCCCCAGCTCGTCGCGCATCATGAAATCAATCCAGCGTTCCTCGTCAGCGGTCGTCACGCGCATGGCCACGTCCAGATCGGCGCCAGCGTAGCCACGCTCGCGCAAAATGCTCTCCGTCTCGGCCAATTCGACCTGACGCAGGCGCTCAATTTCAAAGCGTTCCTTTTCGCGCTGCGCCTTCTGGTAAGACGCCTCCGACTTGCGCCCCAGGTAGTTACCGATGCCCATCGACAACCCGTCTCCCATCAGATTAGCGAACCCCAGCACGACGACAACCACAGACGACAGCGCCGCTCCAGATGCTCCAGCGACGACGGCAAATGTGGTGACGATGCCGTCATTGGCGCCAAAAATCATGTCGCCTAGATACAGCCCACTGGTGCGCTGGTGATAGTTGTCCTCAAGCCGCCGCTTGTCGGCGTGCTCAGGCTGCGCGTACAACTTTCTCTTCGCCTCTTCAGGATCCTGCGCGGTCATCGTTTGCTCCTTTCTCACGCTAACTCAGGCCCCCAACCGCCGCCGCCTGGCGTCTCGATCGTTAACTCGTCGCCGGCCTGCACACTCAGCGTCACTTTGCCCGGCAGATCACGCTGCGCGCCATTACTCACACGCTGCAGGCCAACGGCTCCCGGCTCGCCGCCTGCCAAAGCGTAGGGCGCGAAAACGCGCCGCTCCGTGAGTAGCGTGACGGTGGCAGGCGCGAGAAACATGATGCTGCGCAGCAAGCCGTCACCGCCGCGTTGATTGCCCGCTCCGCCCGAACCGCGGCGCAGCGCATAGCGTGTGATGCGGAACGGATAGTGTGACTCTAACGCCTCGATGGGCGTGTTCAGCGTGTTCGACATGTGCACGTGCACGCCCGACAGCCCGTCGCCATCCGGCCCGGCGCCCATGCCGCCGCCAATCGTCTCGTAGTAGGCATACGAGCGGTTGCGCCGCGGATCAACGCCGCCCACTGTCAGGTTGTTCATCGTTCCCTGGCTGGCAGAAGGGATGCGACCGGGCAAGGCCACCGCCAACGCGCCCAGCAAGCAGTCGACAAGACGCTGCGATGTTTCCACGTTGCCGCCAGCGACAGCATGTGGCGGGCGCGGGTTGACGATCGTTCCCGGCGGCGCAATGATCTGGATGGGCACATAGCAGCCATGATTGGGCGGCACGTCCTCGCCGGCCAGGCACTTGAACACGTAGTACACGGCCGAACAGGTCACAGCATAGACGGCATTGAGCCCGCCGGCGCTTTCGGCGTCGCTGCCCGTGAAGTCCACGATTGCCTGGTCGCCGGAAATCGTCACGTTCACGACAATGCGCACCGGCGCGCCCTGCTGCCCGTCGTCATCCAACCAGTCCTCAAAGCCATAGACGCCGTCGGGTATCTGCCGGATCGCATCGCGCATCATGCACTCGCTGTATGCCAGCAGCGCGGCCGAATGCTCCTCTACCAGCACAGGCGTATAGCGTGCAGATACCTCAACAACGCGCCGTTCGCCCAGGCGCTGGGCGGCAATCTGCGCCGCCAGGTCACCGCGCCGCTCGTCCGGCGTGCGCACATTGCGGCAGATAAGCGCCAGCACACCCTGATTGATGCGCCCGCCTTCCACCAACTTGATGGGCGGGATGATCAGCCCTTCCTGGTACACCTCGGTGGCCAGGGGCATCGAGCCGGGACTCATACCCCCGACGTCGGCGTGGTGGGCGCGGCTGGCGATGAAGAAGCCGGGGGCGGCAGGGCACTGCGAGACCATTGTGATGTCGGGAAGGTGCGTGCCCCCAAAATAGGGGTCATTGAGGACAACAATATCGCCGGTATGCAAGGTACACGTCTCACGCGCCGCGGCCACAGCCAGGGGCATCGCTCCCAGGTGCACGGGAATGTGCGCAGCCTGGGCGACCATGCGCCCCTGCGCGTCGAAGATCGCGCACGAGAAATCGCGCCGCTCTTTGATGTTCGGCGAGTAGGCCGTGCGCTGCAACGCCGTGCCCATTTCCTCGGCTATCGAGGAAAACAGATTCTTGAAGACTTCGAGCGAGGTTGCATCAACTGTCATAAGGCCTCAATGACCTGTTCTTCAAGACAAGATTGTGATAGCCGTCCACCCGCGCCTGCCACCCCGACGGGATCACGGTCGTCGCATCAGTCTGGACAACGATAGCCGGGCCGGCGATGCGATAGCCCGGCCGCAAGAGCGTGCGCTCATACACCGGCGTCGCCATACTCTGGCCGGCGGCGAAGACGACATCAGCGCGGCGGATGATTGCCGCGCTTGCGTCTTCGCCCTGTTCCGGCTCCTCTGTGAAGACCGGCTTGTCGGTACGACCAATCACTTTCACACGCAGATTGACGATCTCGACCGGCTGGTCGGGGCTGGCGTGGCCGTAGCGCTGGCGGTGCCGGCGGTGAAAGCGCCCGGCAATCACCGGCAGATCGGGCACGATGCCCGGCAGGGAGCCGCCCGCGACCGTACGCGCCGCCGCCCGTCCCACGGGCACGGTGATCTCGAACGATTGGCCGACGTAGCGCATATCCATGCTCAGTTCGACACTGATACGCCCGGGCGGCATGCTTTGCGCCGTCATGGCCGCGATGCCGTCTTGCAGCATGGGCAGGAAGCGGCCCGCCAGCGCATCCGGCGTCGCCTCGGCCAGTGGCAGCAGCACCGTGCGGGAGACATCCTGCGTGAGGTCGGCGACGAGCAGGCCGAGTGCGCACAGTATGCCGGGATAACGCGGAATGAACACACTCTCAATGTCCAGCGCATCGGCGAGCTCGCAGGCGTGCAGCGGACCAGCGCCGCCAAAGCCGACCAGCGTGAACTGGCGCGGGTCGAAACCGCGTTCAACCGAGATGGCGCGCATGGCACGCTCCATGGTGGCGTTGGCGACACGAACAACTCCAAGCGCTGCCGTCACCGGGTCAGCGTGCATCGCCCGGCCCAAACCGTCCAGCGCAGACTGGCTGGCGCCAACATCCAGGCTCATGCGCCCGCCCAGAAAGTCGGCGCTGGAAAGCCGTCCCAGCACGAGATTGGCATCGGTCACGGTGGGAATGACGCCGCCGCGACCATAGCACACCGGCCCCGGCTCAGCGCCGGCGCTCTGCGGCCCCACGCGCAGCGCCCCACCGCTATCGACACGCGCCAGTGACCCACCGCCGGCCCCGACCGTGTGGATGTCGATCATGGGCAGACGCAGGGGCAGCCCGGCCACATTTTGCTCCGCCGTCGCCTGGATGCGCCCGGGCAAGAGCGAGACATCGGTGGAGGTGCCGCCCATGTCGAACGTGATGAGCTGCGAAAACCCGGCCCGCCGCGCCACGTGATAGGCTCCGCGCACGCCGGCAGCCGGCCCCGACAGCACCAGCCGTGCCGGCGTCTCTCTGGCCACGTCGACGCCCATCACCCCGCCCGACGATTGCATCAACTGCAGATCATTGATGCCCTGGCCGCGCAATTCGTCGCTGAGATGGCCGAGATAGCGCGCCAAGAGGGGGGCGACATAGGCATTAATCACCGTCGTGCTCGTGCGTTCATACTCGCGGTATTCCGGCAGGATGACGGAGGATAATGACACATGGGGAAGACGATGCTTACCATCGCGGCGCAGAATCTCGCCGATGGCCTGCTCGTGTCCGGGCCTGAGGAAAGAGAACAACAGACACACCGCCACGGCCTCGACACCCTTGCTCAGCATGTCTTCCACGATAGGAGAAAGCTCGGCGACGTCGAGCGCCTGCAGCACGTTGCCCTGCGCGTCGACGCGTTCATTGACCTCGTAGCGCAGCTCGGTGGGAACGAGCGGGGGTAGGCGGCGGCCGACCAGCGCATACAACTGAGGCCGGTTCTGCCGCCCGATCTCCAGTACATCGGCGAAGCCCTTCGTGGTGATCAGCGCCGTGATGGCGCCCTTACGCTCGAGCAGCGCATTCGTCGCCACCGTCGAACCGTGCACGACGTGTGCGCCCTCACCGACGCCCAGTTCGCGCACGCCGGCCAGGAAAGCCAGCGCCTGGTCCTTCGTCGTCGTCGGCAGCTTGTAGGTGAGAAGCTGCCCGTCCTTCAGGAGAGCAAAGTCAGTGAATGTACCGCCAACATCAACCCCAAGCAGCATGTTCTCTCTCATTGTCGTGCCGATTGGCGGTAGTATACCCTGTCCGGCAACGCAAATCAAGACGTTGCTTACGTGCGCGGCGGCGTAATCGTGCGCTGACCGACCAGCGTCGCCGTGACAATCAGTCGCTTCATATAGTCCGCTTTGAGGAAGTCCCAGTCGGTGCAGGTAATAAGGGTGAGCGTCGGCGTCTCTGTCGGCGCAAGCACTGTCACATCGCTGGGCAGGACGACTTTCGATCCGCTCACGCGGTAGATATAGCGCGTGTTGTCTTGCTGTACGATGATCTCATCATCCAGCGCCAACTTCTCCAGCCAACGGAACGGCCCGTTACCCCGCCTCAGGAGCGTAGCATGACCGGACAGGGCGGCATTGCCCGGCTGCCCGGGAAAGCCGGTTCCAGCCAGCAACCCCACCTCGTAGACAAGCTTCGAAATGTCCCACTGGCCCTTCACCACCGGCACGGTAACGATTTTCGCCGTCAGGTTAAGCTTGGCAACGATCAGTTGGCCCGGATCGCTCGGAACGGGCGGGAGCGGCGTGGGCGTGCGGGTGGGTACGATCACAGGCGTCGGAGAAGGCTGCGAATCAGGAGTTGGCGCGCCGACAGCGGGGGTCACCGTCGCCTCGGCAGTGGGAGGTGGGGTGGCAGTAGAAGATGGTTGGGCAGTCGGCGCCGGCAGCGCAATGTCCGCTGCGTCCTGCACCATCTGCGTCGGAACCGACAGAAATTGCGTGCTCAGCGCTCGCTGCTCACTTGCCCAGTGCATCTGGGCATAGAGCGCGTAGAGTTGCATTGCGCCAGCCGCCGCCAGCAGCAGCACACCGGCAGCGACAAGCAGCGTCGCTATGTGTGCGGTCGCCCGTGCCCGCAGCGACGAGCGGCCTTCTTCCTTGGTTGCGTAGGGTCCATAGTGCTTGGGAACCCTAGCCGCTCGCGCCCGCAGCGACGAGCGGCCTTCTTTGCTGGACATGAGAACCCCTTTAGGCTACGATCCCGCCAAACCCAGTTCCGGCGCAATCTTCTGCATGGCAGCAATGACGTTGGCGATATGCTCTTCCAGCGGCAGCTCCAGTTGTTCAGCGCCGCCTGTGATGTCTTCGCGCCGCACGGCGCGGGCAAACGCCTTGTCCTTCATCTTCTTGCGCACAGAGTTGGCTTCCAGCTCCATGATGCTCTTGTTGGGCCGCACCAGTGCGGCCGCCGTCACGAACCCGGTCAGCTCATCCACCGCCCACAGCGTCTTGTCCATCTTGCTCTTGAACGGCAACCCGAGGTGTATGCCATGCGCCATGATGGCATAAATGATATCGTCCGGGTAGCCGTGCTCGCGCAAGATTGGCTCGCCGGCCTGCGGGTGCTCGTCGAGCGTGGGATGAATCTCGTAGTCAAAATCGTGCAGAATACCGGCGATCTCCCACTTGTCCGCGTCTTCGCCGAATTTCTCGGCGTAGAAGCGCATCGCAGCCGCCACAGACAGCCCGTGCTTCACCAGGTTCTCGTTTTTCGTGTACTCGCGCAGCAGAGCCATCGCTCGCTGCTTATCGTGCGCAATGTCCACAGTCAATCCCTCCCGACGTTCTCTCCCTGCTCCCTGCCGCCTACTCCCTACTCAACCGTCCCCCACAAGTCGTACTCGGTCGCCTCCGTGATACGAACAGAGACTATTTGCCCCACCCCGGCCTTGCCGCGGGCAAAAACCAGGCCATCGATCTCCGGCGCATGGCGATAGGAGCGGCCAACCAGGACAGGCTCAGTCGCCGCACCCTTTCCGGAATGCTCAGTCCGCTCGTCGGCAAGCCCCTCGACAAGCATAGCCAGCGTTTTGCCCACGAACTCCTGGTTGATCGCCAGCGATATGCGCTGCTGGTGCAGCATCGCCCGGCGGTAACGCTCTTTGCGCAGACGGGCCAGCACCTGGCCGGGCATCACCGCCGCCGGAGTTCCCTCTTCCGGCGAATAGGTGAAGACGCCGACATTATCGAAACGCACTGCGCTCATGAAGTCGAGCAGCGACTTGAACTCGGCCTCCGTCTCACCCGGGTAGCCGACGATGAATGTGGTGCGCAGAGCCAGGCCCGGCAACGCCGCGCGCAAGTCGGCCAGCATGCGCACGGTGTGGTCTATGTCATGGGGCCGGCGCATACGACGCAACACATCAGGATGAGCATGCTGCAACGGCATGTCCAGATAGCGCACCACCTGCGGCAGCCCGGCCCAGGTCTCGATCAGCCGGGGCGTCACAGTCGTCGGGTAGGTGTAGAGAAAGCGCAGCCAGGGCACGCCGGGCACAGCAGCGGCCACCAGTGGCAGCAGATCACCCAGCCCATTGCGCTCGCCACGATCGGCGCCGTAGGCCGACGTTTCCTGCGCCACCATCACAAGCTCCTGCGCCCCTTCCGCCGCCAGGCGTTGTGCATCGGCAACGATGGCAGCCACCGTGCGACTGGCGTAGTCGCCTTTGATCGAGGGAATCGTACAGAAGGCGCAGGACCGGTCACAGCCGTCGGCAATCTTGATGTAGGCGCTGGCGCGGGGTTGGCGCGGGGAGCGGCTTTCGTGTCCTTCGCTCGTTTCAGGCCTTTCGCGCTCCCACCCCCGCACGGCCGCTACCTGCTCAACGACGCCAACAATCCCGTCGCAGTGGCGCGTGCTAAGCACGCCATCCAGCCCCGCAACCTGCTGCACGATTTCGTTTTCGTAGCGCTGCACCAGGCATCCGGCGGCGATCAGCGCCTGAGCCGGCCGCTTGCGCCGCAAGGCGGCACGAATCTCGGCCAGCGATTCCTTCTTGGCCGCATCGATGAAGCCGCAGGTGTTGACGATGACAATATCGGCTTGCTGCTCGCTGCTCTCGCGATGTCCGGCTTGCTCGAGCAGCAAGGTCATGCTTTCCGAATCGACGACGTTTTTGGGACAGCCCATGGTGGTGATGTGAAAACGAATGGACAATGAAGCGCCTTTCTCTCTGAAGTTGTGGCTGGCGTCTACCACCAACGTGGTTTACTTGATGCAGTCAGCAATGAGACGATTGAGCTCGAGCGCATTCTGCACCGCGCACGCGCCCATGTCATTGTTGAAATAGGCGTACGCATTGCGCCCTTCGGCGACGAAAAAGGCCAGTCGCGCCGCCCACAGCGCAAGCTCATCACTCGTATAGGAGTCGCCATAGAGCACCTCGTTGCCGTGGAAGCGCACGTAGACTGTGTCGCTGGTTGCCCACAGTGGGCTGTCCTTGCCCGGCATATCGGCCAGGCACAGGCCTACCTTATACTCCTTCAACATGGTTAGCACCGTGTGATTCAGCCAGCGCGCGTCGCGGAATTCGACGGCGTGCGTCAGGTCCGGCGGCAAGATTGACAGAAAGTGCTCCAGGCGCTCGTACTCGGGCGGGAAACGCGGCGGCAACTGGTAAAGAATCGGCCCCAGGTGTTCGCCGAGCAGCCGCGCTCGCTCCAGAAAGCGCCGCACCGGCTCGTCAGGCTCGCGCAGTCTCTTCATGTGCGTGATGAACTGGTTCGCCTTGAGCGCATAGATGAAGCCAGGCGGCGCCTGCGCTGCCCATTTCTCAAAGACGTCAGGCACAGGCAGATGATAAAACGTGTTGTTCAGTTCAACTGTGGAAAAACGGCTGGTGTAATAGCCAAAGCGGCGCGACGCGGGCAAGCCAGCGGGGTAGAAGATGCCGCCCCAATGAATGTAGCTCCAACCCGATGTGCCGACATGGAATGTCCCCTGTGCCATCGCTCGCCTCCTCCGCACGTATTATAACGCAACAAGTCACAATACGCAACCACAACGCCTGGCGCTGGAGCGGGATTTTCTCCTGCCCTCAATCTGAACCTCCTCGCAGCGCGCCAATGCTCGATAGACCGATGCTGCACGTGGAGTCACACAGGCGTTGTCAGTATACGCCAGCTTGTGCATCAAGTCAATGCAATCGGGAGGGTCAGGTGTTCATTCTGACCAGGGTCGGTTGTCGCCGGAGCGCCAACGTGATATGATACATCGGAACAGGGTCACGGCGCGAAATACGCGAGGAGGCGGCATATGACAAAGGGTTTTGGCGTCATTGGCACTGGCCTGTGGGGCGAGTTTCATGCACTGGTCTATTCAAAACATGCTGGAGCGCAGCTTGTGGCCGTCTGTGACGCCAACAAGCAACGCGCCGAGCAAATCGGTGCGAAGTACGGCGCAAAACGCTGCTACACGACCTACAGCGACCTGTTGGCAGATCCTGAGGTCGACGCTGTCTCCGTGGCCACGCCCGATCACCTGCACTGCGAGATCGGCGTGGCCGCGGCCAGAGCCGGCAAAGACATCCTCATGGAAAAGCCTCTGGCTCTGACGGCGCACGATGCACGGGCGATCATCGACGCTGCAAAGCAGGCTGGAGTCAAGCTGATGGTTGACTTTCACAACCGCTGGAACCCGCCGTTCAACATGCTCAAGCAGAGTATCGAGAAGGGAGAGCTGGGCGAGCCGCAGTTGATCAACGCCCGACTCAACAACACCATCTGGGTGCCCACCGAGATGCTCAAGTGGGCCGGGCAGTCAGCTACCATCTGGTTCACCGGCAGCCACCTGATCGACATTGTCTGCTGGCTGATGGGCAGTACGGTGACAAAGGTCTACAGCGTCTCACGCTCGCGCGTGCTGGCCGCCCGCGGCATCAATACACCCGACTTCTTCGAAACGACACTGGAGTTTGCCAACGGCGCGGTCGCCTTTGTCGAGAACTGCTGGATTCTGCCCAACAGCGAGCCGAACGTCGTTGACTTCAAGCTGCGCTGCGTGGGCAGCAAAGGTTCTGCCACCGTGGACACCACCCACAACCGCGCCTTCGAGCAATATGGCGAGCGCGCTGCATACCGCGACGTGCTGGGCATGGTCAGCGTCTTTGGCGAGCAGATGGGCTTTACGCTGGAGAGCATCCACTACTTCGCCGACTGCGTCATCCAGAATCGCCAGCCCTCGCCCACGGGTGACGATGGCCTGCGCAACACCGCCGTTGTGTGCGCGGCGTTGAAATCGGCGCAGACGGGGCAGCCGGTCACGCTGTAGCCTGTGAGCGGCGCGGGCGGCGGGAATCAGGTGAGCGTTATCTCTTCGTGACGACAGCGGCTGCCGCCCAAATCCGCGTAGAAAGGCGGTCTGTTCCGCCGTCCGGGATCGAAAACGGTCGCCGTTCTGGCGCGGAAGAGAGACCGCGCCCTACACAAATGGGATCCTGACGGCGATCAAGCGACTCAGATCGCCAAATGTCACATTGTCAAAATACTCACACCGTGGAACGTGGCTGGCAGAGCACAGGTACGGCGTGGCAGCATACACAGGTTGCGGCAGTGATCCGGCTACTCGTCAAACCCTTTCCGGCACATCTCTATGAGTGGTTCAAGGCGCTGCCTGACGTCCTCCGGCGCATCCGACTCGCTCAGAATCCCCTTGACCAAAGCAGAGGCGACGAGCAAGTCATCGCTACCCGAGTTGTAGTAAACGAACAACTCACGCGCCGGGCCGTTGTGATACTTGTGTATCATCTCCGACAAGTCGCCGGCGCAGATCTTTCCGGTGTGCCAGTCAGCAAACTTCTGTTCCAGCTTTGTCAGTTCGCTGGCAAGCTCATTCTCGTGAGCCTGTGCGCACAGTTCCCTGATCTGCCGTTTGATGCTCTTGGGGTAGTCTCTGATCATCGTTATTCCTCTCGCAATTGTTGTCAACGACGGCGTCTGAGCCCTGCGGGGTCGTGCTTGCCGCGCTGATCAATGCATATCTGCCAGAGTGCTATCGATCTCCTTGCGCAGCCCGTCGCGCGGCGCTTCGTATCCCCAGCCCTTCGGCGCGCCGTTGATGAAAATCGCCCGCGCCGTCTGGTATGTCTCGAGGATATCTGTGTCGCCGCAATTGAACTCATTCAAGATCACGGCATCGCCGTATTCGGTGCATACTTCGCGTATGCGCTGAATCTCGACAATGGCCGTGAGGCAGATTGGATTCCAAAAGGCGTCCACAACCACCTTGCGGGGAATCAACTTGGGCTGATAGCGAAGGCGGTGCATAGTAGGAGGTTGCACCATCTGAAAGGCCTTCAACATGATGACTGCTTCGCCCTGCCGTGCGACCTCTTGATAGCCGAGCTTCCTGAAGAACGAAGCTGGCATGAACCAGAAGTCATTGTCGTAGGCCAGGACGGCGACGCCTTTTTGCCCTTTGCGCGCCTCTACCTCCACCGCCTCGACCAGCGCCCGGCCGTAGCCGCTGCCGTGCTCTTGCCGGTAGACACGATTATATGCCAGAGTCAAGCACGGAATGGTCATCACGTCTTTGCCGGTCATGCCCCATGTCCCGGACTCAATCGGCAGGCAGTGTGCAAAGCCGACCGGCTGGCCATTTTCAGTCGCCACTTTCACCTTGAGACCCGGCGTATTCCTGAGCCATGCCTCGCGCACCCCAATCACGCGCTCCGTTTCTTCATCACGTTGATCCGTGTGCGTGCAGTGCGCCACGAAATTGATATGCTCATCCGTCATATCGACAACCTGCATGTTGGCCTCCAGTCGAGCCATCGCAATCGCTAAGTTCTGACGCCTGCACGTTTACGCGAGCTACCAGAGCACCGCAAACACATCGGCGCCATCCGGAATCCGGGCGCTCGCGTGCTGCTCGAAGCCGATATGTCAGTCCCAGATCACCACTGGCAGATAGAGCTTGCAGGCCGCGCTGGCAGTCGCCGTCGCTGTTGCTGTGGCTGCGCCTCCCGGCGTCGCGCATGCGGTCGGTGTGCTAGTCCGGCTCGGCGTAGTTGTGACGGTTCGCGTGCTCGTCATTGTGGGAGTGTTGGTACGGGTGCGCGTCGGCGTGGGCGTCGCCAGTTGTACCCAGCTTAGTTGAACCAGAGCGGCGCCGGTTGCGTCATAGTATTCCAGGCGCAGGCTGCGATCGCCGGCAGCGAGATCGATGTCCGCCGTAGGAGCGATAGACTGGGGATCGGCCCAGTAGTCCATCAGCAGCGTATTGTCTACCCACAGGCGTGCGCCATCGTCAACCTTCAGCGAGAAGCGATAGTTTCCCGCCGCCAGCGCGAGGTAGCGCTGCCAGCGCACGGAAAAGGTGTCCGCCGGCGCCTCGGGTACCGGAGCGGACGCTCCCCAGTTGAAGTTGATCGCTGCGTCATAGTAGCTGGCTGCATATGGCCCCGTCATCCATCTATTCGAGAAGTATTCTCCTCGCCAGAAGTCGATCGAGCTTGGGCCAAAGGCTTGCACGCGATCATTGTCGCGATCAGCGACATAGAAGCGTCCGTCGGCGCCGAAGACGACGCCAACTGGCGCGTCAAACTGGCCATAGGCTGCTCCCCATGTTCCCCATGCAGCCAGGAATTCGCCACTGGCACTGAAGCGTTGGACGCGATAATTGTCGCGGTCAGCCACGTAGACTGAGCCGTCGGACGCCACAGTCAGATCCCAGGGAGTGCTGAACTGACCATTGCCGCTGCCTTCTGTCCCCCACTGGCCAAGGTAGACCCCACTCATCGTGAACCGTTGGATACGATGGTTTCCGCTGTCGCACACGTAGACCAGATCGCCGCCGCCAAAGTGCACGCACGTCGGGTAGATGAACTGGCCGTCGCCGCTGCCACGTCCACCCCATTGCGAGAGGTATGTCCCTCCCGGCATGAAGTACTGGATACGATCGTTGTTCGAGTCGGCCACGTAGACGACGCCGGCCCCATTCACGCCTATGCCTTGTGGGGATATGAACTGGCCATTGGCGCTGCCAAAGCTGCCCCATTGCCCGAAGTAGCTACCCTCATGCGTAAAGTACTGCACGCGGTGGTTCTTGGAGTCGATAACGTAGACAGACCCGTCGGTGGCTGTTGAAAGGGACGAGGGGGAACGGAACTGCCCGTTGCCGGCGCCGGTGCTGCCCCACTGGCCAATATACTCGCCTGTCACGCCGAAGTACTGAATGCGATCGTTGTCACGGTCGGCCACGTAGATTCGGCTGAACCTGCCCAGGGCCATGCCGCTCGGGCTGGTGAGCAGGCCATTGGCAGCGCCTGGAGTACCCCACTGTCCCTGGTAGGCGCCAATCGTGTTGAAATACTGGATGCGGTCGTTCTGCTCATCGGCCACGTAGACGCTCGCTCCGGCTGCGACAGCCACGGGGCTGGCGAACTGGCTGTTGCCGCCGCCTGCGGTGCCCCAGGCGGTGATGTAGACGCCCGCAGCGGAGAATGACTGGATGCGATTGTTCTTGGTGTCGGCCACAAAGACTGTTCCCCCCGCCGACACAGCCACTCCGTCAGGGCTGGCAAATCGGCCGGCCGCGGCGCCGGCGCTGCCCCACTGGCCAAGATAGACGCCCGCTGCGGTGAAGTACTGGATACGGTTGTTGCGCGTGTCGGCGACGTAGACCGTGCCACCGGGGGCAACCGCCACACCGCCGGGCAGGGAGAACTGGCTGTCGCCGCTGCCGCTCGTCCCCCACTTGCCCAGGAAGTCCCCCGATGCTGTGAAGCGCTGGATACGGTTGTTCAGATGGTCAACGACGTAGACTGTGCCGCCGGCGGCCACGGCCACTCCTGTCGGAGCCTGGAATTGCCCATCGCCATAGCCCAGGCCTCCCCACTGCCCCAAAAAGCGTCCCCACGCCGTGAAGTACTGAATGCGTTGGTTGTTCATGTCGGTGACATAGACCGTGCCGTCAGGTGCGACGGCGACGCCTGCAGGCTGGGCGAACTGGCCGCTGGCGCTGCCGTTCGATCCCCACATGGTCATGAAGACCCCGCTGGCGCTGAAGCGCTGGATGCGATGGTTGCGTTTGTCGGCGACATAGATGGACCCGTCCGGGGCAATCGCCACGCCAGCGGGGTTGCGCATCTCTCTGAGCGGGAGCTGCGCGCCCATCGTGAAGGAGAACTTGTCCGGCAGTGGGTTGAGCGTCAGGGAAGCAGCGGGCGTGCCTGTCGCAGGCGCGCCTGCGCAGTTGGTGTCCTCAGCGGTGTGCGGTGAAAGGACTGGTGCGGCAACAACAGCGGAGGAAGCGGACAACAGGACAGTAAGCGCTAGCGTGACAACGAGGGCAGCACAAGACAACGCCAGTAGCACACGAGCGGAGCATCGCATACCCGTTAGCATCAGACACACCTCCTGCACACATCAAGTCCTGCGGTGGATGAGTGAGGTTGAGGCCGGTGCGCGATGAGAGGCAGCAGCGAAGAGCCTTCCAATAGGAAGTATAACAGCAGACGCAGGCGATGTCAAACTGACCGCTGCTGGAGGGTGTTGAATAACACACCCAAACCCGTAGCATAGGCTGTTTGCCTGCCCCCGGCCCTCAGGGGGTGGCCGTCGAATTCGCCGCATTCAGGGCTTTCGACGCCCACGAGGAGCTAATCTACGTTGGAATCCGCCGTTGTTCAACACCCTCCCGCTGCTGCCTCTACTCGCTGCTGTCTTCTCCCGTGTGCAAACGATCGCCAGCCGCCAGCACCCAGGCGCTATTGTGCTTCGTGAAGCCGATGTGCGGGTAGTAGTCAACGGCAGCAGGCGCCGCCAGCAAAACGATCCTCGCCTTTGTCCCCATCTTCTGCCGGGTCTGCTCGATAAGGTGAACGCCGATGCCCCGGTGCTGGTAGTCTACATGTACCGCCAGATCAGCCAGATAGCCCACATAGGCAAAGTCGGTCAGCGTACGGGCAATGCCAACCAGGCGCTCGCCGTCCCAGGCAGTCACAACCAGATTGGCATGATCGAGCATTGCCTGCATCGTCTGGCGCTCGTGCACCGGGCGGCGCTCGCCCATGGTTGATTTGACGTACAGTTCGATGACCTGATCGAGATCGAGGTCGTTGCTATAGCGGTAGCGGATTCCGTCCTGATTGCTGACGGGCATGGGCGCGGGTCTCCTTTGGTGAGATTGTGACCGAAGTATAGGCTGCCGCCGTCACCCTGTCAATAGGAACAGCGAATCGCAGCGCAAAACGAGGCCGCCTGGCAGTGGACGTCACACCCGCCTGCGTGAGCACGTCCAATCCGCCAATCGGCAATCACAATACGCCAATTGCACAGTTGCGGGCAGGTGTCGGACGTGCTATACTTCTCCAGGTTTTGTGGCCGCGGCAACCGCGGGCCATACGGATACGACGCTAATCGCCGGTGAGTCGTGTGGGATTGGCGGATACTTATATCGGGAGGACATTTCTAGATGTCAACCAAGTGGGTGTATCTCTTCAGCGAAGGCAATCGCGACATGCGCGATCTCCTCGGCGGCAAGGGCGCCGGCGTTGCTGAAATGACAAAGGCGGGCATGCCTGTTCCGCCTGGCTTTACCATCACCACCGCAGCTTGCAATGCATATACCGCCGGCGGCAAGAAATTCCCTGAGGGCATGTGGGAGCAGGTCGTTGAGTCCATGGCCGCCGTCGAGAAATTGACCGGCAAGAAGTTCGGCGACGTCAAGAACCCCTTGCTCGTCTCCGTGCGCTCGGGCGCCAAGTTCAGCATGCCTGGCATGATGGATACCGTGCTCAACCTTGGCCTCAACGAAGAAACGCTCAAGGGCCTGGTTGCGCTGAGCGGCGATGAGCGATTTGGTTTCGATGCCTATCGCCGTTTCATCCAGATGTTCGGCCGCATCGTCATGGGCATCGAAGCCAGCAAATTCGATCACATCCTGGATGCCTGGAAGACCAAGACCAAGGGCGGCAAAGACACCGAGCTGACCGTCGAGATGCTGAAGGAAGTCGTCAAGGAATACAAGGTCGTCTACAAGAAGGCAACAGGCCACGATTTCCCCTCTGACCCGCAGGAACAGCTCAAGTACGCCATCGGCGCCGTCTTTGGCTCGTGGATGGGCCGCCGCGCCGTCGACTACCGCCGCATCAACAAGATCGCCGATGACCTGGGTACCGCCGTCAATGTGCAGACCATGGTCTTCGGCAACCTGGGCGACAGCTCCGGCACAGGCGTTGCCTTTACCCGCAACCCAGCCACCGGCGAGAAGGCTCTCTACGGCGAGTTCCTGCAGAATGCTCAGGGCGAGGACGTTGTCGCCGGCATTCGCACACCCATGAAGATCGCCGAAATGAAAACTCTCTGGCCCACGATCTACAAGGATTTCGATGCCATCGCCAACCGGCTCGAAGGCCACTACAAAGAAATGCAGGATATGGAGTTCACCATCGAGCGTGGCACGCTCTACATGCTGCAGACCCGCACCGGCAAGCGCACCGCCGCTGCCGCCGTCAAGATCGCTGTGGATATGGTGGGCGAGGGACTGATCAAGAAGAGCGATGCCCTGATGCGCGTCGAGCCATCCCAGGTCGACCAGCTCTTGCTGCCCCGCCTCGATCCCGATGACAAGGCCAGGGCCATCAAGGCCGGCCGTCTGCTGGCCAGGGGCCTCAATGCGTCGCCGGGCGCCGGCGTTGGCGTCGCTGTTATGGACGCCGACCGCGCTGTCGAGGCTGCCAAGAGCGGCCCCGTTATCCTGGTTCGCTACGAAACATCTCCCGACGACGTGCACGGCATGTATGCCTCCAAGGGCATCCTGACCCAGCACGGCGGCGCCACATCGCATGCTGCAGTCGTTGCCCGTGGCGCTGGCCTGCCCTGCGTCGCCGGCTGCGAAAGCCTGCATGTTGACGAGGCTGGCGCTGCGTTCACCGTCAAGGTCAACGACGAGGTCATCACCGTCAAAGAGGGCGACCACATCTCCATCGATGGCGCCACCGGTGAGGTCTTCGCCGGCCAGATCAAGAAGGTTGACCCCGATTTCGACAACGAGAAGGACCTCAAGACCCTGCTCGACTGGGCCGATCAGACCAAGAAGCTCGGCGTCTGGGCCAACGGCGACTACCCGCGCGATGCCGTCAACGCCCGCAAGTACGGCGCCAAGGGCATTGGCCTTTGCCGCACCGAGCACATGTTCTTCGAGACCGAGCGCCTGCCCATCGTGCAGCGCATGATCCTGGC
>CAYOEZ010000024.1:0-32460 GCA_964402955.1 uncultured Ktedonobacterales bacterium | reverse complement strand
CCATACCTGCTATAATGCGCGGCACTGACAATAGGAGGTTCGTGCGTGTCAACGTATATCAGTCTGGCCCAGATCATCATCGCAACTGCTCTCGGGACAGTCATCATCCTCCAGGCGCGCAATTCCGGCGGCCTGGGCGGCATCTTTGGCGGCGACCAGGGCATCTTCCGCACGCGGCGTGGCGTCGAAAAGACCCTCTTCAACTTCACCATTGTCCTGGCAGTGGCCTTCGTTCTCGTGTCTCTGGTTGCGGCCTCCAGCATCGCCCACCGTTAGCCGTCCTCCATACAATGCGAGCCCTGGGACGTCTTGCCTTTGCCGTGGCCGGCCTGCTTGTCGTTATCGCCCTCGTGGCGAGCGTCACCGTGACGACGGCGACCGCGGTTGTTCCGGCTCGTGGTGGAACATACAGCGAAGCCCTCATCGGCTCACCAGGAAGTCTCAATCCCCTCATTGCGCCAGCTAACGCATGCGACAACGATGTCGCGGCGCTGGTCTTCGGCGGCCTGACTCGCCGCGACAAGGACGGGCACATCAGCCCCGATCTCGCCGAGAACTGGGATGTGTCGGCAGATGGCCGCGTCTTCACATTCTACCTGGCGCGCTCGGCACGCTGGCACGACGGCGCCCCCGTTACTGCCGATGACGTCGTCTACACTGTCAAAATGCTGCAAGGCGACGACTTTCCTATCGCTCTCGGACTGAAGAGCTTCTGGAAGAACGTGACGGCAGAGAAGATCACCGACCTGTCTGTGAAAATGACCTTGGCAGCGCCGTATGCGCCATTCCTGCAATATACGACAGTCGGTCTCCTCCCCGCCCATATCCTGGCCGGACGCGGCGACGATGGCAAAGACAATTACATCAATCACCCTCTTGGCACAGGGCCGTATCGTGTACAAGAGCGCACACGCAAACGTACAGTGCTTACCGCATTTGCCGACTACGCCGGGCCTGCCCCCATGATCCCCAGGCTGGAGTTTGGTTACCATTCCGACCAGAACCAAGCCGTGGCGGCGCTCAAGACGGGAGAAGTGCTTGCTGTCGCCGACCTGGCCGCCGATCAGGCATCCGCCCTGACCGGGCAACCAGGCATAGCGGTCTACTGGGCGCCGCGGGCCAGCCAGACCGTCGTGCTCTTCAACCTGAGCCTGCCCTTCTTTGATGACGCTAACGTGCGCCGCGCTCTTCTCAGCGCCATCGATCGCCAGACCATCGTCAAGACGATCCTGAACGGCAAGGCGACGGTTAGCGATGGGCCTTTCTTGTCGACCTCTTGGGCCACCAGCCCACAAACACCGGTTCCCTACGATCCCAACACGGCGCGAGCGATGCTCGACAAGGCGCGGTGGAGCGACAGCGACAAAGACGGAGTGCGCGAGCGCAACGGCGTCAAACTGGAGTTTGGCCTGCTCACCAACGACGATCCGGCACGCGTCAGGGTGGCGCAAGCAGTCGCTGAGGCGTGGACACAGGCCGGCGCCGCGGTTGAGGTGCAAGTTGTTAGCTCATACAATCTGCTTCAGGACTATCTTCAACCGCGCCGTTTCGAGGCTGTCCTGTTCGGTTGGACAGACATTGCTGACGATCCAGATCCCTACGAGATGTGGCATTCATCGCAAACCTCTGCCAGCGGGCTGAACTTCACCGGCTTCTCCAGCCAGAAGGCCGACGAGATGCTCGAAGAGGCCCGGCGCACGAGCGATCTGGCCCGCCGCAAACTGCTCTATTCCCAGTTTCAGGCTAGCTTCATGGAGCAGGCGCCTGCCCTTGTTCTCCACGAGCCGATGTTCAGCATGGCGGTCTCCAGCAAAGTGCAGTCCGTTCGCCTGAGCTTCATCGGCGAGCCCGCCGACCGCTTCCGCTATCTGGGAGAGTGGTACACGGCGACGCGCACGGTCGTTGTCACCGCGAAGCAGCGCGTGCGCTGATCCGGCGCACGTCACTATTGTGGGACTGAGGTGTTTTCACTGTTGTCAGGGGAAACGCAGCGGCCCAGTTAGGAGTCTCTGGTGTCCAGTCCTGAGCCCGACGAGACCCTGATCCAACGAGCACAAGAGAATTCGGCGGCGTTCGAGCCGCTCTATGAACGCTACGTGGCGCAGATTTACGCCTATGCCTATTATCGCGTCGGGCACGCTCAGGATGCTGAGGATATCACGGCGCGCACGTTTTACCAGGCCTTAACGCACCTGAACCGCTACACAAGCCGGGGCGTTCCGTTCTCAGCGTGGCTCTTTCGCATTGCCCACAACCTGGTGGCCAACTGGCACCGCGACTCAAGCCGCCGCCAGACATTTTCTCTGGATGCGATCGTCGAAACGCCAGACCCGGGTTCCAGTCTCAGCGAGCGCGCCGAAGGCAAGGAGGAGTCACAATGCCTGTGGGAGGCGGTACGCCTTCTTCCGCCCGAACGCCAGCAACTGCTCGTGCTGAAGTTTGTCGATGAGCTTTCAACCCAGCAGATCGCCGTCATTATGGGCCGGAGCGAAGGGGCTGTCAAAGCTCTCTTGCATCGTACACTCGTCGCGATGCGACACCAACTCAGCCCCGCTCAGCCAGGGGAGTTGCAACAAACGTGAACACAGAACCTGACTCAGATTGGCTCGACCTTCTCAACACGGCAAAGCAAATCAGGCGCAGCGTGCGGCCGGTCGCGCCGTCGCCAGGTTTTCGCCTGCATTTGCGCTCCGACCTGAAATCCAGCCTGGGGGCGCGCCGGCGCGGTGCATCTGTCTTCACGTACGGAGATGCAGTGCTTTCGCCGGGTCTGGTCCTGGGCGTGTGCCTGGGACTGGCAGCGATTTCGCTGGCGCTGATCTCCATCCGCAGCGCCGGTCGCACGCGCCGTTGACAGACATGAGCGAGCGCCTGCTCCCGCCCCTTGTTGCCATCGTTGGCCCGACGGCTGTGGGAAAGAGCGGTGTGGCCATCATGCTTGCCACGGAATTCGGCGGCGAGATCGTCTGCGCTGATTCGCGTACCCAGTACCGCCGGATGAATATCGGCACCGCCAAGCCGACGCCGGCGCAGCAAGCTGCGGTTCCACACCATCTCCTCGACCTCATCGACCCCAACGAAACATTCACCCTCGCCCAATTCCAGGACCACGCCTACCGCGCCATCGCTGACATTACAAGGCGCGGCCGTGTCCCCTTCCTGGTCGGCGGCAGCGGGCTCTACGTCAAGTGTGTCGTGGATGGTTTCAGAATCCCGCAGATGGAGCCTGACCCTGAATTGCGTCAGGCGCTGCACACGGAAGCGGAGCAGAAGGGAACTGAACATCTGTACGCCGAGCTCAGCCGCGTCGATCCGGTCGCTGCTCGCCATATCGAGCCGACCAACGTGCGCCGCGTCATCCGCGCGCTGGAGGTCTACCGGCAGCTTGGCGTTCCCATCTCTGAGTTGCAGAAGCGAACTCCGCCGCCATATCGCATCGTCATGATCGGATTGACGCGCAGTATGGAGAGTCTGGAGCAGGCGATTGCACAGCGGGTAGACGACATGCTAAGTGCGGGGTTGGTGGACGAGGTCCGAGCACTTGTCGAAGCAGGCTTCGGCTATGACCTGCCGGCGCTATCCGGCATCGGATATCGCGAAATCGGGATGTACCTGCGGGGTGAGATTGACCTGGCGGGTGCTCGCGCCCTGATCATACTCAAGACACGCCGCTTTGTGCGCCGCCAGTACCAGTGGTTCCACCTCAGTGACCCGAACATCCACTGGGTCGATATGGACGCTCCCGCTGCACTGCAGACAGCCCGGACACTCCTGCTGGCGAGCGGCCTGACGTCAGCGTACACGCTCAACAACGAAGTCAATTAGCCCCAGTAGAAACTCCTGGCAGTCGGTCTTCAGCCCGCATCCGAGCAATGCACTGCGCGCCTCATTGGCCAGCACGACAGCACGCAGCTGGCAGTAGCGACGTGCGCCGCTCTCTTCAAGAGCCTGGCGCGCGGCAGCAATCTGCTCATCGCTGGCTGCCGGGTTGCCCAACGCAGTCTCCAGCGCCACCCGCTGCGCCGCCGATCCCCATTCCAACGCCTTCAGAACGAGCAGCGTGCGCTTTCCCTGCTTCAGGTCAGCATCCGTCGACTTGCCGGTCTCTGCTTCCTTGCCAAACACTCCCAGGAGATCATCCTGAAGCTGAAAGGCCTGCCCGAGCGGTAGCGCGTAGGTAGACAGAACAGCTTGAGCGTCGTCCCCGGCGCCGGCCAACACAGCGCCCATCTGCAGAGGGCCTTGCGTGGTATAGCGCGCCGTCTTGTAACGATGAATGGTCAGGATATCGTGCTCGGTCAGGTGCATGTAGCGGTCGCCCGCGTGCATGTCGAGCACCTGACCATAGCATACGTCCCTGGTCATAGCGGTGTAAACGTCGAGCGCATTCTGCAAGAGGCCAGCGGCAAACCCTGCGCCGCCGAGACAACGCAACGCCAGTTGGCCGGCCAGGTCGCCCGCTGCGATGGCAAGTGCGACGCCAAAGTGAGCTGGGTCCGTTGCGTGTTCGCGCCCTGTCGCAACATCGCCCCCATAGCGCTGCGCGAAGGCAGCGTGAACGGCCGGGCGGCCGCGCCGCAGATCGCTTTTATCCATGATGTCATCGTGGATGAGCAGCATCGACTGCGTCAATTCCAGAGAGCACGAGGCCGCGAGTATGGCATCCTCGTCAGTTCCGCCCGCTGCCCGATAGCCTGTGATCATCAGCACAGGCCGCAAACGCTTGCCAGGACCCATCGTGAATTCGGCGACGACATCGAGGACCTCACGCGCTAGCGGATGGACATCATCTGCCAGCGGACGCTCGGCCACAAAAAAGCGCTCCAGGGCGGTATTGACCCGCCGCCGTTCATGATCCAGGTACCTTGCAATATCCACCGCTGACATCCCCTGTTGTGATAAGACCCCAAAGCACCGCGCCACGCTGCCGTGAAAGACCGGCTAGTTGAACACCATTCCATTCAGCACAGCGAGAAGCTGAGTCACATCCAGACCGGCGTGCGCCTGAATGACGAACTCTAGCTGGCGCTCGCGATGGACCACGTAGTAATCATACGCTCGGGTGCCGTTGGCATCCGACATCTCCGCTGCCAGAGCCGGCACGCCGCCAATGGTTGTCATTTCGATGCGGCTGAAGCTGATATTCTTGTCGCTGCTGCGGATGGCCTCGATGCGTTGGCGAATAAAACTCAACGACGAGGCACGCGGGCATTGCTGGAAGCCGCGCAAGATGATGGGCACGTTATCGAGCGAGTAGCCGACGGGCATAACAGCCAGTACGGGCACGCCCAACACCGGATCGGCGCCAATGCCGCACACGCTGGCCGCCTTAAGCTCATTCTGTGGCGCTACGTACCCCGCCCAGCCCGCAGGAACGACGACCGTGAAGCCCGCTGCGCTCTTGAGCGTGACCGGCCCGCGCTGCGGCGTCATCGCCCAGTCCAGCTTGCTCGTCGCCTGAATCGGCTCGAACTGCCACGCGGCCCCCGACCGGTTCAGAACAATCATCGCATCGTAGTCTTCCCAGGGGAAGTCCTTGCGCGTCTGAAAACTCACGGTGACGTGAACGGTAACCTTGTTTGCGCTCGTGTCAATCAAGGTGTAGCTTGGGTTGCGGTAAGAATAGCTCAAGCGCTGAGCATAGTCGACTACCGCAGCATCCGCAGCCTTCTGCATGCCCTGGTCGGATAGCTGGAACGGCACCAGCGTCGGCGTGGGCGCGGGGCCCAGCGGGTTGCAGGCAGTCACCAGTAGCACGAGCAGCACCAACAACACACGAGCAGTACGCATTGTTCTCTCCACTGAAACGCGCGGCACGTCAACGCTGGCCGCTGCGGATTGCCGCTACGGGTATGAGCGCTGCGTCCACGGCCAGGGGTCAACTGCCTTGCCGGTCACACGCATCTCCCAATGTAAATGAGGACCTGTCGAAACACCCTCACTGCCGACCAGCCCGATAATCTGGCCCTTCTCAACCATCTGGCCCTTCTGCACCTTGATCTGGGATAGATGATAGTAGCACGTATAGACGCCCAGACCGTGATCCAGACAAACAGAATGCCCGCGCACCTTCAGTCCCTCGGCCAGAACAACGCGCCCCCGATTGGAGGCAGGCGCCGGCGTACCCTGATCAGCCGCGATGTCAATTCCACCGTGCCGGCTGTCTGACGGCTGACCGTTGTAATAGCGCAGAATGGCAAAGGGTGACGTTTGGGTACCCCGAATCGGTACAAGGAATTGGCCTTGCCAGAGCTGCTCAGGCGTCACAGGAGCGATTACGCTATCCAGGTAGATCGTCTCAGCCGGGCCGGATGCGAGCAGAGCAGCCTTGTCGGGGGGCAAATCCACATTATCACCGGTGATGAACTCGTCAGGGAAGACGAAGCGTGTGATCACCTGTGTTGCCGTGACCTGTGTCGCGTTGCCCACAGCGTCGATTGCGCGCACAGAAAGGAGAGATGACCCGGTCTTGGCGTCTGCCTCAAAGCCGCGCACAGTCCAGTACGAGTCGGCGCCGCGCACCAATGTCAGCGCCTGGCCGCCAAGGGTTGCTGTTATGCCGGGCACAGGCTCGTTGACAGTCAAATAGATGAACTGGGAATGCCCTTGAGTCGCGACCGGCGGGTCCATACGCACGGGCCCAGACGGAGGATTGTTATCGCTGCGGAAGACCGCCGTCGTCTTACCCTTGTTTTGCCGGCGAGACTCACCCTCCGCCCCTACAACGATCGTGTGCTCCCCGTCGGGCAGGTTGCGCGTATCGACATTGACGAGCGGCGCCACTGGCAGCGCCATTCCATCGAGCGTGAAGCGCGTGACGTGATGTTCGCCCTGGTCGGACGTCGCCAGAGTCAAGGCCGCCACGCCTGTGACAGTCGTGAGTGGAACCGTGAGCGTGATAGCGGGCGGCGTCACGTCGCTCATCCACCACTGCGTCTCACTGCGGAAAATGACGCTTGCCTGCGCTCGATTGCGCTGGCGGGAGTCATCAGTCGCCTCCACCGCCACCGTGTGCGCACCATCGGCCAATGTAGAGGCGTCAATCGTCAACGGCACAGCGGCGGCAATGGGCTGGCCGTCGAGAGTAACCAGCGTCATATTGGTCGCGCTGTCATCGCTGATTGTGATATTGATCGTTGCCGTCCCGCGTACCGGGGCTGACGGCGCGTTGAGAGTGATCTCAGGCGGCGTCCTGTCCGTCAGCCAGCCGCGCGTGGCAGCGACCTGGCCTTGCCAGTCTGGCGTGGTCGCCAGCCAGCCCAGCGTTACCCCGCCAACCACGCCGCCTGCGACAACGATCCCAAGCACGGCGGCCCGCAGCGCTGTAGTCCTGGCGACGAAAGCATCGCGGGTCAGCAGGCCAAAGGCGAGGCCGGCTGCCAGAAGAGCCGCCCCGATGACCGTCAGAGAGGCGCGCAGATGCCAGTCGCCGAAGACAAGATACAGGACAATGGCCGGATCGCTCGCCGACATGTCGGACAGGCGCATTGCCGCGACCAGCAGGAGAAGCGCGCCAAGACATGCAGCCAGTCCAGCCGCTGCAAGAATGCCAATGCGCACAACCTGTTCTCGTTTCATTGGCGATCAGTATAGCCCAGGAGGCTCTCCTTGTCAATCCGAACGAGAACTGTAACTGCTCACCGTTATGGCGTGGCCGTAGGGGCGCTGCTTGCTGCGCCCTGTGTTTTCTCAATTGCGCGGGTCTGGCGCAGCAAGCAGCGCCCCTACGGCACCGGCGCCTATCACAGGACACCTGTGAACAGATGTTCAGAGCTTGACCCGGCGCAGGCCATGCCGTACAATTAGTGCACACAGGCATGATGACGGAGAAGAAGATGACGACTTGGCCCGCTGCAATAGACCTGGCCGGCACAGATTGGCAGTTCGGCAGTGTGCCGCCTACTCCCCTGTGGCACAGCAGTGACCTGAACGTTGTTCAAGAATGGCTGCCTGCCGCCGTGCCCGGCAATCTGGAAAGCGACCTGCTCGCCGCCGGGCGCATACCTGATCCCACAGTCGGCTGCCAGAACGAAACAGGCAGATGGGTGGAGCACAACGATTGGTGGTACCGCTCTACTGTCCATGTGCCGCGCGCCGGGGGACAGCGGGCGCACCTGGTCATGCACGGCGTCGACTACTACTCGGCAGTCTACGCCAATGGCGTTCTGCTTGGCCAGCACGAGGGCATGTTCTCGCCACAGGTGTATGAGGTCACCCGCCTTCTGCGCGACAGCGACGGGAATCTCGACCTCGCAGTGCGCCTGTGGGGCGCACACGCCCTGCCCGCGCGCAGACTGAGCCTCGCTGAGCGTCTGGCCGAACCGGTCCTGCGCCTGATCAGTGGCGACGCCGACATGTTTCCCGCCCGCATTCAGACCACCAAGTGCCAGATGAGCTTCGGCTGGGACTTCGCGCCGAAGCTGCCCACCATCGGCATTTGGGATGACGCCGAGATCGTTGTTTCGGGGCCAGTTTTCATCTCCGACATCAGCGTCAAAGCAACCCTGCGCGGCAGCAGCGCCGCGGACGTCGAACTGAGCCTGCTTCTCGATTCCTCATTCGCCTGCCCCGCTGAAGCCGTCGTCACCGTGCAGGCCGCCAACTTCGACGGGGTGACACAAAAGTACACAGAGCCGCTGGACCTGGCGCAGGGCGCCCAGACCAGAACGATCACTCTGTCGCTGCCTTCTCCGCGCATCTGGCAGCCCTGGGATCGCGGCGAACCAAGTCTGTATGATCTCACCGTCTCCGTTCAGCCGGCCGTTGGCGCACGATCCTCAGCCGCCGCAACCTTCGGTATTCGCACGGTTGAGTTGGAGCCGCTCACTGGCCCGGATGTGGGCTGGACGTTACGCGTCAACGGCAACAGGGAGTTCCTGCGCGGGGTCAACTGGGTTCCGGCCAGTATCTTGCCCGGTTGTGTGCGAGCAGAGGACTACGCGACCCTGCTCGGCATGGCTCACGCCGCCAATGCCAACACGCTGCGTGTCTGGGGCGGCGGCCTGCGCGAGAAGAGGGCTTTCTACGACCAGTGTGACCGCGCCGGGCTGCTCGTCTGGCAGGAGTTTCCCTTTGCCTGCCCCAATCTGGCGCGCTACCCGACGGATGACAGGTTTCTTGCGCAAGCCGAGCAAGAGGCAACCAGCATCGTGCGCGACTTGCGCAACCACCCCTCCGTCGTGCTGTGGTGCGGCGGCAATGAGTTCGGCCCCGCCAAGAACAAGCCGCTTGTGCAACGCCTGCAGCGCGTCGTCAATGAGAACGATGGCTCGCGGCCGTTCCTGCCCGCTTCCCCAGCGCGTGGCGACAGCCACGACTGGACAGTTTGGCATCATCTTGCCCCGCTGTCTGCTTATGTCAAGGCTACCAGCCCCGTGGTGAGCGAGTTTGGCGTGCAGTCCCTCCCCGGCCTGGAGTCGCTTGAGGCCTTCCTGCCTTCCGATGATCTGTGGCCGCCCGGCCCGGCCTGGCTCTACCACAACGCCGAGTTGAACAAGTTGCGCCGCTACGCCGCCACGTTTGCTCCGACCTCAGCGCTGCCCGATTTTGTGCGCGGCAGCCAGCTTGCCCAGGCACGCGCCGTTCAGATCATGGTCGAGCACGTGCGCAGGCGCAAGTCCGAGACCGGCGGCGTCATGGTCTGGCAGCTCAACGAGCCCTGGCCATCCATCTGTTGGAGTCTGATTGGACATGACCGCAGGCCCAAGCTGGCCTACCACATGCTGCAGCGCGTGTTCAATCCGCTCCTGGTCAGTGTCGAGTATCCCTTCAGGCGATACCGGCCGGGCGACGTCGTCGATCTCAAGCTGTGGGTTGTGTGCGACGGGGCATGTCCGCCCGTAGACGCCGCGCTCACCCTCCACCTCACACTGAATGGCGCAGACGTCCATGTGCAGGCCGTGCGCATGCGCGCAGATAGCAGCGATTGCGTTGGCATGGTCAAGCTTCGCCTGCCTGAGCAGAAGCGGCCGTGGCTGTTAAGAGCGGAGTTGCGCCAGGGGAAAGGTGTCCTGGCTGAGAACGAGTACGACTTGAGCTACTTCGACGCGCAGGATGTGCCCCTGCTCCATCGCTTGCTGGCGCTCGCCGGACGCTGGCTGCTGCGCTGACGATGCCGCAGAGCCACGGCGCTAAAGCGCCGTGCTACATGAACAAAGCCCTGCGGGCTGTCCGCTCGCCGCGATTCAGCCCGCAGGGCTTCGTCTTTGTAGCGCATGGCTTCAGCCTGGCGTCAGGCTACGGGACGAGCCGATCGGGGTAATTGCTCGTGATGCTGTCCACGCCTGCCGAGCGCATGCGGGCAATGCTGTCCGCAGTATCCACAGTCCATGCGCCGATCAGCCCGCCCCGGCGATGAACCGCCCCAACCACGGACGGCGTGATCAGCTTGTAATACAGCATCGTAGCGTCGGCCTGCGCCTCGTCCATCATCCTGCCAATGCGCCAGGGCAGCGTGGCCCGCAGCACGGCCAGCACAGCCGATACCGCCGGAGCGAGGTAGGGCTTGTTGCTCGCCCCGCCCTTGTCCTCGGGATAGGAGATGGCGGTGAGAAGTGTGGGCGCCAGCGCCCTCACGCGGCGCAGGCTGGCCGGCAGCAACGAGCAGACCAGGACATCATCCTGCACACCGTGCGCGGCCACAGACTGAATCATGTCCTGCTCGACATCCAGCGTCTTCAGATCAACAACGATCAGCGCCTTTCCTGCCAGCGCGTGCAGCGCCTCGTCCAGCGTGAGGATGCGCTCTCCTTGACCGGCATCGAGCTGCCGCAACTCGGCCAGCGTGCGCTTATGCACCAATCCCTGCCCGTTGCTCGACTCCGCCAGGTCTTCATCGTGAACCACAACCAACTGCCCGTCCAATGTCTTGCGCACGTCCAGCTCGACGCCATCCACACCCAGGTCGATGGCGCGCCTGAAGGCCCGCAACGTGTTCTGTGGTTCGAGGCCGGCCGCGCCGCGATGGCCGATGCGCAGATAGCTGCGCTGGCTGAGCCGCTCACGCCAATGGTTCATTCCCCGTTCTCCTGCGCAAGATCATCGAGGAATTGCTTGTCTTCCGGCGTCAAGTCAAGGTTGGCCAGCAGGTCACGGCGGCGCTGCCAGGTGCGCCGCAGCGCTTCACGCCGCCGCCAGCGGGCAATCGCGCCGTGGTTGCCGGAAAGCAGCGCCTCAGGAACCGTCCAACCGCGAAAGTCGGGGGGACGCGTGTACTGCGGGTACTCGAGCAGCCCTGCGCTGTGCGATTCCTCGCCCAGAGAGCCGGGCGCCAGCACGCCGGGCGTCAGGCGCGCCACAGCGTCCAACACGACCATTGCTGGCAACTCGCCGCCGGTGAGAACATAGTCGCCGATCGACAACTCATCCGTCACAAGATGCCCGCGCACACGCTCGTCGACGCCCTCATAGTGGCCACAGATGAACACCAGCCGGGGGTGGCGCGCCAACTCATGAGCTATGGCCTGGTTGAATACACGCCCCTGTGGCGTCATCAGGATCACGGGTGGATTGGGGTCGGTCGAAGGGAGGGCAAGCACAGCCTCGACGGCGGCAAACAGAGGCTCAGGTTTCATGACCATCCCTGATCCGCCGCCGTAGGGATAATCGTCAGCGACGTGGTGCTTGTCCCATGTCCAATCGCGTATGTTGTGCACACGCACGGTGAGCAGGCCGGCGTCGACGGCGCGTTTGATAATGCTCTCTGTCAGCGGGCCCTGGAACATGGCCGGGAAGAGCGTCAGGATGTCAGCTTCCATCTACTCCTCAACCTCCTCAGCCGGCGTCTCCTCACTCTGCTCGCCGCTGGCGTCACTTGTGTCTTCCATGCCCAGGGCCATCAGGTAGCCCCGCGCCCGCTCGCTCAGCGCGTACTTGTTGACCAATGCCCAGAAGCGCTTGCCGTGATTGGGATGCACGAGATGCGCCAGCTCGTGAACCAGCACGTAGTCACGCACCCAGGCCGGCACGGTCGCCAGGCGATGTGAAACGCGTACCTCGTGCGTGCGCGGCGAGCAGCTACCGTAGCGCTTGTTCTGGTTGGTCACGTACTCGATGGCTGCGATGCGCAACTGCCCTTTGAAGTACCGCTTATTCAGTTCCTGGGCGCGCTGCGTGAGACCTTTCGCATCATTGAGATCGCGGCGCTTCTGCCGGTTGACCAGGCGGGCGCTTAGCTTCTCGATGATCGTCTTCAGTTCGGCGTCAGGCATTCCTGACGGGGCCTGAACAAGGAGCGTCTCCCCATCGAGCCGGGCGCTCACAGTGCTCTTGCGGCGCTTGCTGTGGGTTATCTCTATCTTCATGTTTGGCGTATCAGTGTTCCCGGCTGGCAGGAGCGGCAGAAATTGGTGATGCGGCTCGCCGACACCAGGGAAACCGGCGCGCCGCAACGCGGGCAAGGCTGGTTGGTTTTGCCGTGGACCAGCAGGAAATCGCGTATCTCCTCTTGGATGTTGTCGCCCATGCGCTGGCCGATGACGGCCAGCGCCTCGGTAAGAACCGTGTGCATGGCGTCATAGACACGCTCGATCTCGGCAGGCGAAAGCTGTGGCCGCTTGCGAAAGGGATAGATACCGGCGCGGAAGAGTATCTCGTCGGCGTAGGCGTTGCCGATGCCGGCCACGAAGGACTGATTGGTGAGGATGCCCTTGATCTCGCCCGCATGGCGGCGCAGGCGCTCGCGGAAGACGTCGAGCGTTACACTCGCGTCCAGAGCATCCGGCCCCTGCTCGCCATAGGTGGGGATCTTGAGCACGTCGTCCGTCAAGTAAACCTTGCCCATCTGCGTCGCATCCTGGTAGCGCAGGTGCAAGCCGCCCGACAGGCCGAGCACCAGGTAGGTGCGCGTGGTCAGCCGCGTCGTGGGCGGGCAGTAGAGCAGCCTGCCCGACAGCATGAAGTTGATGACAATCTGCGTGCGGCTGTCCAATGGCAGCAGCAGAAACTTGCCCCGCCGCGCGGCGCCCGTGATCGTTCGCCCCACCAGAATGGACGCAGGGTCGCCCGGCAGCAAACTGCGCACGACAATCGCGCCGACATGATCGACCGACTCGATGCGCTGGCCGGCCACGTGCGCCGCCAGGAAGTCCTTGATCACCTCGATGTCAGGTAGCTCAGGCATGGTCGCCTTCCTGCGGCTTGCGCGCCAGACAAAGAACGGTCAGTCCCCAGGGCAGCGGCCAGCGGCGCAGCCAGGCTGCTTCCAGGCCCAGAATCGCCGCCAGAATCCGGTTGCCGCGCGGCGGCGGCCCCACGTCGGAACCTTCGCTCGGCGGCAGCGCCTTCTCTGCGACGCGCTTCGCCAGCGCCAGCGGAAAAAGCAGGCAGTTGGCATGACTCAGGCGCACAATCCTGAAGCCAGACGCCTCAACCTTACCCCGCGCCTCAGCCGTCGTATAGCGGTGGCGCGTATGCACTGCCACGTCGTGCCGCCCACGCAGCCAGTCATGCGCAGGCAGGCGCAACAGCAGCCACCCGCCCGGCTTGAGCACGCGGTAGAACTCGTTGATCGCTGCCTGGTCGTCGCTGACGTCCAGATGATAGAGCACCTCAAACGACGTCACCAGATCGAAACTGGCGGAGGCAAAGGGTAATTCGGTTACCGACGCCCGCGCCAGCCGAGACAGGCGCCGCTGCCGGCACAGAGCCAGCGCAGCAGGCTCGATGTCAACGCCGGTGGCAGCGCCGTAGGAATTGAGCAAGACAAGGTTGGCGCCCGTTCCACAGCCGGCGTCGAGGATCGCAGGCAGACGTGGGCGTGTGTATTTGTCGAGCAGCATGCGCGTGATCGCGCGCATGCCACTATACCACCAGTGACGGTCCTCGACCTCGTACATTGTCGTGTATTCGCTGGCATCCATGAGACTAGCGCGCCTCGAACTGGCAGATGAGTGCTGCCGTTTGCTGCGTTTCCTTTGCCGTCAACTCAGGGAACATAGGCAGAGAGAGTATCTCGCCGGCCAGTTGCTCGCTGACGGGGAATGAGCCGCGCCCGCTCCCGAGATCAGCATAGCCAGGCTGCAAGTGCACGGGAACGGGGTAGTGAATCGCCGTCCCGACGCCGTTATCCTTCAGATACTGGCGCAGCGCATCCCGTCGCTGGCTGCGAATGACGTATAAGTGATAGACGTGGCGAGCAAAGCTCTTCTCCACCGGCGTCAGCACAGCCGAACCCGCCAGCGCCTCGTTGTACTGTGCCGCTCTGGCGCGGCGAGCGTTCGTCCACTCGTCCAAATGCCGCAACTTGACACGCAGAATCGCCGCCTGCAGCTCATCGAGGCGGCTGTTCACGCCGCCGCGCACCGAGCTGACATAGCGCTGCTCCCATCCGTATTCACGGAAGAGCCGCAAGCGCCGCGCAACAGCCACGTCGCTGGTGACGACCATCCCCCCATCGCCGTATGCGCCCAGATTCTTGGTCGGGTAGAAGCTGAAGCAACCAACAATGCCCAAGGAGCCGGCGCGCTTGCCGTGATACTCTGCGCCGTGCGCCTGCGCACAGTCCTCGATGAGCGCCAGGTTCTTGCGCCGCGCCAGCGCCAGCAGCGGATCGAGATCAGCCGTATGGCCGTAGAGATGGACGGGCAGGATGGCTCTGGTGCGGCGGGTGATCTTGTCTTCAACCAGGCGCGCATCCATCGTCATCGTCTGCGGGTCGACATCGACGAGCACTGGCCTCGCTCCGGCAAGCTCGACGGCAGCCACGGTTGCCACGGCCGTGTGCGGAACAGTGATTACCTCGTCGCCTGCGCCGATGCCAAGCGCCAGCAATGCAATGTGAAGAGCTTCCGTACCTGAGCCAACGCCCACGGCATGATAGACGCCGCAGTATTCAGCGAACTCATCCTCGAATGCGGTTACGTTCTCGCCCAGGATGAAGCTGCCCTCGGCCAGCACACCCGCGATCGCCGCGTCCATTTCGGGCTTGATGGCCGCATATTGGCGAGAGAGATCAAAAGCAGGAACCGTCATGACGCTCCCCATTGCTGCGCTTTGTGGTGCGTTGCAGGGACTATGGCTATGCAGCGCAACGTTATGTCCAGTAGTACCCGCGGTTCGCACGGTAGAAATCGATGGTCCGCTTCAGCCCTTCGCTCAGTCCCACCACTGGCTGCCAGCCAAGCACGATGTGAATCTTGCTGTAGTCAGCATAGAAGTCGCCGATATCGATGGCCTTGCGCTCGGCCGGGAAGGGAACGATCTGGTAGCTGCCGCACCCCGCAACCGAGCACAACGTGCGAATCAACTGCAAGTGGCTTACCGGCTCCAGCCCGCCCAGGTTAAACACCTCGCCGTTGGACGCTTCGTTCGCGCCCGCCAACAGCAACGCCTCGACCACATCGTCGACGTACGTGTAGTCACGTTTCTGCTGCCCGTCGCCGAAGATCTGTATCGTCTGCGCGTCCATGGCCAGGCGAATGAACCACCCCAACGCCGTTTGCCGGTCGGTCTTCACCATCATACGCGGGCCGTAGGTGTTGGTCAGGCGCAGCGATGTGGCGCGCACGCCATACACGTTGTTGTACACGATGTGATACCACTCCCCCGCCATCGTGTTGATACCGTTCACATCGGTCGGGTGCACAAGGTGGCGCTCATCAACCGGCAGATAGTCAGGTTTGCCGTAAATCTGGCGCGTGCTCGAGTAGACGATCTTGATCGCCGGGTTATTCTTGCGGCAAGCTTCCAGGATCGACAACTGCGCACGGGTATTGATCTCAAGGTCCGTGTACGGATCGCGCATGCTATCGATGTGGCTGACCTGGCCAGCCAGGTTGAACATCACATCCTGCTTCTTGACCAGGTAGTCCATGCTGTTTTCATCGCGCACATCGGCGATGTTGACGCGCACCTGGTCCTCGATGCCATTGATGTTAAACAAGTTGCCGCCATACTGGGGGATGAGAGAATCCACCAGCAGCACGTTGGCCTCCAGTTCGACAAGGCGGCGGGCCAGGTTGCTGCCGATAAACCCCAGCCCGCCGGTTATCATCACGCGCTTGGCCCGATAGTAGTCTCCGTAACCTGCAGCCATCACGTTCTCACCTCTTGACAGGATCTGCGTGCGCGCCCCTGATCTCTTGAGCCACGTCGGCCTGGCGGCCCCGCAACAACGGCAGCCTGATGCGCCACCACAAGCGTGCCAGCGCCGTGAGTGTGCGCAGTATGCGCCGCCAGTTGAAAAACTGGCTCTTGCCGTAGGCGCGGTGGAAGTGATGCACCGGAACCTCGGCCAGGCCAAATCCGGCATACTGCACCTTGGACATCAGCTCGACGCAGATCACCCCGCTGGCTGCTTCCAGGTGGACGGTATCGAAAATGCTTCTCCGCATCAGGCGGAAATCACAGTCGACATCCTTCAGCCTGAGACCAAACATGGATCGCACGCCAAACTGGTAGAGACGGCCGATCAGAATGCGATGCAGCGGGTCATTGCGCTCGATCTTGTAGCCGTTGATCACGTCGACGCCGTCAGCCATGGCGGCGACCAGCAGCTTCAGTTCGTGCGGGTCATACTGCGCATCGCCATCGGTGTAGAATAGCCACTCCTTAGTAGCGGCAGCGAAGCCTGAGCGCAGCGCCCCGCCATAGCCGCTGTTCTGTTCGTGATGGATGACGCGCACATGAGGGGCGTAAACGATGGCCAACTCGTCCAGCACCTCAGGCGTGTAATCTGAACTGCCATCATTGATCACGATCACTTCATAGTCATCGCTTAGCTGGCGCACGGTAATGAGTGCAGCAACAACCATGCTGGCAATCGTGCCGCCGTCATTATAGGCCGGAAACAGGATCGAGATCGAGGGAGACTGGCTCATCGTGTCCTCACTGGGAACCTCGCTTCAGAGTGTCGCTCGAATGCCGCCGCCGTGCTAGAAGCCCAGACGCCGCTCCTTGAGACTGACACAGCGGCCACCGCCGATCACAATGTGGTCGAGCACGTCGACATTGAGCAGTTTGCCGGCCTCGACAATCAGCCGCGTGACGGCAACGTCCTCTGACGACGGCGTTGGATCGCCAGACGGGTGATTGTGTACGACAGCCATAGCCACCGCGTTATACCTGATCGCATCGCGGAAGAGCTCGCCAACGCGTATCACGGAGGTGTTGACGTTGCCGGAATAGACAATGGGCATTGCCAGCACGCGGTTGCGGGTATCGAGCAGGACGACACGCAATTGCTCCTGATCGAGGAGGCTCATCTCCGGTCCAAGCAAGTTCATGACGTCCTGCGGCGACGTAACGACATCACGGTCGGCCGGGTGTTCGCCAGCCATGCGCCGCCCTAGCTCGAGCGCGGCCTTCAGGTCACACGCCTTGGCAAAGCCCAGGCCCTTCGCCCTCTGCAGCTCGGGCAAATTGGCCTTCGCCAGTCCTGACAGCCCCCCGAAGCTAGAAATCAGAGCAGTGGCCATACTGAGCACGTTTTGGCCCCTCGTCCCGGTGCGCAGGATGATGGCCAGCAACTCAGCCGATGAGAGTGCGCCGGCGCCAAAGTCGCGCAGCCGCTCGCGCGGGCGCTCCGTGGCCGGCATGTCCCTGATCATGGGAGCATAGGTAACCCGCTTGTCGTCATTCATTGTCGGCTCCTTGCGTCAAGTATATCATAATCGCGGCTGAATGTGTACTTACCGCAGCCAGACAATTCAAGATAGCGTCTTTTATGCACCGCTGAGACGCAGAGAGCGCGGAGAACATCTCTTTGCCGATTGCTGTGACGCCTCTTGCCGTGCGTCGTACGCGTGCATACTCAGTTCCGATCCGCTCTGTGTCCTCTGCGCCTCTGTGGTTTTCATGAGCACCCTTATCTCGACATGTCTGAACTGCAGCGACCTACTTTGCAAACCCTCCCGTTTGATGCTATAATACAGCCACACTGCGAAGCACACGAAAGGATGGTCCCCTGACCTATGACAGAAGAAGCGAAGATTCGCGTCCTGGTCGCCAAGCCGGGCCTCGATGGGCACGATCGCGGGGCCAAGGTCATTGCCCGAGCCTTGCGCGATGCCGGCATGGAAGTGATCTACACCGGCCTGCGCCAGACCCCCGAGATGATTGTGGAAGCAGCGATGCAAGAAGATGTGGACGCCGTCGGACTGTCCATCCTGTCCGGCGCGCATCTGACGCTCGCCCCGCGCACCTGTGCTCTGCTGCGCGCCCAGGGTCTCGACCATGTCCTCGTCTGCGTCGGCGGCATCATCCCCGATGAGGACGTCGCAGCGCTCAAACAGGCCGGCGTCGCTGCCGTCTTCGGTCCGGGCGCCTCAACGCAGGATGTCGCTGCGTTCATCAAGAGCAACGTTAAGCCTCGATGAGCGACCTGGCCGAAGCGGTGCTGCGCGGCGACCGGCGGGCGGCGGCCCGCCTACTGACGCTTGTGGAAAACGCGCCGTTGCAGGCGCGCCCTGATCTGTCGCTTCTGCACGCCCACACCGGCCACGCCCATATCGTTGGCATAACCGGCGCTCCGGGCACGGGCAAGAGCACGCTGGTCAACGAGATCGCGCTTGAGTTGCGTCGCCGCAAGCGCAC
This sequence comes from uncultured Ktedonobacterales bacterium, assembly GCA_964402955.1. Lineage (GTDB taxonomy): Bacteria > Chloroflexota > DTOL01 > DTOL01 > DAOUCN01 > CAYOEZ01. The sequence goes on along the minus strand of CAYOEZ010000024.1, from coordinate 13,929 downwards.
CGTCGGCGTCATCGCCGTCGATCCATCGAGCCCCTTCAGCGGAGGCGCCATTCTGGGCGACCGCATCCGCATGCAGGAAGCAGCAGGCGACCCCGGCGTCTTCATCCGCAGCATGGCCACGCGCGGCAGCCTGGGCGGTCTGACGCGGGCGAGCGCCGACGCGATGCGCGTGCTCGATGCATTTGGCCGCGATGTAATCCTTGTTGAGACGGTTGGCGTCGGCCAGGATGAAGTCGATATCGCTCGCTCAGCGCAGACGACGGTCGTGATTCAGGTGCCGACGCTCGGCGACGACATCCAGATTCTCAAGGCTGGGATTCTGGAAATCGCCGACATTTTCGTCATCAATAAGGCCGATCTGCCCGGCGCCGAACGCATTCAGGGCGCACTTGAGGCGCTGGGCGCGGGCGCGCCGGCCAGCGCCTGGCGCCCGCCGATCTTGCAGACGATTGCCAGCGAGGGCGCAGGCGTCAGCGCACTGGTGGACAGCCTGGAACAGCACCTGGCCTATCTCAAAGGCAGCAACCGCCTGGCCGAGCATGAGCACGCACGCGCCCACGACGAAGTGCTGGCGCTTCTGCGTCACGAGTTGACCACTCGCGCTCTGTCTGCATTGCCTGCGGGCCGCCTGGATCAGTTGGTGCAGAGCGTCGCAGAAAGAGAGCTTGACCCGTATTCCGCCGTGCAGCAGATTCTCGGCGCTGGCACGCGCACAACCTGATGGAGGATGATGTGAGGATTCGGCCCATACGTGCGTTGGCTCTCGGCATGGTGCTCATGCTGGCGATTGCATTGACCGCCTGCGGCGGCAACGCGTCGCTTCTGTCCGAAGTAAAAGTCACACCCGACTCCATCTCACCCAATGGCGACGGCGCGGCGGACGTAGCGACGATTTCTTATCGCGTTGGGCGCTCGTCATCCTCCCTCACCATCACCTTGAGCGACGAGAAAGGCAGGACCTACGTCTTCCGTCAGAGCGAGCCGCGCTCCGCCGGCGAGTTCCAGGCGCGCTTCAGCGGCGTTGTCGAGACGCCGTTGGCGCTCACTCCGTACTACACGACCACCCAGGCCGTTGTTTTGCCTGACGGCAACTACAAGGTCATGGTGACGGTTGAGAACGGCGGTCAGAAAGAGACAGCACAGGCAAGCCTGTCCATCAAGAACGGTGACAGCACGCCGCCGGCATTCGGCGACTTCTCTGTCTTCACACCCTGCATCGAGCCCGCCTGTAAGGCCACCCACGCCGACCGCATCACCTTCACGCCCAATCGTGACGGCATCGAGGACCGCATTGCGGTCAGCTATTGGCTCACCAAAGAAGCGACGGTCGAGGTCTTTCTCCTCAGAACCGACGATCAGAAGCACGTGAAGTACCCGATCGCGCCGGTGTCCAAGCTCAAGGCAGGGCGTCACGAGCACGACTACGAGGGCGGCGTTGACCTCGGCAATACGCCGCCGCCAGACGGCGAATACCTGGTTGTCGGCGAGGCCAAAGACGCGATCGGCAACGACATCGTGATCACCCGGCCGCTGACCATCGCTAACGGCGGCGTGCCTCTGGTGCAAATCGTCTCTGCCAGCATCACTCCCCCGTCCGTACAACTCAACGGCCTGGTACGCATCGAGGTCACTGTCGAAAACGTCGGCACGGTCGCGATCCGCAGTCAGGGGCCATACTCGGGTACCATCTACACGACCGATGAAAACTATAACCAAAAGGGCTTCCCCGAAAACCCGGGCGTCTTCCGCGTCGAAGCCGACTTCGAGGGCAACTCGGCGGGCCGCCAATATCCCTTCCGCTGGGGATTGACAGGCGACACACTGCTGCCAGGCCAGCGCCAGACGATTGTCGGCTACATAAAAGTGACGACCGCTCCGACAAGGCCCTCCATCTACTTCTGGGTGGGCCTCCAGCATGAGCAGGTCGCCATCGTGAACGACAAGGTCAAACCAACCCTGATCTCGATCGGTTACTGATCACCACTCGCCCATGACAGCCATTGATCTGTCTATCATCATCGTCAGCTACAACACCAGGGACCTGCTCCGCGCCTGCCTGGGCTCGCTCGAGCGCGCCTGCGCGCTCCCCGGCGCCCCGGCAATCGAGACGATTGTCGTCGACAACGGGTCCGCTGACTGCAGTGTGGATATGGCGCGCACGACCTTCCCCACGGTCAGCCTGATCGAGAGCGACAACGTCGGCTTCGCCGCCGGCAGCAACAAGGGTCTGGCCGTGGCGAGTGGGCGCTACCTGCTGCTGCTTAACCCCGACACAGAAGTGCTCGCTGATGCGCTGGGCGCTCTGGTGCGCTTCATGGACGCCCACCCCCGCGCCGGCGCCGCCGGCGGCCACCTGCTCAACCTTGACGGCAGCTTCCAACATTCCGCATTCCGTTTCCCCACTCTGTTGATGAGCTTCTTCGACTTCTACAATGTCAACCACCGCGTCATCAATTCTCGCCTCAATGGCCGCTACCCGCTGCATGCCTACACCAGTTCCTTTGAGATTGACCATCCGCTGGGAGCGTGTCTATTGGTACGGCGTGAGACGATGGAGCAGGTGGGTATGATGGACGATGGCTTCTTCATGTATTGCGAGGAGATTGACTGGTGCCTGCGCATCAAGCGCGCCGGCTGGCAGATATGGCACGTCGCGGATGCGCCGGTCATTCACCACGGCGGCAAGAGTACCAGCCAGTTCCGCTACCGCATGTTCGTCGAGCTTCATCGCAGCCGCGCGCACTTTGCCACCATGCACCATAGCCGCGCCTACTGCCTGGCAAATCGTTGCATTATCCGCCTTGGCCTGGCGCGTGAGATGCTGCGCGCCTGGTCGGCGCACCGGCGCGGCAGGCTGTCGGACAATGACTACGCCGAGAGTATGCAAGCCTACCAAGTGGTGTGGGCGCTATAGGAACGCTACCGCTTGACACACCTTTGCGTTATAATGTATGATATACATCGTCATGGAGGCGCCGGCATGAAACGCACACAAATATACCTGACGAATGAACAATGGCGGGAGTTAACCATCCTCAGCTCAGAGGAAAAGGTTCCCATTTCGGAATTGATTCGTCGCGCCATTGACCGCTTCTATAAGCATAACGGGGATGATGACTTTGATCAGGCGCTCGAAGCGGTCACGGGCATGTGGAAAGATCGTGCCGATATTGGGACAACCGATGAATACGTACGATCGCTGCGCGATGACAATAGACTTGAGGGGTTGGGTCTATGAGATACCTCCTCGATACTGATATATTCATCGAGATGTTCCGCGCCAACAAACTGGTGCATGACCAGATATCACAACTGAGGAAAGATGGTCACGTCCTACTCTATTCGCCAGTCACGCGAGCAGAGATATTCTCCGGACTACGTGCAGGGGAGGAAATGCTCACAGCTCAAATCCTCTCTCGCATGGCGTGCGTCGTTATCGACGAACGTATTGGAGAAAAAGCAGGCCGCTATATGCAGACCTTTCGCTCCAGCCACGGTATACAGTTGGGTGACGCACTCATCGCTGCCTCGGCGACAGAGACGGATGCATCTCTCATTACATTCAACGATCGGCATTACCCGATGCCAGAGATGAAGCGCCACCGCCTGCAACGCCAATGAACGAGACCACGCAACAGAACGTTTCAGCCATCGTCCTGACCCTCAACGAGGAGCGCCACATCGCAGCTTGCCTGGATACACTCCTCTGGGCAGACGAACTGATCGTGCTCGACTCGTTCAGCAGTGATCGCACGGTGGAGATTGCGCGCGCCAAAGGGGCACGCGTCGAGCAGCGCCGCTTCATCAACTGGGCCGACCAGCGCACGGCCGCCATGTCCCTGGCCAGCCATCCCTGGGTGTTCTTCGTCGATGCCGACGAACGGGCGACGGCAGAGCTCGCCGCCGAGGTGCGCCGGGTTATCCAGAGCGACGAGCACGCCGGCTACTGGGCGCCACGCAACAACTACATTCTCGGCAGACTCGTGCGCCATAGCGGCTGGGCGCCCGACTACCAGCCACGCCTGCTCAACATCGCACGCTGCCACTGGGACCCGGCGCGGCCCGTCCACGAGCTCGTCATCTTCGACGGGCCGGATGGCCACCTCACTAACCGCCTCACTCACTACAACTATGACAACATCAGCCAGTTCGTCGCCAAACAGGAGTTCTACACCGGCATCGCTGCCCGCCAGTTGTACCAGGACGGCAAGCGCGCTCGCCTGCGCTCCTTCATCGGCCAGCCAGCGCGTGAGTTTGTACGCCGTTTCTTCTTGTTGCAGGGCTACCGCGACGGTCTATTGGGCCTGCTCCTCAGCGCTCTTCTCGCGTACTACACCTTCCGTACATATGTCAAGTTGTGGCGGATGGCCCGTGTCGAATGAGAGACTGTAAACCACGGAGACACAGAGGACACGGAGAGATTCTTCCCTCCGTGTCCTCTGTGTCTCCGTGGTTGGACCGTGCCACGCTACATATGTTCCGGCGCGCTCATGCCCATCGTGCGTAGGGTGTTGGCGAAAACGACGCCGGCGGCCCGCACAAGCTGCAGACGCGCCCGGCTGATGGCCTCGTCGCCAGGTTCCGACGAAATGACACGGCACTGCTTGTAGAAGGCGTGGAAGACGCCGGCCAGTTCCAGCGCATAGTGCGGGACATGGTGCGGCTCGAGCAGCTCGGCGGACTTCTGGATCACCTCAGGCAGCTCAAGCATCTTGCGCACGAGCGCCAACTCCGGCTCGCCTGTCAGCAAGGTGAGGTCGGGTGTGCCGTTCAGCAGATCGCCTGCGCCGCGCACGATGCTGGCGATACGCGCGAAGGCATACTGGATATAGTAGACCGGATTCTCTGATGATTCCTCTTTGGCCAGTTGCAGGTCAAAGTCCATCTGCGCATCGGCGCTGCGCGCCAGCAAGAAATAGCGCACTGCATCAGCCCCCACTTCGTCAACCACTTCGCGCAGGCTGATGATCTCGCCTTTGCGGCGCGACATGCGCACCACCACGCCGCCGCGTTTCACGGTGACAAGCTGGTAGAGCAACAAAGTCAGACGCTCCGGATCGACGTCAAAGGCCGACACGGCCGTCTTCAGGCGCGACACATGCCCTTGATGATCGGCGCCCCAGACGTCGATGACGCGGTCGAACCCGCGCTCGACAAACTTGTTGAAGTGATAAGCAATATCTGAAGCGAAATAGGTCGGCCCACGCCCCTCTGAACGGACAATGACGTTGTCTTTGTCTTCGCCCAGGTTCTTGGAGGCAAACCAGACGGCGCCATCGCGTGCGATCGTGTGGCCGCGGCGCTCGAGATCGGCCAGAAGGCGGTCAAACAAGCCGCTCGTGTAGAGTGTCTTCTCCGAAAACCAGTTGTCAAAGCGAATGTCGACGACAGCCAGGTCATCGCGGTAACTGGCGAGCACCTTAGCGGTGCCCCACTCCCCGACCTCGCGCAGCGCGTCAACCCGCGGCCTCTGCAGGTAGCGATCGCCGGCTTCGTTGATCAGTTGGTGGGCGAGTTCGACCATGTACTCGCCCTGGTAGCCCTTTTCCGGCACTTGTTCATCGCTGCGGCCAAGCGCCTGGGCGTAGCGAGCAAAGAGACTATCGTTGAAAAACGAGACCTGTGTACCGGCATCGTTTATGTAAAACTCGCGCTGCACGGCATATCCCGCCCGATCAAGGATGTTCGCCACGCCGTCGCCCAGGACGGCATTGCGGCCAGAACCAACCGAGAGCGGCCCGGTCGGGTTGGCGCTGACATACTCCACCTGCACCTTCTTGCCCTTGCCCAGATCGAGACGGCCAAAGCTCTCCCCCGCCGCGATAACCTCGTCTACCTGGCGCGCCAGCCATGACGCAGACAGTGTCACGTTGACGAAGCCGGGTGCACATACGGCGACCTTGCCCAGCATCTCATCCTTGGGCAAGTGCTTCACGATCGCCTCGGCAATCTTCAACGGCGGCATCCTGGCCGGGCGCGTCATCTTCAGAGGCAAGGTCGTCGTCAGGTCGCCGACGCTTTCCTTCTGCGGGCGCTCGACGGCCATGTCGGCGGGCAAATCGAACTGAGGCAGGTCTCCAGCAGCCTGTGCAGCGACCAGAGACTGGTGGAGAAGCTCTGCTAACTTCTTTTTTATCACGTCTACTTTCCCCTAGTTCCCTGCTGCCCGCCAGGCCTTGAACTGGGTATAGGCAGGCCGCGGCGTTCCGTTTGGCTCAGTGATACCCCACCAGAAGTACTCTTCCGTGGGCACAAAGTCCGGCGATAGCACGTAGATGACGGTCATCACGCCGATCCAGGGCGACCAGTGCTCTTTCGCCCACTTGTATGCGCCGACAATATACTCTGCCTGCTTCTCGCGCGTCACGCCATACCAGCGACGTGACGCGTCAAGCATCTCCCCGCCATCGATCTCCCAGCCAAACTCAAGCAGGGCAACCTGCTTCTTAGCGTCGCCATTCTTCTCCATCACCGCCCGCAAGTCCTCGACGCGGCGGAAGCAGAACGAGCGGTGGCCGCCATAGGCCGGGTCCTTGGCGACGGCGGCAGGGTCCATGTCGGGCGACGCCTTGTAGCCCGCGCCATGCGCGCCCAGCACGTCGAAATAGCCATCGCTTGACCGGTTAGCAAATGACTGGTACATTCGGTCGATGAATATGTCGTCCGGCATTGCTTCCGGCGGCATCGTCCCCGTCGGCGACATGCCGGCAGAGATCACGAGCATGTTCGGGTCGGCGATCTTGATCACGTGCGTGGCCGTCTTGAGCAGCCGGCCATACTCGGCAGGATCAGGCGCCTTGCCCCACTCGCGATACAGGTTCGGCTCGTTCCAGATCTGCCAGGCTGCTACCTTGCCCTGATAGCGCTTGGCCAAACCGTACAGAAAGTTGGCAAAGGGACCAGTATCCGAAAGGTCGTCTGGCGGCGGATTAGCCGGGGGGCCCTTCTTGTTGTCATATGGTACAATCGTGCCTTTCAGACGCGCCGCCCACTTCGGCGGCGACCCGAGGCGGACGATCAGCTTGAGCCCGCTTGCCGCAATGGTGTTAACAATGCCGTCGTATTTGCGCTGCACATCCTCCTTCGTCCGTCCCTGCTCATCAGGTTCCAGAGCATCCCAATCCATGCGTTGTTTGACCCAGGTGAAGCCACCGTTCTTGGCCAGGTTGACATCGCGCTGTGTGTCGGATTCTGTATAGCCGAGAAAGACGTGAACCCCGTAGTCAGGGCTGGCCATGCGGTTGCTGCCAGGAATGGGCGTTGCAGGAGCTCGTGTAGCCGCGCCCGGGGCAAGCGTCGCCGTTGCGACAACCGGATTAGCTGCCGGCGTGGGCGAGCCTGCCGGCTTCGTGGCAGCGGCGGGTGCAGTTGCTGTCGGTTGAGCTGCGCTTGTCGGTTGCGCGACTGGCGCAGTTGTGGCTGAAGAGCGCTGCCGGGTTGGCGTCGGCGTCACCGTCGGCGCAGCGCCGCACGCTGTCGCCAGAAGCGCCAGACTGGCCATCTGATACAAGAAGGTACGTCGAGTCAATGCTAATCCACCTTGTTGTGTATTGTTTGAGGCGCTGACATTGTAGCACCTGGCGTAGGACGCGTCAAGGTAATTGGCGCATCGATGGGAATACAAAATACGGCAGCAAGCGTAGGCCAGGTTTCCATACCTGCCGATTCGCTGGCTCATCGGTAAGGAATAGGCGAATGACTCAATTCGTCATTCGCCTATTCAGTCGGTTATGCATTGCCCATACTTTTCCGCGTGGGCAGCCGTTCTACTTGGGCATGTCTCGCAGGGCATTATACGACGGCGTTGCTCGCCAACCTTGATCCATAATGCCGAACTGGGCTTGCTCTCCTCCTGGTTCAAAGACACGCCAGTTCAAGTTCCACAGGAACATTGGCCCCACAAAGCCCCAGGCCTTCGCCATCTGATACGCTCTAACGACATACTGTGCGCGCGTGTTCTCGTTGTTGTAGGCGCAATACTCGTACCCGGCCACGGGTTTGGATGCCGCGCACCATCCGAATTCCGTCGGCCACAACTGCTTGCCCGAATCGCCGAATTCGATCATGATGTTGCGGTAGTCTTCCATCGTGTTGCGGAAATAAAAGCTCGGATGGCTATTGTGCGATGGGGTGTTCGCCACCGCATCCGGCCAGTGCGCGTCGGCCGGGCTGGCGAAGCCGCTGGGATGAACGCCGATGGCGTCCGATATTCCCCTCAAGCCAGCTTCATACATCTGGCGCAAGTAAAGCCGATCATCAACGGCGATGTTGGGATCGTTGACTCCAGTCGGCGTCAAGGCGCCTGCTACGACAACCGCATCCGGGTCGGCGGCCTTGATGCGCGGGTAGGTAATGCGCAGAAGCTCGATGTAGCGGCCAGCGTTGACGCCCTCGCCCTTCCACTCGTAGGCCATGTTCTGTTCGTTCCAGACTTCGTAGGCCTGCACCTTGCCCTTGTAGCGGCGAGCTAACTCGCCCACAAAGTCTGCGTAGTCGTTGAAGTTCCTGGGCGGACCGCCGTGCGCTGGATTGGCCCACGACGGCGACGTCACAACACTGAGCATGATCTTGATGCCACGTGAGCTCATGGCATTGACCGCTCCGTCAAGCCCGCCAAGCTGATAGTTGCCCTTGTTCGGCTCCAATTCCTCCCAGCGCACCTGCTGCTTGACCCAGCGGAAGCCCATGCCAGAGACAGCATTGAGCACCGCGTTGTAGTCCTGATCCTTCACCGCAGCCTGGATACCATAGTCAAAGCCGTACTTGCCAACCGCAGATGAGGCAGCAGGAGCAGGCACGGCTGTCGGCGCTCGCGCTACCACGACCGGCACTGGAGTGGGAGTCGGCGGCAAAGCCGTGGGCGTGGGCGCACGAGTTGGCGTCGGGGTGGGTGTGGGCGTCGGAGCGACAACATCGATGGAAATGGCCTGGCCGCCGCGGCTGCTGAGAGCCGTGGGCAGAGCAGCCTGCACAGTGTAACGTCCTGCTTCCTTTGGCGCCTTCCAGGTGATCTCTGCCTGTGTCGAGCCGGGCAGCACTTCACCGCCCGAGGCTTGCCACGTTGGCCGCAGCATGTCCGTGGCAGGATCGGAAACAGGCGCCCGGCCTGTCCCCACATACGAGCGCAGCATTGACCACACCGCAGGATCCATGCGTTCGTTGGTAGGATCGCGCAAGACCGCGCCCTTGACTACAAATGGCGTCAGGGCATTGAGCTTCTGGCCAATGCTGGCGGAGTTTTGCAGCCACACTGTGCCTACGCCGTTACCATCCTTGAAGGCGAAGCGATACTGCCTGGCCTGTGCATCCCAGAAGAACGGGGTCTTGCTATCACCGATCGTGAGATAGGTGTAGCGCATGGTCAGCGTCGATTCTCCGGCCACGACCGTCTTGGGCAAATCAACAACCTCGATGGCCGAGGCCATCGCCAGCGCTTCGTCATATGAAATCGAACTGACGCCCTTGGAACCAACGACAGTGCTTGTGGCGATGATAACGGGCTGTAGCTTCTGCCGGTTTACCTGCGTGACGGCAAAGGAGGTGACCCGCAGCAACTGCGTCAACTGGTCGCCAGTCTCGGCAGGAATGAGCACACGCACCGTGTCGGCGAGCCGGCCCAGCGCAACCCAGTCATATCCCCCGCTGGCCCAGGCGAACTCAGGTCGAGGATCGTCCGACACACGCGTGGGAGCTTCGAGCGTGAGAATCAGCACCTTGCGCCGGCTATGTAGCTCATTGGCCAGGTCGCTGACAAAGCTGACGAAGTTGGCCCTGTCGTCGGGGGCGGCAGACAGCCGGCGGTAGTCCAGGTTGATGCCGGCATAGGCGCCGCGCTCGGCCAGAGCCACCAGGTTGGCAATGTGCGCTTTGCGCAGGTTCTGGTTCTGAGCGATATTCGCAATGAGATCAGCGTTCCACTTTTCCCCGGCCCAATTCTGCACGGTTGGGATCGCCAGGAAGCGTGAGTTCTTGACCTGAGGCACATCGTCCAGAACACCGCGAATCGAGCCGTCGGTATCGACCCAGAGGCCTTGCACGGTGACATCGCCGAGAACGTCGCCGCTATCCTCCGCGAGGGCGCCAACGCTCGTCAGCAAGGCGCCCACGCTGGTGCGCGGCGCTGTCGTTGCAAAGAGGGCGACGGCCTTGGGTAGCGTGATGAACGTGGAGGAGATCAGGTCATCGTCGGCGAGAACGGTCGTCGGCTGCCACTGCCACTCCGTCCCGTTCCAGGCATACATGTCGACGGCAGACAGCTCATCGTCGCGCACATCTGTCGGGATCATCATCGACAGCTTGGGGTTACTCACCGTCTTGCCCCGTGTATCGAAGACATAGACCGCGCTCTTCAGCGATAGTCGTTGTGGCAGGGTCGTCGCAGCCTTCAACGCCGCCGGCGGCCGGCTTATGAAGTCGGCCAGTGGGACAATGGTCATTTTCAGGGGAGTTGATGCACTGAGCGAGTCCCCGCCAATCACGAGCTCCGTTCCATCAGACTGGCGAACTGCGCCGCCTTGCTTGCCGACGTGTTGATAGCTCATCTCAGCCAGCCGTTCGCCCAAAGAGATGGGCGGGGTAGCCAGAACGGCCGCCACGAGGACAACGATGACCAGGACGCTTACAAAAAGCGCCGCCATGCCACGCGGCCGCACCAGGCCATCAAAGACCTCGACAAGTCGCGGCGGCGCCGTCCGTTCTGTATTGGGAGTGGAGTTACGCTGCACAGGGTTGCTCCTTTTCCCGCTCGGCGCGGGGGCATGGTGGTGAGTAGCGTACGAGTTAGCGGATATAGGACGGCCATAGTCCGGGAATTCTGTCTCAGTCCTGGCGTTGGCCCAGAGTTACTTCAAGACTCAGAGATTGGCCAGAGCGATTGATCGCGATTTTCACTTTATCGCCGGGCCGGTGGTGCATCAGTGCGTTGAGGTACGGATTGCTGTCGCTGATTTTCTGCTCGCCGATCTGCAGGATAACGTCGCCAACCTGCAGGCTACCCTGAGCAGCAGGACTCCTGGCTGCAACCGAGGTGACCAGGATGCCCGTGCTGACACTCAATCCATAATATGATGCAACCTGAGGCGTCACAGATTGATAGCCGATGCCGAGATACGGACGCGCAACATGGCCGGTCGCCATAAGCTGATCAACCACCTCGCGCACCGTATTGATAGCCATGGCAAATCCCAGCCCTTCGGCCACCACACCGCCGGAACTGCGTCCGACGATCAGCGTATTGATGCCAACGACGCGTCCGTTCTTGTCAACGAGTGGGCCGCCGGAATTGCCCTGGTTGATGGCGGCGTCGGTCTGGATGAGGTCTTCCAGCTTGAAGTCATTATCTGTGTCGACGCTCCGCCCCAACCCGGACACGATACCCATCGTCACTGTGTTGCGGAAGTCCCCCAGCGCAGACCCGATGGCAATCACGTGCTGTCCAGGCACAAGCGTGGCAGAATCGCCCAACTGAGCGAAGGGAAAGTTAGCTCCGGAGATCTGTATAACGGCAATGTCGCTGAAGGCATCGCTGCCCACCAGCTTGCCCTCGAGGCGCTCGCCGCTGGCAAGGATGACGCTGAGAGACTGTGCGCCTTCAACAACATGATAGTTGGTGATCACACGCCCATCGGCGCTGACAATGACGCCGCTCCCGCGCGCTTCCGGCTGTGTAATACGGCCAAAGCCGCTGCGGCGCGGAGGCAAGGTCGTGATCACTGTAACAACGGACGGCCCCACTTTTTCGACAGCCTGGATGAACGCAACTTCATCGCTGCCAGGCGCGACCAGAGCAGACGCGGCAGGGGTAGGGAGAACGCGGGTAGGTGTAGGCTCAGGCGGCAGCGTCGGTTGAACCACGAGCGAAGGCTTGTATAGAAAGAGCAATCCAGCCCCGGCCAGCCCACCACCAAGAAGACCGAATACAAAGGAGACAAACACAAGAAGCGCAAGAACGCCGCATCCAAAGCGCTGTCCGCGATTCATGCTCGGTTCCGCCAAACGGTTCCTACCCTCCTCCCGGGATTATAGGTAATAACGAGCCGAATTATACAGCACAGCGCGCTCTCGTGTCAAGGTGAGTGCAGTCTGCTGAAACGGCCATTTCACTTACGGCCTTTGCAGCAGCCAGGGCCTTAGTGAAATGGCCATTAGTCTGCCACTTGACGCGCCCGACTGCGGGTACTACAATGCTCAGCAGAAGCAGAGAAGCAGACGAATAGCACAGGAGAGTAGCGCTGAAAGCAGTTCGGCTGGTCAAGATCGGGCGCCCCCTCGAGATGCGTTGCCATCCCTCACCCGCGTTGTCTGTCCTCTGGTCATTGCCTGCCCGTCTTCTCCGACCAACCTGTTGTTTTCGCGCGCCTACCCAGCCTGGGTGTTCGGCGCGTCCCTGCCAATCTCTACCTCTTCCCGTGCTTTCGAGACGAACGTCGCCTGGCGCAGCTCGGCCACAAATGAGGCCACGGCCGCGGCTCCTTGCGGCGCGCGCTCCACGACGGCGCTGCCGACCACGACTCCATCCACAAGACCAGCCACCTGGCGTACGTGCGCCGGGGAGGAGATGCCGAAGCCCAACCCCAGCGGCAGGTTTGTATGCCTGCGTACGCGGGCCACATATCCGGCAAGGCCATCCGGCAAGCTGGCGCGGGGGCCAGTGATGCCGGGCTGAGACACCAGATAGACAAAGCCTCGCGCCTGGGAAGCGATCGCCGCCAAACGAGTGTCAGGCGTATTGGGAGCAACCAGGAGAACCAGGGCCAGCCCCTCGGCCCGACAGGCAGCGAGAAGCTCAGAGGCTTCCTCAATCGGCAGGTCAGGCACGATCAGCCCGTCCACGCCTGCCTCCCTGCAGGCATGCGTGTATCTGGCCGGCCCCCAAACGAAGATGGGGTTGTAGTAGCCCATGAAGAGGATGGGGATGCTCACACCTGCCGCTCGCAGCCTGGCGGCAGTTTCGAGACAGCGCGCCGGTGTGACGCCCTGCTGCAGAGCAGTGTAGGCTGCGTGCTGAATGATGTCGCCATCGGCGATCGGGTCAGAGAAAGGCACACCCAGCTCGACAATGTCCGCGCCCGCGCTGGCCATGCCACACACTATCTCATACGTCATCGGCAAATCTGGATACCCCATCGTGAGGTATGGCATCAGGGCGCACCGTTCCTGTGCGTCTGCCTGCCGAAACGCCGCCTCAATCCGCTCTTGACCTGTTCCCGTTATCATCGTCTTGCCTCCATTACCTGCGCCACATGGGCCAGGTCTTTGTCGCCACGGCCAGACAGGTTGATGATCACAATGGCGTCGCTGCCCAGGCTGGCAGCCACCTTGATCCCCTCAGCCACAGCATGCGCCGATTCAAGGGCAGGGATGATCCCTTCCAGTCGTGCCAGCAGGTGAAAAGCAGCCAGGGCTTCGTCGTCGGTGGCATATGTGTAGCGCACGCGCCCGATGGAGCGTAGGAAGGCGTGTTCCGGGCCGACCGCAGGGTAGTCAAGTCCCGCCGACACGGAATAGGTCTCTGCCACCTGGCCGTTCTCGTCCTGCAAAAGATATGTGCGTGTGCCATGCAAGACGCCCAGCCGCCCGCGCTGTGAATCAGCAAAGCGGGCGGCGTGCAAGCCGCTGGCAATGCCTTGTCCTCCCGCCTCCACGCCAATCATGGCTACCGGGTCATTCCGAAAGGCGTGGAAGAGGCCGATGGCATTAGACCCGCCGCCAACGCAGGCGACCAGGGCGCTGGGCAGACGGCCTTCGGCGGCGAGGATGTCTGCCCGGGCCTCGCGGCCGATGCACGACTGAAAGTCGCGCACCATGCCGGGATAGGGATGGGGACCCAGGGCTGAGCCCAGGAGGTAGTGTGTTGTTGCGTAGCTGGCAGCCCAGTCGCGCATGGCAGCATTAATGGCATCCTTCAGCGTCTTGGCGCCGCCGTCAACC
>CAYOEZ010000023.1:20986-32580 GCA_964402955.1 uncultured Ktedonobacterales bacterium | reverse complement strand
ACGCCTATTGTCTTCTCCCGTCAAGACAGCTTACACACAATATGATACACTACCGAGTGCGTTGAAAACAACCATCGCCTGCCCGCTCGGTCGTCTCTACCCGCTACTCCCACCTCACCTGTGCCACGGCTACCCCCCCGGGGTTCTCGTAGTGGTCTACCTGAATCGTGTGTTCGCCCGCGCTCAAGGCATGACCCGGCAGGAGCCATGGCCGCGCCTGGCGCCCGCTGACCATGGCTCCTGTTTCAGGTAGAATAGCGCCGCCTGGCCGCTGCTCCTCCCTGCGTCCAGGAAGTCGGGGGGGGGCAAATCACCTTCGCCCGGCGTCATGTGGAGTTCGCGCCGCGTCTCCTAATCCCGATAGACCTCGCGCCGATGTCCAATCTTGTAGACGGTTACCATCTTCCTCTGGTCATCGATGAGATACAGCACACGGTAGTCGCCAACGGCCACGCGATATCCTACCTTGCCCTCGAGCTTTCTGGACTTTGCCGGACGCGCATCGTCGGCTAGCCTGCGTAGGGCTTCGGCCACACGGGGCCGCAACCCGGAGGACAGATCGTCCAGGTTCTTCGCCGCCGCCGCAGCAGTCAATGTCACTCTATAGGCCATATTTCTGCAGCACGTCCTCAAGAGGTATCGTCTCACCCCGTTCCTGAGCCGCCTGCGCCTCTGCCGCCATCTGCTGTATCTGCGGGTCAGCCGCGTCCAGCGCATCCTCTAGCCGGTCGAGCATATCATTGTACATCTCGATGTCCAGAAGAACTGCCTTGACGCGCCCGCGCTGGGTCACAAAAACAGGCTTGGTCAGATTAGGCACCAGGCTGCTGAGGTCACGGCGCAAGTCTGTGACCGGAATCGTAACAATGCTCATCGTTGGATAGTCCCCTTCCCCCTGTTTACATGTAACGGTGACTGTACCATTACTTGTACAGTATAGCACGGCTGTCAAGCGGAGATCGGGCTGCCCCGTACAATGACCATAGCGCAGACCGCCAGAATACCGCGGTGCGGCTTGCCGTTCCCTCACTCCCATCGTACCCCCGCTACCGCCCGCCCAATGTTCTCGTAGTAGTCCACCTGCACATCGTGCTCTCCGGCGCTCATGGTGCGAGGAAGGCGGAACTCTGAGACGGCTTGATCGAGCCACTTGTCGAGGAGCGGCGCGCCGTCAAGCCAGATGCGCATGCCGTCGTCGGCGCGGGCGATGAAGGTGTAGGCGCGGGCGGCGAAGGAGAAGCGGCCGGTCCAGCGCACGGAGAAGTTGTCGTTGGCGACGCCGTTGCCGGGGCCGCTGTTGGCCCAGTCATTGCTGATGCTGGACTCGCAGCGTGAGAAGACAGGCGCGCCGCTCATGGTGCGGCCATTGTAATATTGGGCCAGGAACTTGCCGGTGGCGCACGAGGACGGCGTGACGGCGATGTGCGTGCGGCCAACGTTGTCCGAATCCCAGCGCACGAGCTCCTGCACCGCGCCCACCCAGACGTCGGTTGAGCGCAGCGTGGTCAGGCGAATGTAGCCGCCCACGGTAGCACTCTCGCCCGCGTTCAAGACCAGGTCCTTGCCGAAGCGGTAAGGATGATCGAGCATGGTGGCGGGCCGGCCGCCAAAGTCGACGCCGATACGCCACTTGCCGGCCTGTCCGGGCTGCCAGCCGCCCGTTGCATCTTCATTGTACGTGACGTTGTCCGGCCCCATCAAGGTGAGTGGGCCGCTGCCGTCGTTGCTGACGCCGACGCGTACCTCCAGTGTCGTCCCTCCGTTCACAAGTACCGGCGTGAAGCGCACGCTGGTGATGCGCAGGCGGCCGGGCGCTACAGCAGGCTCCCATCGCACGCTGGCCACCGCCCCGCCCAGGTTCTCGTAGTATTCCACCTTGACCTCGTGCTCGCCCGCCGTCATGGAGCGCGTCGCCTGGAAGGTGGTGGGAGATTGGTCGCGCCAGGCGTCAATCAGGAGCGCGCCGTCGACCCATAACCTAATTCCGTCATCGGCAGTTGCTGTGAAGGTGTAGGATCCGGCAGCGAAACTGTGCCTTCCCGTCCAGCGGGCGGAAAAGAGGTCATCGGGCACGCCATTGCTCGGCCCACCGCTGCCCCAATCGTTGTTGAGCGTGCTTTCGCAGCGTACGATCACGGGCGAGCCGCTCACGGTGCGGTTGCTGTAGTATTGGGCCAGATACTGGCCGGAGGCGCATCCGCCTGCGCCGGTCGCACGTTCCCAGCGCGTCTGGGCTACTGCCAGGCCGCTGTTCTCGTAGTATTCCACGGTGACCAGGTGGAGGCCGGCTGTCAGTGGGCGCGCCGCCCGGTACTCCAGCACAGAATGATCGCCCCAGCCATTGATGATCTGCTCCCGGTCGAGCCACAGGCGGATGCCGTCGTCGGCGCGGGCGATGAAGGTGTAGCTGGCCGCGTCGAACGAGATGTAGCCGATCCAGCGCACGGAGAAGTTGTCGTTGCCAATCCCGCCGCCCGGGCTGCCGTTGACCCAATCGTTACTGATCGCGGTCTCGCAGCGTACAAACGTGGGATCGCCGCTCAGCAAGCGGTTGTTGTAGTACTCGGCGCGCAGTTGCCCCAGCGGGCAGGCCGGCGCCAGCGCAATGTCCGGTGCGCGGACAGGCGAGGCTGCGGGTGCATTCACGGTCACCGAGCCGGAGGCGAAGCCCTCGCGCACGGCGCTGACGCTCAGCGCGCCCGCCGGCGCGCCGCACAGGGTGTAGGCGCCGCCCGTATCCGTCTCGTTGTACACTGCGCCCAGCGACGTGGCGACGTTGGCGCCTGGAATCGGATTGCCCAGCATGTCTTTGACGTAGCCGCTGATCTCGCTCGTCCCGGACGGGCGGTTGGTGCGCGCACTGGCCGGAGCGCCAGGCGCGGACTCCAACCCTCCCTTGTAGGCCGTGACGTAGAAGCTGTACTCGGTGCAGGGTGTGAGCCCTTTCACCTGAAGCGTTGTGTTGGTCGTCGTGCTGACCACCGCGCCGTCAGCGCGGTAGACCTTGAAGCCATCTTTGTCGCCGCTCACGGTAGTCCACGACAGGTTGATCTGTGTGCTCGATGCGGCGGACGCTGCCAGACCGGCCGGTGTGGTGGGCGCGGCGTCCGCGCAGACGTTGTTGTAGCGGCGTGGTGTGTAGGCGGCCAATATCGACCAGGGCCGGAAGTTGTAAACGACGCGGTCGAAGTTCTGTGAACTGGTTGACTCGTACACCCTGATGCCGTTGGCCGCATAGCCGGCAAAGAGCATCACGTGCTCGGCGGGATCGTTGAAGACGTCGCCCGGTCGCAGGTCGTTGACTGATGCAAGCTCGGTGGATACGTTGGGGATTGTGCCTGTCCAATGCTTGGTCGGCAATTGCCACGCTCTGCTGACGAAGCCGGAGCAGTCCACTCCGCGCGAGCAGCCTTCGATGTTGCCCGGATCGGGGGCGTCGCCGGCCTGGAAGGTGTTGGGATCCATCAGACTGTTCCATCCGCTGACCGTATCGAAGCCGCCCAGGTCGTAGGAGACGCTGGGATACACGCCCGCGCCGGCCAGGTAGTGCGGCTTGATGCGATTTGTACACGTTCCGTCGGTATTGGCGGCGTTGAGGTACTTCGAGTTGTTCACGTAGCCCTGCGCCGTGGCCAACATCGTGGCGCGTGAGACGCAGCTCAGCGCTGCTATGTCGGTTGCCTGCGTGCTCTCTCGCTGCGCCTTGACTGTGGGCAGAATCGCCTTGAGCTTGAGGCTGAAGGTGAGGCGCTGCACCTCAACGCGGTCGGGGAGGGTGATCAGCGCATACGCCGCGCCATCCGGCCCCATTGCCAGTGCGTGAGCGACGGGAGTGTGCTGGCTGGCGAGAGGCATACGCGCGCTGCCCAGGACGTCGCCGGCGGCGCTGTACTGGCGCACCATCTGGTCGACTCGGAGCATGGAATCGACGACGACCACTTCATCTACGACCGCATAGAAGCTGCGATCAGCCCTCACACCGAGGATGCTCAGGCCGCCCAGCGTGTTGGCCACGCTTACCCCGATCTGTGTTCCGCCAACGCTGATCGTGCCGCTGGATGCGTCTGTGGCAGACGGTTGCGCGGCGCGGGCGCTGTAGATCACTCCGCCCCAGCTATAGCCGCTCAAGCTGTGCACGCTGACGGCGCCACGGGTTACGACAAGTTCTGAGAGAAATGCTCCCCCCTCGCGCTCGATGAGCGCCTCGCCCTGCTCACCCAGAGCGATGCCGCTTAGTCCGTTCTCCAGTCCCAGACTCCTGGGCAGGTCATAGCTCGCCAGCAAGTGTCCGTCGAAAGAGAGCCGCAGCAGGCGCGGCTGCACCGCCGCGATGTCGAGCGCCAGGATGCTGTCTGCGCCCACCGCTATGTCACCCACCCCCACGACACGATGGGCGCTGAGGTCGATGGCGGGTAGACGCTGCCCATTGGCAGCGTAGTGCAGCAAACGATTGGCGACCGCATCGGCGATCCAGAAGCTGCAGTCCGGCGCGACGGCCAGAGCCGCCGGCCCCCAACTCAGCATTTCCTTCCCCTGTGGGGAGTAATGTACCCCGTCGCCGCCCACCGCGATGGTCAGGACAATCTCGCGGCCATCCGCCGCAGCGCCGCGTGCTGCCGGTAGTGCCCCTGAGCGCAGCAGTGAGACTCCTGCGAGCAGCGTGAAGCAGAGAGACAGAACGAACAGTCGTCGGGCCATACGTCCCCTCAGCAGTTCCATGCCGTATTCTTCGCGTGCACAGTTCACAGTCACCGCGCAAGACCGGTCTACACCATAATTGACGATGTTGAGAGCGATTCGTTCTTGTCTGCTGTTGGCGCCAGACACACGTGTAGCCATCCGGCGTTGCAACAACGCCCGATGGCTACATGGTTTGGCGATTGGAGGCGTCCGCGCTCGCCTACTGCGTGCGGAGGACTTCTAGCGCATCGATCTTGGCGTTGTTCAGCGTAGCCGCGAAGCCGATGTTCAATTGCCCGTCGCTCACGGCAACCGTGAATGTGCGATCGACCGCCGTGAACTTGGCCCCTGCGACCGCAAGAATGTCGAAGTTAGCAAGAACCGGGGCGGCTTCGATCGAAACACTGAAGATGCGCCGGTCGATCTTGTTAACGTAGTTCTCTGAGAACTTCATAGTTACCCTATACGTGCCGTTGGGCACGGTAAAGCGATACTCGCTCATGCCATAGCGTTCCGCCTGGTAGAGGGGATCATCGGCGGTGTCGTTTATCGGCATGGTGGTGGCATAGGATCCCGCTGTTGCGTCAACGTAGCCCCAGCCCCCGCTGGCGAAGACCTGGTCCGCCTGCCAGACGCGGCCTGCCAGGTCGGTGTAGGCCGCGCCGCCGGCGCGCACGCGCTGCACATATGGGATGACTGTGCTAGTGGGCGTGCTTGTGGGCACGGTCGTGGCCGTCGTCGTGGCCGGAACCACCCCGCCTACTGACTTGACGTGGATGGCGCTCAGCTTGGGGTTGTCCAGTTTCCTGGTGAACGTCACGTCCAGCCGGCCAGTGCTGACCGTAACCGTGTAGGTGAGGTCAAGAGCTGTCTTGGGCGCTCCGGCAGCGGCGACGATGTCGAAGTTGCTGCGCCGCACGGTTCCGTTGATCAGAATGTCAAAGGTGCGCTTGCCCGGCAATGTCTGGTAGATCTCGGCGAATTTGAGGTCGACCTGATAGTCGCCGTTAGCGACGTCGAAACGATAGCCGCCGCCGCTGGCGTTCCAGTAGCGCTCAGACTGGTAGAGCGTATCGTCGACCGTGTTGGCAATGGCCGAGCCAGTGCTATAGGTGAAGGCATTGGCCGGCAACGTATAGCCGAAAGTATTGGCGGCGCTATAGGCGCGATCGGCGAGCCAAATCTTGCCGGTGCTATCGGTGTACTGTGCGCCGCCGGCGTTGAGCCAGGCGTCGAAGGGTGGTGTGGATGGTGTCTCAGTCGGCGTGGGCGTGATCGTGGGCGTGGCGGTGTTGCTTGGTACGGGCGTGATGCTGGGCGTCTGGGTGATGGTGGGCGTGTCGGTGTGCGTGGGCGGAAGCGTCGGTGTGCTTGTGTGGGTGGGCGTGCTGGTCGCTGCGACAGTTGCACTGCTCGTTGCTGTGCGTGTCGGGGTCGACGCTCCGGCGCAGGCTACGTTGATGGTGAAGCTGCCAACTGCTCCGTTGTAGCCATCGACAACCAGATAGTACGCCTGCCCGGCTGTGGCACTGAAGCTGACCGATGATATGCCGGCGCCCAGGCAATACGATCCGTTGCAGGCTGCGGCGGCGCCATTGAGGACAAAGATGTCGAGATCGCCAGTCTTGTTGCTCAGGGTTACTGTCACCGGCCCTGATGTTGCGGTCACAAAGCTGTACGTGTATTCCGGGCCTGTCATTGACCACGTGACGCCGGCGTAGGTCTTGATCTTGTTGGTCGAACCCAGGCTGTCGTTGCGACGGCTGTCGCTCGCTGCGCATGAAAGGACGGCTGCTGGCGCGCAGCCTGGCAACGCTGTAGCAGTAGCCGTGCGGGTGCTAGTGACTGTCGCGCTGCGGGTGGGCGTGGCCGTGCGCGTACTGGTGCCCGTTGTCCCGGGAGTGACGGCCGTCGGCGTCGCAGTCGGGCTGTTGCTCCCGTTGTAGACAATGTAGTTGGCGGCGAAACCGACCATGGATGTAGCGTACTTGATGCGCATGTAGCCGTTTTCGCCCCAGTCTGCTCCCCACGAGTTGCGCAATATCCACGCGCCGTCGCTATCGTTCCAGCCTACAAGGACGATTCCGTGGTTGACAGGGTTGTTTTCGTCGCACACATCTGACATGGCAAGGACGCCGTTCTGGTATGCGTAGAAGTTGGCCCCGACGCAGACGGCGGCGGCCACCGGGCCATGATCGATGATCGCCTGTTTGATGGCGTCGACGGCTGCCACCGCGTTCGAGGAGCCGACATACCGCCAGTCTGCTATCTTCTCCTGGTGTGCATGTGGCGCATTGCAGGCGACTGTATCTTTGGCCTCATACGGAAAGTCACTTTCGTTGACCGCGCCCGCGGCGGTTTCTCCCGCGGGGATCGCCCACTCGTGGTAGTCGTGCGCCCAGAACCATCCGCCGCTGCAGCTATAGCCGTATCCGTTACAAGACACGAGGTATTGCTCTGACAAATCCCTGTCGATGCCATCTTTGGCCTTGATGTTTGTCTCCAGGGCGCCGATAACGGCGAAAGCCCAGCAGCTTCCGCAACTGCCCTGGTCGCGCACGGGCGGACATCCGCCGGCGCCGCAGCCATTGTAGCTTACTGGCAGCGCTGTGAGGGCAGGCGATGTTGCGTCGGCAGGGAGAGGGCTTGCCGGAGCATCGCTGGCGGGTTCGAGCGCGAGCGCCACAGCGGAGAAATCGCCACGGCCATTGATAGCGAAGGTGAGCGTTTTGAGGGGTTTGGCGTCTTGCCAGGGGCGGCGATAGACAAGCTCGACCGTCTGGGCGCCTGCTGTGAGCGGCTGCACGCGCACGATTTGCCACTCGGCGCCGCCAAGGATCGCCGGCAGCGCGCTGGTCTGGTTACTATCGAGACGGGATGGAAATTCAACGTGGAGGCTGCCGACCTGGCGCAGCACGTCCAGGCCAGGGGACGCGATCTCCCATCTGTAGCCGGTCGAGAGCTTGCCCTCTAGCCTGACAGCAAGAACCTGGCCGGCAGTGAGTGCAATCTCCTTGCCTGCGTCAGTTTGGCTCACCCAGATTTCATGGAGGTTGGCAGCATCGAGGGAGAGAATGGCAGCGGTCGGGGGGCGATCTGAACCAGCCTGGCTGGCAAGAGGACTCGCTAACGCCAGAATGACGATCAGAGTAAAGAGACATGTCGCAACCACAAGATGGCCGCGACCCAGCCTAATACCTGAGTGTGACATAGACCGGACTCCTCTCCGCTTCCCTGCAACAGCAGGCTGCCATCTCTTCACGCGAGGACTAATATAACAATGTTAGTATAAGGTTCCCAAGCCTGTCTGTCAAGTGCCTCGTCCAATGCGCGGATGGCACGGATGGGCGGTGGTGAGGGGGATGCCCTAGCCGCCGGTGAGGGGGATGACGCTCTGGGCGGTGACGCTGAGGCCACGCTTGCCCATGCGCCGCAGCACGCCGCGCACGATGAGCACGGCGCCGAAGCAGGCCGCGCGGCCGAACTTCTCCTGCACGGCGGGGAAGACGACGGCGTCGACCAGGCCAAACCTGTCTTCCAACGTCAGAAAGAGCACTCGCTGCCCGCTTTTCATGGGCGGCGTCATACGGGCAATGACCAGCCCCGCTACGGTGACCGGCGCGCCATCGCCCAGCCGCTGCAGACGGTTGCTGTCAACCGCGCCGAGACGCTGCAGAAAGTCGCGGTGCATGTCGAGTGGGTGACCGCTCAATGCCAGCCCCAGCGTGTCAATCTCGGCGGCCACATTCTCCGCCACGGTGCTCTCACGCTCCGCAATCTCCCCATCCCACTGCCCCGGCAGTTGCGGCGCGCCCCCGTTGCGTTGGATGTGCGCCAACCGCCACAGCAACGCAGTGCGCTGGCGCGACAGGCTGTCGAAAGCGCCGGCCTGAATCAGGTTTTCGGTGGCAGAGCGCGGGACGGCGGTGCGGGCGACGAAGTCCTCGAGTGATGTGAACGGGCCGCCTGTCTGGCGCGCCGCCAGGATCGACGCCATCGCCGCGCGCGACAGACCGCGCACCTGGCCGAGCGGCAGCCGCAATTTGCTGTCTTCCACGATGAAGATGGCGGCGCTGCGGTTGATGTCGAGCAGCAGTACACCTACGCCGAAGCGTTTGGCCTCGTCGAGCAGCGTGTGCGCCGGGTAGAAGCCGGGCATGTGGGTGAGAATGCCGGCAAAGAATTCGACGGGATAGTGCGCCTTGAGATAGGCCGACTGGTAGGCGATGAGCGCGAAGGCAGCGGCGTGGGCGCGACAAAAGCCATAGGCGGCAAAGCCGCGGATGGTGGCAAACACGCGCGCCGCAATCTCGCTATCCGTTCCCTTGGCGATGGCGCTGCTCATGAAGGCGCTTTCGAGGCGGGCCATCTCCTCGTCGGAGCGGTTGTGGGTCATGGCGCGGCGCAACTGGTCGGCCTCGCCGTGCGTCAGCCCGGCAATCGCTGACGCCACCTCGAGCACCTGCTCCTGGAAGAGAATCATGCCGAAGGTGTCTTTGAGGATCGGCTCCAGGGAGGGGTGGGGGTAGGTCACTGGCTCTTGATTCCAGCGCCGGCGGATGAAGGGGTCGACCATGCCGCCCTCAACCGGGCCGGGGCGGAAGAGGGCGACGGCGCACACGATGTCGAAGTAGCGCTCGGGCTGGAGGCGGCCCTGTAGCTCGCGCTGGCCGGGGCTTTCCAACTGGAAGACGCCCAGGGTGTGGGTGGAGCGCAACAGTTTGTAGACAGCCGGGTCGTCGAGGGGCAGGGCGTCGATATCGATGGGGTTGCCGGCGGCGTGCAGCAGATCAACGGCGTACTGGATGGCGGAGAGCATGCGGATGCTGAGCACGTCGAGCTTGATGTTGCCGGTGGCCTCGACATCGTCTTTGTCGAGCTGGCAAATGATGACGCCTTTGTTCGACCATTGCAGGGGCATGCGCCCGGCCAGCGGGCCGTCGCCGACGATGACCCCGCCCACGTGCACCGAAAGCTGGCGCGGCAGGCCGTCCATCTGCTCGCACAGGTCGAAGAGCAGCTTGTGGTGATCGAGGTCGATGCCGCAGCCGCGCAACTCGGGCAGGGTGGCAAAGGCGTTGCGCAGGTCGGTGGCGTGCATGTGGGGCAGCTCGCGCGCCAGCAGATCGATCTCGCCCGGGGCATAGCCGAGCGCCTTGGCCACGTTGCGCACGGCGGCGCGGGCGCGGAAGCTCTGCACCGTGCAGACCATGGCCACGCGCTCCGCCCCATATTTCTGGTAGATGTAGTGGATGACCTCGTCGCGCCGGGTACTGTCGAAGTCCAGGTCAATGTCGGGCGGATCGCGCCGCTCGAGCGAGAGAAAGCGGCCAAAGGGCAGGTGGTGGGCGAGCGGGTCGACTCTGGTGATGAACAGGCAGTAGCAAACCAGGCTATCGGCGCCGCTGCCGCGGCCTGAGCAGCGGATGCCGTGCTGCCTGGCCCAGGTGACAACGTCCCAGACCATGAGGAAGTAATCGCACATGCCCAGCTCGTTGATGATCGAGAGCTCCTCTTCCAGGCGCTTGAGCACGGCATGGCGCAGGGGCTTGTAGAGCTGCTGCGCCCCGGCAAACGCCAGGGTGCAGAGATAGCTGTAGCCGGTTTCGCCGTCGGGCACAGAGAAGGATGGGACATGCAGCTTGCCCAGGTCAAGGTCAACGCTGCACTGTTCGGCGATGGTCATCGTTTGCCGGAGCGCCTGGGGCATGTCGCACAAGAGCGCCGCCATCTGGCGGGGCGAGGTGAGGTAGGCCGCGGTGCTGCGGGGGAAGGGGTAGGCGGCCAGCGTGGTGTTAGCGCCAATGCAAGAGAGCACTTCGTGCAGGCGGTGGCCGCCGAAGCGTGTGTAGTGGACGTTGTTGGTGGCAACGCAGGCGATGTGCAGTTGCTTGCCAAGGGCGGCCAATGCCCGTACGGGGGTTGAGGTTGGCGAGTTGGGGTGCTGGATCAGCTCCAGATAGAAGTCGTCGCCGAAGACGGCGCGATACCAGCGCGCCGCTGTTGCCGCGTCATCGGGCTTGCCCTGGCTGAGCAGGCGCGGCACCTCTCCCTGCGCACAACCGGAGAGGGCGATCAGCCCGGCTGAGTGGGAGGCAAGCTCATCTTTGCTGGCGAAAGGCTCTGTTTGCCGTGAGGGGTCGCGCAGGTTGGCGCTGCTGACCAGACGGCAGAGATTGGCGTAACCCCGATTATCCTTTGCCAGCAGCGTCAGGTGGCAGCCGCCCTCAAGGGTCATCTCTGTACCGAGGATGGGCTTGATCCCTTGCGCGCGGGCGCTTTGGTAGAAGCGGACCGCGCCCACCAGGCCGTGATCGGTGAGCGCCAGCGCCGGCATGTTCAGCTCTCGGGCGCGGGCGATGAGATCGTCCAGGCGTGCGGCGCCGTCGAGGAAGGAGAAGGCACTGTGCACATGCAGATGGGTGAACATGGGTTTCTCGATGCCATATGGTCTGGATATAGCGGACGTGTGGCCTGTGTTCAGGACAAGCGGCGTGCGAGCACCCACGTCTGGCGCTCGTGGTCGAAGTACAACTCGTACAGGCAGCCTCTGGCGGAGACGCGTACATAGGTGCGCTCGCCCTGACCGTCCCACCAGCGCGTGGGCGGGGTGCCCACCACCTGGTATGTGCTCACAGGGTAGCGCTCGTCGTGCCAGGTGAAGGCAAGCAGGCGCACTGCATCGCGCTCAACCGAGATGTCGTCGTCAATCGTCCCGCCCATCGTTTTCAGCTTTTGTCCGTGTGTTCCCCCAGGATCGGGGGTAGGGCGCGCTACTTCTTGCTTTGTCCGTGTTCCCCCAGGATTGGGAGGCAGGGGGCGCTACTTCTTATTTCGCCCGTGCATTCCCCCAGAATTGGGAGACAGGGGGCGCCATTTCTTGTTTCGCCCGTGCATTCCCCCAGAATTGGGGG
>CAYOEZ010000023.1:8117-20886 GCA_964402955.1 uncultured Ktedonobacterales bacterium | reverse complement strand
GGAGACAGGGGGCGCCATTTCTTGTTTCGCCCGTGCATTCCCCCAGAATTGGGGGGCGGGAGGCGCCATTTCTTGTTTCGCCCGTGCATTCCCCCAGAATTGAGGGACGGGAGGCGCCATTTCTTGTTTCGCCCGTGCATTCCCCCAGAATTAGGGGGCGGGAGGCGCCATTTCTTGTTTCGCCCGTGCATTCCCCCAGAATTGGGGGACAGGGGGCGCTACTTTTTGCGCCGCGGTTTGCCCATCGCCGCCAGAATATCATCATCGAGGAGCATAGCCAGCATGACGGCGCCCGGGCCGTAGCGCTTGTTGATGCCATTGTGGGCTGTGTCGAGGCGATGCTGCCGCTCTTCCCAGGCATTGTCGTCGCTGCTGAAGAGATTGAGCTGGAAGCCGGGGGTATCGTTGATGACACTGGCCGCGATGCCAAGCGAGACAATGTTGGTTCGCCCGTCCCAGGCGGTGAGAAGATGGAGAGCTGCTGTGCGCAGAGTGTGGTCGACATCGGTGGCTTTGGGCAAGACAGTGGTCAGGACGGCGGGCGCGCTGTCAAGCTGGCCCAGTGTCATGGTGAGCGTACGGGCATGGCTCTCCTGGGCGCGTAAATCCTGGCCCACTTGTGCGGCGAGGTAGGCTGCCCAGCGGCGCAGCGCCTCGCGCTCGTTGATCATGTGCTCGAAAATCTGCTCGCGTTCGATCGTCTCGCTGTGCTGCGTGGAACGCAGCGCGCGCATGTCTTTGCCCAGGGCGTGGCGGCGCAGCGTCTTGCCGGCCTCGCCCAGTTGCGCAACGAGCAGATGCTCCGGCGCACGGGCCAGATCGCCGATGCTGTTTAGCCCCAGCCGGTTGAGCCGGGCGCGCGTCTTGTCGTCGGGCGCAAGCCAGTGCAGCGGCAACGGGGCAAGAAAAGCATCTTCCTGCCCGGCTGCAACATCGGTCAGGCCGCCCGGCGCGTGCAGGAGAGCGGCAATCTGGGCGACGAGTTTGTTGGTTGCGCAGCCAAGCGAGACCGAGACGCCGATCTGCTCTGTGAGCTGGCGCTGCAGGTCTGCCAGGATGTCGCCGGCGGGGGCTGCGATGGCGAGGTAGAAGCAATCGAGCGGGCTATGCTCGACGTGGTTACTGTAGAGGTTCATGATACTCAACGCCATCTGGGCGCGGTTGTTGTAGAGGTCGGGATGGGGGGCGATGAGCGTTGCCTGAGGGCAGAGGCGCAGGGCTTCCCATGTTGGCATGCCGGGCGCGATGGAAAAAGCAGCAGCCTCGGGCGATGCGGCCACAACGAGGCCGCGCCGGGCGGGGTCGCCGCCGACGAGCAGCGGTTTGCCGCGCAGGTCGGGGCGAGCCTGGCGTTCAAGTGAGGTGATGAAGGAGTCCAGGAGCACACACACGATACGGCGAGAGGCCATGGCTGATTCCTAAACAGAACAAATGTTCTATATTGATTGTAACAGATTGGGGGAGAGGAGTCAAGGGGATGCAGGCGCGACCAGCGAATTAGGACAGGTGTCCTAATAGTGATTCCAAATATGAACGAGCAGACCGTTGGCTCGTCATTGCGAGTGCTGTTTACGAAGCAATCTCAGCGTTGCGCAGGGGGATTGCTTCGCAAAGAACGCTCGCAATGACGGGCGTTCCGCCATATTTGGAAGTGCTGAGGCGCGCCGGTGGCGATTGTGCACTGTGGGAGACAAAGACCATGAGGATCGCTCTAACTGGTTGATAAGGTGAAAACGGGGGAAGCGCGTGAGGTGACGTGGCCGGCGTCTGCTGCACGACGCGGCAGACGCCAGGTTCGGGCTAGTGCCCAATGGTGAGCATAAGGATCCAGCGCACTGCAAGCAAAGTGCCGAGCGCATAGAGAGCGAGCCGTTCCTGCTTCAGGTTGGAGTGTTTTGTGCTTTTCATTGTGTTTTCCTCTGCTCTGGAGACGAAAGGCAGCGTATGCTTCTGTCACTCATAACGGCCATTGCTGCGAAAAGTAACGGGTAGAGACGAAATATGAGACAAAGATGTGCATAAAGAGCCGCACGAACACACTGAAGGAAACCTTTGCCTTGTCTCTTCCGTGTATGTCGTGTGTTCCGTGGTTGATGCCCGATTTAGACAAGAGACCTAACCACGGAATGCACAGAACACACGGAATTAGGACAGGTGTCCAGATAGCGACAGCATATATGCGAACGGTCGTCTTGTCTTCTTCCTCGTTTGAAGCATTCTCGTCGCCTTGACGGGCGACGGCGATAAATGCTATACTGCTTGCGTGTGGTGCATGCCTGCGCATCACCGTATACAGAGGGGGCATACGATGGCTGACCTCAGCGTCGAGCTTCTCGGACTTCGTTTTGCGAATCCTGTTCTGCCGGCGGCGGGGCCAACGGTTTGGAGTGGCAAGGCCATGCTCGCCTGTGTGGCCGGCGGCGCAGGCGGCCTGGTCAGCAAGACGATTTCAACCACGGCCGCGACCGTACCTCAGCCGTGCATGGCCGAGACTGGCCGAGCCAGCCTGCTCAATACCGAGTTGTGGGCCGAGTATCCGCCCGAACAGTACATCGAGCACGAATACGCGCTCGCTCGCCAGGCGGGCGTCCCCCTCATTATCAGTCTGGGCTACACCCCTGATCAGGTTGCCGCTCTGGCCCCGCGCGTCAAACCATTTGCTGATGCTCTGGAGCTATCGACCCACTACGTCGGCGACGACACTCGACCCATGCAAGAGGCGATCCGCGCCGCAAAACGCGCCGTGAATGTCCCTGTTATCGTGAAGATGAGCCCATTTCGCGACGTGGTCTCTGGCGCACGCGCCGCGCTGGCGGCGGGTGCCGACGGGCTGGTTGCCGTCAATTCCTTCGGCCCCGCCTTCGGATTGGACATCGAGACGGGCAGGCCGGTTATGGGAAGCAAGGACGGCTACGGCTGGCTCTCCGGCGCGAGCTTGAAACCCCTGGGGCTGCGCTGCGTCTATGATATTGCACAGATAACAGACAAGCCTATCTTTGGCGTTGGCGGCATCAGTCATGGCCTGGACGCCATCGAGTACATGATGGCGGGTGCGAGCGCAGTGCAGGTGTGTACGTCAGGCATCCTGCGCGGGCCAGAGGTGTACGGCAAGATCGCGCAAGAGATGAGCGACTGGCTGGACAGGCACGGCTACATGTCGATCAGTCAGATCAAGGGTCTGGCGTTGTCGGCAGCCCGGCGCCCCGTGGTGTGGCATCCGGTGTTTGTGTAGAGCAGGAACGAGCCGCTGATGCACACTGAGGAACGCGGACTACGAAGCTATTCACAGCTACGGTAAGAACGTAGTGGCGCTGCTTGCTGCGCCAGATGCATGCCGTTGAGACAACATAGACTGGCGCAGCAAGCAGCGCCACTACGTCGTTGGCGTCTATCATGGGACGACGGTGAGCGGCAATCGGATGACTGGCGGCTTGTATTCTACCTGCGGCTATGCGTGGCAGTTTTCACGGCAGTCCCCTTCCAATGTGGAGTGGCGTTGTGTCTGACCTGAGAGTTCATGCCGGAGGTCTCGCATTTTCCTCCCCGATCCTGGCGGCGGCGGGGCCGCTCACAGAAACGGGCGAGGGGATGGCGACCTGCGCTGCCAACGGCGCCGCGGGCGTTGTGGCGCGCACGGTATCCGTCCAGCCGGCGCCGTCTGCGCCCGCGCCGCTGACAATGGATGCGGGGACAGCGCCTGGCTCATTGCTGACGACTGAACTGTGGTCGCCGCGGACCGTCGAAGAGCACGTTGCTCATGACTATGCGCGGGCGAAAGCTGCAGGCGTGCCGCTGATCATCAGCCTGGGCTACACGGCTGAGCACATCCGCCAGCTTGCTCCGCTGCTTCGTCCCTTTGCCGATGCCGTCGAGCTTTCCAGTCAGTACCTGGCCGATGACGTGCGTCTGATGGCGGATGCGGTGGCCGCGGCCAGGTCGGTGTTTGGCGTGCCGGTGTGGGTAAAGCTCACGGTCATGGGGCGCGACGTGGTCGCCTGGGCGCAGGCGGCAAAGGATGCAGGGGCGGATGCCATTGTCGCCACGGGCGGCTTTGGGCCGTGTCTCGCTGTAGATGCTGAGCGCGCCCGCGTTGCCTTTCCTGCCAGCGGCGGACATGCCTGGCTGTCGGGCGCGGCGGTCAAGAGCATCGCACTGCGCTGCGTCTGGGACATTGCCCGCCAGGTGAGCATTCCCGTGATCGGCTGCGGCGGCGTTGCCCGCGGCGCAGATGTCGTGGAGTATCTGATGGCCGGGGCCAGCGCAGTGCAGGTGTGCACGGCGGCGGTGCTGCAGGGGCCACAGGTCTTTGCCAGGATCGGCCACGAATTGCAGGCATGGATGGATGGTCACGGCTGGCTGTCGGCGAGCGACTTGTCCGGCTATGCTGTGCGGCAGATGGCAGGCCGGCAGGTGCGCACAAAGCATCTGCCGCCCCAACTCACGGTCGAGCTGTGCATCGGCTGTGAGATTTGCCCGACGTCATGCGTCTATAGCGCACTGGAGATGGTCGGAGAGCGCAAGACCCCCGCATACAAGGTGCGCGTGATTGAGGAGCGCTGCTGGGGCTGCGGTCTATGCGCCACGCGCTGCCCGACGCGGGCGCTGGCGATTGAGGGTGTGAGTCTGTTGCCCTAGACGATGCCACCACGTGCGGCGACGCCGATGCATCGGATCGACATTGGAGGGGATGTCACATGCTGAACGGCCAGCGGGTCATTGTTCGTCCGCTGCAGGATCAGGACGTGCCGGTTCTGGCCGCGTGGGCGGCCGATCCAGCCAAGGCGAGCGGCGAGTACCAGCGTTTCCAACTCGAGCACGCCCGGCTCCTGGCGGGCCAGTATGCCCAGAATGGGTTGCTCTCCCGCGACGGGGCATTCCTGATTGTCGAGCTGGCGCAGGAGCACCTACCAATCGGCTTTGTGCGCTACAGCAGCTCGCACTTCCCCGATCCCGACGTGCCAGGAATCGACATCGGCTATGGCATCGCCGAACCGAGCTATCGCGGCAAAGGCTACGCCGGAGAAGCGCTCGCGCTGCTGCTCGACTACCTGTTCGCCGGCTATCCAGTGGAGCGCGTGTCAGCCTACACCGATGCTGAGAACGTACCATCGAGGCGGTTGCTGGAGCGTTTGGGCTTCGCCTGCGAGGGGACGATGCGCTTGGCCATGTTCCGCCATGGGGCATGGCACGATGTCTGCATCTATGGAATACTCCGCCGCGAGTGGGTGGGGAGGACACAGGAGACAACATGAAGATCGCACGCAATGTTTTTGATGCGATTGGCAATACTCCTCTCGTCCGTCTGAATAAGGTGACAGCAGGCGTGAAGCCGCAGGTGCTGGCCAAGCTGGAGTATTTCAACCCCAGCGGCTCGCTCAAGGATCGCATCCTCTTCCGCATGGTCGAGGCAGCGGAGAAACGCGGCGACCTGAAGCCTGGCATGACCATCATCGAGGGTACGACGGGCAATACTGGCATCGCCACCTCAATGGTTGCCGCCGTCAAAGGTTACCGCTGTGTGATCGTTATGCCTGCGGGCATGAGCATAGAGCGGCGCAAGGTGGATCTGGCTTATGGCGCGGAGCTTGTGTTGACGCCGGGCGCTGAGAGCGATGTTGACCTGGTGTTGGAGAAGGTCAAGGAGATCATGGCTCGCGCGCCTGGCACATACTGGAAAGTCGGCCAGTTCGAGAATCCCGATAACCCCCGCGCTCACTACATGACAACCGGTCCAGAGATATGGGATCAGACGGACGGCGCCGTGGATGCGATCGTCCTCTCGCAGGGCACCGGCGGCACAATCACCGGCGTGGCGCGTTTCCTGTGTGAGAAGAAGCCGTCGCTCAAAGTGTACGCCGTCGAGCCGGCGGAGTGCCCGTTGCTGGCGCGCCGCACCTGGGGCATGCATAAAATCGAGGGCATCGGCGATGGCTTTATCCCGCCCGTGCTCGATGTCAGCCTGCTCACTGGCGTCGTCCTGACCACTTCGGACGAGTCGATCACGATGGCGAAGCGGCTGGCGCGCGAAGAAGGCATCTTCTGTGGCATTTCGTCGGGCTGCAACGTGGCGGCGGCGCTCAAGGTTGCGCAGCGCCACCCCGATCTGGGCGCAATCGTCACCCTGATCAATGACAATGGCCTGCGCTACTTCTCGACCGAGCTGTGTGGTGAAGTGGTCGAGCTGGAATCGCCGCAACGCGAGCATCCGATGGACGCGACGACGAAGGCTCTGCTTGATCGCTATCAGAAATCGTGGGAGATTATCGAGTAGTGCCTCAACTGCTGCCATGGTCGAAACAACACACGTGCGTATGGGGATCCGCAGATGACACAGATGCACGCAGATGAAAAGCCGCAGACTCGGGCAAAGATGGCAGACCAACGGTCGTCCTATCTGCGAAGCTCACCCCGTCTATCGGGTGTTGATCTGCGAAGCTCACCCCGCAGTAGAGCCTGCCCCGCCCCATCGGGCATCGGGTGTCATCTGCGGATCGTCCGGCTTTTCGTCCGTTCGCTTTCCATATCTGTTTCATTCTGATATTGGTATAGAATGTGGCTCTATTTGGTGGAGGAGCGCAAAGATGGACGTCAAATTTGTTGGCTCACCGTATTTTGGCTATCCCGATGCAGTGCATGGGCGCAATGGCTACCAGCCCATTGCCGTTGTTCTGCATATCGCTGAAGGAACGCTTGCAGGCTGCGATAGCTGGTTCAATAGCCCCGGTAATGAGGGTAGCTCGACGCACTACGCCATCGGCAAGAATGGTGAGATTCACCAATATGTCGAAGAAACGGATGCTGCCTGGGGTAATGGTCAGGTGAAGAAGCCGGCCTGGCCGCTGCTCATCGATGGCGTGAATCCCAACCTGTATACGATCAGCATCGAGCATGAAGGGCATACCGGCGAGCCTTGGACGGAAGACATGTTCCGTTCCGACATTTGGCTGGTCTCGCAGATTGCCCAACGCTGGAATATCCCTTTTGACAGGGACCACATCATCGGTCACTATCGCATCGACGGCGTCAACCGGCTCAATTGTCCTGGCGCCGGCCTACCCTGGGATCGACTGCTCGCAGAGCTGGCCAAGGCCGTGACCGCGGGCGACCCACTCAAGAAGTTGCAGAAGCAAGTCACCGATTTGCAGGCCAAACTGGCGAGTATCGGCCGCCTGGTCAAGACAGCCGACGCGCCGCAGGTGTACCTGATCAAGAGCGGCACGCTTTATCCTCTCTCCAATCAACTGACGCTTGAGCGGCTCTACTCGGCGTCGCTTGTCGAGACAGTGGCGCCAGCGGAGATAATCAACCTGCCACGCGGCGCGGTCATTGATGTTCGATAGGGGACGGGGTAGAGGGTAGAGGGTATAGGGCATAGGGTATCGGCCTTGCATGGATACCCCCTACCCTGAACCCTGAACCCTAGACCCTGGGAGGTTTGCATGTTGCCAGGTGTGACGGCATACCATAAGCCAACGACTGTAGATGAGGCGCTGCGCCTTTTGCAGCGACGCAACGGGCGCGCCGTGGCGCTGGCCGGCGGCACGGATTTGCTGGCGCGCCGCGATGCGGCGCCGCAGACTGTGATTGACCTGAGCGGCCTGGGGCTGGACTACATCCGCCGCGGACAGGACAACCTTGAGATCGGCGCCATGACAACGTTGCAGAGCCTGGTGGACTCGCCGCTGCTTGACGGCTTTGCCGGGGGGCTGTTGGCAACGGCTGCTCACGATACGGCGACGCGCACCATCCGCAACTGCGCAACCGTGGGGGGGAGCATCCTCTCGTGTGGTGTGGCCAATGACCTTGTCGTGGCCCTGTTGGCGCTGGACGCGGCCATTGTCTCCGCCTCTGGCGACAGCATGTGCCTGGAGGATGCGCTGGCTAATGGAGGCGTGTCTGCCCATGTGAAGTTGCTGCTTGAGGTGCGCTTGCCGCTGGCGTCGTCGGATTGGCGCTCGGCCTATCTGCGCATCTCCCGGCTGCCGTCCGATCATGCCATTGTCAATGTCGCAGCCGTTCTGCGCTGTGACCATGGGGTGTGCAAGGATGTCCGTCTGGCAGCGGGAGGGGTTGACAAGACGCCGATCCGCCTGACGTGCGCCGAGCGGCTGCTGCGCGGCTCGCGCCTCAGCGACGCCGACATCAAGAAGGCGATTGACGTGCAGATGAAAGAGGTCTTGCCCCTTTCGGACATTGTGGGCAGCAGCGAGTACCGCTCCGAGATGCTGGGCGTGCTGCTGCGACGCGCCGTGCAGCAGTGCATGGGCGGGGAGGCGGGACGATGAAAATTGGACTCGTCATCAATGGCAATACAAAGACGTTGGATGTTGCTCCGTCCGACCGCTTGCTCGATGTCCTACGCCGCGAGGGATACTTTGGCGTTAAACACGGCTGCGACGATGGCACATGCGGCGCCTGCGCCGTGTTGATCAACGGCGTGCTGATGAACTCCTGTACGCGGCTGGCAGCCCAGTGCGACGGCGCCTGCATCACCACGATTGAAGGGATCGGCACAGCGCAGAGCCTGCACCCGCTGCAGCAGGCGTTCATCGATCACGGCGCTATCCAGTGTGGCTATTGTACGCCGGGGCTGGTGCTGGCGGCGGCGGCCTTGCTGGCGCAGAACCCTGACCCGACCGAGGCCCAAGTGCGCGACGCTCTGGCGGGCGTGCTCTGCCGCTGCACAGGCTATAAGAAGCCGGTGGAGGCGGTGCTGGCAGCGGCGCGTGAGATGCGGGGACGCCCCCCCGGCCGCCCGACCTTGGGGGGAGAACAATGGGGCGGTGGCGACATCCAGCCCATGGCCCTGTATCCGCCCTTCTGGCGGCCAGATGACGGGGATGAACGTGTAGGGGCAGGTCTGAGACCTGCCCAGCCTGAGGAAGATGAGAGGGCAGGTCTCAGACCTGCCCCTACGGCAGCGGAGAGTGTTGGCGCAGCCTTGGCCAAGCAGATCGCCGTTGCCTCGCCGCTGCGCGTGGTGGGCAAGCCGGAGCGCAAGGTGGACGGGGTGAAGCTGGCAACGGGGCGTCCAGCCTTCACCGACGACATTGAGCTGCGTGGGATGCTATATGCCAAGCTGCTGCTTAGCCCGCACGCTCACGCCCGCATCATGAAGATCGACGCCAGCAAGGCCAGAGCGCTGCCGGGTGTGCACGCGGTACTGACACACCAGGATGTGGCGCGCGTGATCTACACGACGGCCGGACAGTCGTGGCCTGAGCCTGGGCCGCACGATCAGGTTAGCCTCGACAACAAGGTAAGATTTGTGGGCGACCGAGTGGCTGCGGTGGCCGCTGAGTCGCTGGCGATCGCGCAGAAGGCTGTTGAGCTGATCGAGGTGGATTACGAGCTTCTTCCGGCTGTTCTTGACCCGGCGCAGGCAATGATCCCCGGCGCCCCCGTCATCCACGATGAGAGTGACGCCTGGGGCATCCACGACGCCAAACGCAACCTGGCCGCGCACATCGAAGCGGCATTGGGCGATGTGGACAGGGGATTTGCCGAGTCTGATCTGGTGATCGAGAACGAGTACGTTGTGCCCCAGGTGCAGCAGACGCCCATCGAGCCGCACGTGACGATAACGTATTGGGATGAGGACAATCGTCTGGTCGTGCGGACGAGCACGCAGGTGCCGTTCCATGTGCGGCGCATCATCGCCCCGCTGATCGGCCTGCCGCCCAAGCGCATCCGCGTGATCAAGCCGCGCATCGGCGGTGGTTTCGGCGTCAAGCAGGAAGTGCTGATCGAGGACATCTGTGCGCACCTGACCATCAAGACCGGCCATCCGGTGCGGCTCGAGTACACGCGCGAGGAGGAGTTCATCGCCAGCCGCTCGCGCCACCCTCAGGTTATCCG
Source organism: uncultured Ktedonobacterales bacterium (assembly GCA_964402955.1). Lineage (GTDB taxonomy): Bacteria > Chloroflexota > DTOL01 > DTOL01 > DAOUCN01 > CAYOEZ01. The sequence continues at coordinate 11,028 of CAYOEZ010000023.1, read as the reverse complement.
CATGAAGACGGGCGTCAGGCGCGACGGCACGATTGTCGCCAACGAGATGCGGCTGCTGGCCAACACGGGCGCTTATGGCGCACACTCGCTGACCGTGCAGTCGAATACCGGCTCGAAGGCGTTGCCGCTCTATCATGCGCCCAATGTGCGTTTTGTGGCTGATGTGGTTTACACCAATTTGCCTGTGGCGGGGGCGTTCCGGGGCTACGGCGCGCCGCAAGGCTTCTTCGCTCTGGAATCGCAGATGGATGAGATCGCGCACGCTCTGGGCATGGACCCGATGGATCTGCGCAAACGCAATTGGCTGCGGGCAGGCGACGACAATCCGTTATCGGTGGCGCTGGGCGAGGGCAAAGAGGGATTCCCGCAGCACATTGTCACGTGCGGGTTGCCCGAATGCACGGAGAGGGGGGCAGCCGCCATCGGCTGGGCGGAGAAGCGTGGCCGCCGCGGGCCGGGAGCGATCAAACATGGCGTGGGCATGGCGCTCGCCATGCACGGCAGCGCGATTCCGGGGCTCGACATGGGCGCAGCCAGCATCAAGCTCAATGATGATGGCTCGTTCAATGTGCTCGTCGGCGCGACTGACCTGGGTACCGGCTCCGACACGATTCTGGCGCAGATGGCAGCCGAGGTGCTGGGCGTGGCGGTCGACGACATTATCATGTACTCATCGGACACTGACATGACACCCTTCGACACCGGCGCCTATGCCAGCTCAACGACCTTCATCTCGGGCGGAGCGGTGAAGAAGGCCGCTGAAGACGTGCGCCAACAGATTTGCGCTGTGGCGGCGCAGATGCTGGAAGAAGACCCGGCGCGGCTGGCGTTGCATGACCGCCAGGTATGGACGCCATCAGGGCATAGCGTGACGATCGAGCAGGTTGCCTTGCAGTCCTTGCACAGGAATGAGCAGCACCAGATCATGGCAACAGCCAGCCACATGTCCTATGAGTCGCCGCCGCCATTTGCGGCCACGTTTGCCGAGGTCGCGGTCGACACCGAGACGGGCGAGGTGCGCGTGCTGAAGCTGGTGGCTGCGGTCGATGCTGGCAAGATCATCAACCCTCTGACGGCGCAGGGGCAGGTTGAGGGGGGGCTGGCGCAGGCGCTTGGTTACGGCGTGTCCGAAGAGATGCTGTATGATGGCAAGGGGGCGCTTCTGACGCGTGACTTCAATTCGTACAAGATCTATACGGCGCTGGATATGCCCGTGCTGGCGACTATCCTGGTCGAAACCTATGAGCCATCGGGCCCGTTTGGAGCGAAAGCAGTGGCGGAGATACCCCTCGACGGAGCAGCGCCGGCCATTGCCAACGCGGTCTTTGACGCCACCGGTGTGCGTATCCGCCAGATCCCTTTGACGCCCGAACGGGTGTGGCGAGCTATCCGAGCAGGGGCTGGTCACGGATTGTGAACGCGGATGACACGCATGTTGGTCACGGATTGTGAACGCGGATGACACGCATGTTGGTCACGGATTGTGAACGCGGATGACACGGATGCTGGAAACGGATTGGAAACTCGGATTACACGGAGCTGGCAAGGGATTGGAAACTCGGATTACACGGATGCTGGCAACGGGTTGAGAACGCGGATGGCACGGATGCTGGCAACAGGTTGAGAACGCGGATGACACGGATGTTGGTCACGGATTGGGGCACGGATGGCACGAAAATGCTGCGCTGCCCCTTCTCCCGCGCACGGAGAAGGTTGGGATGAGGCTGAGTACGTGTGAGGGAGGGAGTGATGGCCTCGATCAATCAATGGAAGAGCCAGGTGGTGGCATGGTATACCAATATCCAGCCCAATGCGGGCAAAGAGCGGGGTGTGCAGATTGAGTTGCCGCACAACGTGCCCGGCTGGATGCCGCGCGGCACATCGATTGACTTCGGCAGCAACCTGGGTAGCTTTCTCGCCGAGGAAGTGGGTCACCCCTGCACTGGAGTCAATAACTACATGATGGGCGCGTTCACCGCACATGGTTGCTCTAGCCTGATGGATCCGACGTCACCATACTACAACGCCTGGGTCGGCTGCTATGTGATCTTCGACGACGCGCACGTGAGCCACTATGGCTTCCGCGACGACGGCTCGCCCATCACGGATGCCCTGGCCGCAGTCGCCAGGTCGGACCAGCGGATCATGCTGACCGGGGCCAATTGCCCGCACCCGTTCCGATTTGAGCTGACCGACCTGCAACTGGGACATGTTCAGGAGCCGGATGGCGAATGGGTGGAGGTCAAGTCCGCTATTGAGACGTGGTCGGTCTTTCATCAGGGCCGGCGTCCGGGCGCTAGCGGCAAGTTCTACATCTCCTTCGGCAGCCCCCCGCCGGGCGCGACGTTTGATGTCAGCGAGTTCCACCCGATCGCCTATGTCGGCACGATGCTGGCCCGCCACGATTTCAGGCTCAAGGCGACTTTCTGCAAGTTCTGCAACTCTGCCCGCTGGACGGACAACACGGGCAAGCTTCACTCGACTGAGGAACTGATCGGCGAGCAGCAGAGGGACATGCTGACGCGAACGCTGGTCACGGATTAGGGACGCTGGTAACGGATTCTGAACTCGGATTACACGGATTGGCGGGCGCGGATTCCGAACGCGGATTATGCGGATTAGGGATACGGATCACGGACGCCGGCGCTGGCATCGGATTCGGAACACGAATGGCTGCCAACGGATTGGAAACTCGGATTACACGGATGCTGGAAACGAGTTGAGAACGTGGATGACACGGATGGCTGGCAACGGATTAGGAACACGAATTACACGGAACTGGCGGCGAGTTGGGAACACGGATGGCTGGCAACGGATTAGGAACACGAATTACACGGAACTGGCGGCGAGTTGGGAACACGGATGGCTGGCAACGGATTAGGAACACGAATTACACGGAACTGGCGGCGAG
>CAYOEZ010000023.1:0-8017 GCA_964402955.1 uncultured Ktedonobacterales bacterium | reverse complement strand
GTAACGGATTAGGAACTCGGATGACACAGAACGGGCGGCGAGTTGGGAACACGGAACGGATGGCGGGTTGGGAGCAGGGATGGCACGGAGGGACAGGGGATGGCGGACAAGGTTCATACGCCTTGCGATGGGCTGACTTACAAGATAATCGGCGCGGCGATGGCTGTCCACCGCAGGCTGGGCTCGGGACATCGGGAGGAAATCTATCAGCGTGCGCTTGAGGATGAGCTCCTGTCCAGTGGCCTGTCGGTGGAAGCACAGAAGAACCTTCCCGTCTACGACGAGGGCAGGCTGGTTGGTTATTACATCCCCGATTTTGTCGTCGAGGGACAAGTTGTTGTCGAGATAAAGGCTTTGGGGTGGCTGACTTCGGCTCATCGTGCTCAGGTTATTGTGTATTTGACGGCAACCGGCTGCCTGGTTGGACTGCTCATTGATTTCCGCGACCGGAGCCTCAAGCCGCATCGCATCTTTCCCCCCGCAGCGTCCACGCCACTGTCCGTGGCGACGCAATGGTTGTTTGTGCCCGATTGGCTGAAGGCCGAGAACAGCGCGGCCATTGGGTATGCTCGACCACAGTCATTCCGAAGCTCCAGACCCGTATCCGTGGATCCCAGCCATCCGCGTTCAGAGCCTGTGTCCTCCAATCCGCGTCATCCGTGTAATCCGAGTTTAGAATCCGTTGCCAGCCATCCGTGTTCAGAGCCTGTGTCGACCAATCCGTGTAATCCGAGTTCAGAATCCGATGCCAGCCATCCGTGTTCAGAGCCTGTGTCGACCAATCCGTGTAATCCGAGTTTAGAATCCGTTGCCAGCCATCCGCGTCATCCGAGTTTAGAATCCGTTGCCAGCACACTTCTTCTCAAGCACGCCAATCTTCTCCTCACCATGGACCCCGCTCGCCTGCGCATAGCGGACGGCGGCGTGTTTGTGCGTGGCGGCATTATCGAGGCGGTGGGGCCGACCAGCGAGCTGCCGCAGACCGCTGAGCGCATAATCGACGCGCGCGGGCTGCTGGTGATGCCCGGCCTGGTCAATACGCACCATCACCTGTATCAAACGCTAACGAGGGCGCTGCCCGCGGCGCAAGACGCCGAACTCTTCGATTGGCTCAAGGCTCAGTATCCAATTTGGGGCAGGTTAACGAGCGAAGCCGTGTATGTCAGCGCCAAGGTGGGTATCGCCGAACTGCTGCTCAGTGGATGCACCACGACCAGCGATCACCTGTACCTGTTTCCCAACGACAGCAGGCTGGACGACGAGATTCAGGCGGCGCAGGAGTTGGGCATCCGCTTCCACCCCTGCCGCGGCAGCATGAGCCTGGGCGCATCGCAGGGCGGCTTGCCACCCGATCACGTCGTGCAGGACGAAGAGACGATTCTGTCCGATTGCCGGCGGGTAATCGAGCAATTCCACGACCCGAAGCGCTACTCCATGCTGCGCATCGTTCTGGCGCCGTGCTCGCCGTTCTCGGTGACGCCCGAGATCATGCGCGACTGCGCTGCTCTGGCTCGCCAGTACGAGGTGCAACTGCATACGCACGTTGCCGAGACGAAAGACGAAGAGCAGTTCTGCATCGAGCGCTTCGGCGCGCGCCCGGTGGCGTATATGGAACAACTCGGTTGGCTGGGGCCGGACGTGTGGTGGGCTCATGTCGTGCACGTCAATGCCGCTGAGATCAAGCAACTGGCCGCCACGGGTACAGGCGTGGCGCATTGTCCCAGCTCGAATATGCGGCTGGGTTCCGGCATCGCCCCCATCCGTGAAATGAGGCAGGCCGGCGTCAAGGTAGGGCTGGCCGTGGACGGCAGCGCCTCGAACGACTCGTCGAGCATGATTGCCGAAGTGCGCCAGGCGCTGCTCCTGCAACGGGTTGAGAAGGGCGCTGCGGCTTTCAGCGTCATGGACGCCCTGGAGCTGGCGACGACAGGCGGGGCGCGCGTGCTGGGACGCGACGATATTGGCTACCTAGCGCCGGGTATGGCTGCTGATTTCATTGCCTTTGACCTTAGCGGCGTAGCGTACAGCGCCGCCGCGGCGCACGATCCAGTGGGCACGATCGTCCTCTGCACGCCGCCGCGGGTAGCCCTGTCGGTGATCAACGGCAAGGTAGTTATTGAAAGAGGCGAGATTGCCGGACTGGATGTTGATCGTCTCGTGGCGCAGCAGAATGAGATTGCGCGCCGGCTGGTTCATGCTCTATAAGGATGTGACTCCATGCGACCAATTCGTTCATTTGACATAACTCCATCGTTGCCGCCCAGTTTGGCCCGGCTGAAGGATCTATCATACAACTTATGGTGGGCCTGGCACCGGCAAGCCATTGATCTGCTGCGCCGTCTCGACCGCGATCTCTGGGACAAGACCGGGCACAACCCTGTTCTTTTCCTCGGCTCAATCGACCAGAGCAAGCTGGCCAGGGCTGCGCAGGACGACGCCTTCCTGGCCAACATGGCGCGCGTGCTGGACGAGTTCGACCGCTACGCGCAGAGCAAAACAACCTGGTACCATGCGCGTGGCGACCCGTCGCAGCCAGTGATTGCCTACTTCTCGGCCGAGTTTGGTTTGACCGACTGCATCCCCAACTACTCAGGTGGGTTAGGCATTCTGGCGGGCGACCACATGAAGTCGGCCAGCGATCTTGGTTTGCCGCTCGTGGGCGTGGGGCTGCTCTACCAGCAGGGGTACTTCCAGCAATACATGACTGCTGACGGCTGGCAGATGGAACGTTACCCCATAAACGACTTCCACACCATGCCGCTTCTTCTGGAGCGAAAGCCCGACGGCAAGCCAGCGCTGATCGAGGTCAGCTTTCCCGGCCGTGTTGTCAGAGCGCAGATTTGGCGTGTGCAAGTCGGGCGTGTGGCGCTCTTCTTGCTCGATACCAATGTCGCAGACAACCGGCCCGACGACCGATCCATCACCAACCAGCTCTATGGCGGCGACACGGAAATGCGTATCTGCCAGGAACTCGTGCTGGGCATTGGCGGCGTGCGTGCCTTGAAGGCGATGGGAATCGAGCCGGTCGTCTGTCATATGAACGAGGGCCACTCGGCCTTTCTGGCTCTGGAACGTATTCGTCTGCTGATGGGGGAGCCTCTATCCTTTGCCGAAGCGCGCGAGGCGACGGTGGCCGGCAATATGTTCACGACCCACACCTCAGTGGCGGCTGGCATCGATCTCTTTGCTCCGTATCTCATGGACAAGTATTTCCAGAGCTATTACCCTGCGCTTTCTCTGAACCGTGACCAATTCCTGGCGCTGGGGCGCGTCAATCCCAACAACCCGGATGAGCCGTTCAACATGGCGGTGCTGGCGTTCCATCTCTCGGCCAGGGCCAATGGCGTGAGCAAGCTGCACCGCGGCGTCTCGCGGCGCATGTGGCAGGTCGTGTGGCCTGGTGTGCCGGAGGATGAGATCCCTATTGATTCGATCACCAACGGCATTCACGCTCTCTCGTGGGTGTCGAACGATATGGCTGATCTCTTCGACCGCTATCTGGGGCCTGACTGGCATGATGACCCCACCGAGCCTGCGGTCTGGGATCGTGTCGATTCTATCCCCGACGAGGAGTTGTGGCGTACGCATGAGCGCCGCCGCGAGCGGCTGGTTGCCGTTGCGCGCAGACAACTGCGCCTGCAGCTTGAAGGGCGTGGCGCGCTGCCGTCGGATGTGGAGCGGGCAAAGGAAGTGCTCGATCCTGAGGCGTTGACGATCGGTTTTGCCCGGCGCTTTGCCACCTACAAGCGCGCCAGTCTCATCTTCCGTAACCCTCAGCGGTTGGCGCGCATTCTGAATAGCAAAGATCGCCCGCTGCAGATCATCTTCGCCGGCAAAGCCCATCCGCTGGATGCTCCAGCCAAAGAGCTGATCAAGCAGGTTATCCAGCTAGCCGCCCGTGAGGAGTTTCGCACGCGCATCGTCTTCCTGGAGAACTATGACATGAGCGTCGCGCGTTACCTGGTGCAGGGCGTCGACGTGTGGCTCAATAACCCGCGCCGCTTCATGGAAGCCAGCGGCACCAGCGGCATGAAGGCAGCGGCCAACGGCGCCATCAACATGAGCATTCTGGATGGCTGGTGGGATGAAGCATACCGGCCCGAGATTGGCTGGGCGATTGGCAAGGGCGAAGTCTATCAGGACTACAACTACCAGGACGAGGTTGAGTCGAACGCGCTCTATGATCTTCTGGAGAAGGAAGTGGCCCCGCTCTTCTACCAGCGTGGTTCTGATAGCTTACCGCGCGGGTGGATCGCCCGCATGAAAGCCATGATGCACGATTGTGCGCCCGTCTTCAACACTAACCGCATGGTGCGCGAGTATGCAGAAAGCTGCTATATTCCCCTGCGGCAGCGCTACGATCATCTGGCGGCGAATGGCTACGCGCGGGCCAGGGCGTTGGCGCAGTGGAAATCCCGGCTCAGCGGCGCCTGGCGCGATGTGCGTATCGTGGACGTATCGTCCGATGCGCCCGAAGAGATCGTGGTTGGGGCGCAAATCCAGGTGCGGGCGGTCATTGTCGCCGGCGGCCTGCAAGCCCAGGATTTGGCTGTGGAGTTGTACCATGGACCGCTCGATGAGCGCGGCGAGATCAGCAACGGCCAGCGCACGCTGATGCCGTGGGCGGAAGCACGCGCAGATGGTAATCAGGTCTTCGTCGGCAGCATCGCTACGACGTGCAGCGGAAGCTACGGCTACAATGTCCGCATTCTGCCGCAAAACGAGGACATGGGCAACTCGTATGAGATGGGGCTGATCACGTGGGCGGCGGCATAATTGCTCTGCGCCACAGACGCCAGGCAACAAAAATATCCATATATCGTTGTCGCCCTGGTCTAGTGTACGACACGTGGAACTCTCAGGAAGGTATCATCATGCCGCAAGACCCTCTCTCCGGCCAGTTGAGCCGCTATCTGGATAGTCTCGTCCCGCCTCGCCCGCCAGAGATGCAGGCGATGGAAGAATACGCGCAGCAGACAGGCTTCCCCATCGTCGGCCCGGCGTCGGGGCATTTCTGCTACCTGCTGGCCCGCCTGATGGGGGCGCGGCGGGTGTTTGAGATGGGCTCCGGCTATGGCTACTCCACGGCATGGTTTGCCAAAGCCGTGCAGGAAAATGGCGGCGGGACCGTCTACCACGTTGTCTGGAGCAGTGATCTGTCGCAGCGAGCGCGCAAGCATCTGGGCGCGCTGGGCTTCGACGGCATTGTCGAGTATCGCGTCACCGAAGCGGTGCGCTCCCTGCGCGAGACCGATGGGCCGTTCGACATCATCTTTAATGATATCGACAAAGACGCCTACCCGAACGCGCTGCCCGTGATCAAAGAGAAGTTGCGGCCGGGCGGCGTTATGCTCGTCGACAACCTGCTCTGGCACGGGCGCATCTTCGACGTGCGCGACCAATCTGAAGACACGCGCGGCGTGCGCGAGCTGACGCGGCGCATCAGCGGCGATCCTGACTGGATTACCTCGATCGTTCCGATTCGCGACGGTTTGATGGTGGCGTACAAGAAGGGGTAAACATGGCGGACAAGATCATTATCGGCAATGGTACGCTCATCACCTTTGGCCGCGAACGCCGCTTGCTTGCGGACGGGGCGTTGCTGGCGCGGGGCGGTGTCATTGTGGAGATCGGGCAGACGGCCGCGCTGCGACAGGCTCACCCCGAGGCTGCTTTTGTCGATGCCCGGGGCCAGTATATTATGCCCGGCATGATCTGCACGCACACGCACACCTACGGCGCCTTTGCGCGTGCCATGGCCCTCAAGACACAGCCGCCTGAAAACTTCATGCAGATATTGCAGCGCCTGTGGTGGCGACTTGATCGAAGTTTGCAAACGGAGGATATCTACTACAGCGCCCTGGTGTGCCTGGTCGATGCCATCCGCCACGGCACGACCACACTGTTCGATCATCATTCCAGCCCCAATGCCTGCGACGGCTCGCTCGATGTGCTTACCAGTGCGTTCGGCGCGGCTGGTGTGCGCGGCTGCCTGTGCTACGAAGTGTCCGACCGTAACGGGAGGGAGAATGCCCGCGCCGGTATACGCGAGAACGAGCGCTTCATACGTCTGGTACGGGATGGAGCGAATCTTCCCGCGTCCCAGGGAGCGATCGCTCCTGCCGTTCCCATGCTCTCTGCCATGATGGGCCTGCACGCATCGTTCACCCTGTCCGACGAGACGATCACCGAAGCGGCCGGCATTGCCTGGGGGCTGGGCGTCGGCTGCCATATCCACGTGGCTGAGGGCGACGCCGACGCGCAGGATAGCCTGCGCTACCACCGCGCCCGCACGATGGTCAGGTTGCAGATGTTGCGCGTGCTCAGCCCGCGCTCGATCGCCGCCCACTGCATTCACGTTGATGATCATGAGCTGACCGTCCTGGCCAAGACGGGCACAATGGTCGTCCATAACCCGCGCTCAAACATGAACAACTCGGTCGGCACGGCACGCGTGACGGAGATGCTGGAGCAAGCCATCCCGGTGGGGCTGGGTAACGACGGGTTGAGCAACGACATGTTCCTGGAGATGAAGACGGCCTACCTCTTGCACAAGGCTGCGCTGAATGACCCGCGTGCTATGCCTGCTGATGACGTGCAAAAGATGGCGATCACAAGCAATGCTCAATTTGCGGGCATCGCCTTTGGCAGCCTGGGCTTTCCAGCGCGCTTTGGTGAGTTGGTGGTCGGAGCTGCGGCAGATGTGATCATCGTCGACTACAAGTCGCCGACGCCGGTCACAGCGGCTAACCTGCCCTGGCACCTGATCTTTGGCGTCGATGGCGGCCTGGTGACAACGACCATCGTCAATGGGCGTGTCTTGATGCAGGATCGTGTCTTGCAGACGCTGGATGAGGATGCTATCTTCGCCCGTGCCCGTGAGTTGGCTGCCGCGCTCTGGCAGAGGTGTTAGCGGCCTGCCGGAGAGGGTTGTTTGACCGCAGAGACGCAGAGGACGCAGAGGTGTTTCTGGCTCTTTTGTGACCTTTTCTTGGCGCTCTCTGCGTCTCTGCGGTGGAAAAGAACCTCATGCATCGGCTCTCCGACAAACTGCTGGGGGCACGATGTGGTAGGGGCGCTGCTTGCTGCGCCCACAAAGGTGAGCAATTGGCACACATGCTTGTTGTCATCCGTGGCGGCGGAGACCTGGGCAGCGGGGTGGCCCACCGGCTGTACGCCGCCGGCTACGATGTCGCCATCCTGGAGATCGAGCAGCCTCTGGTCATCCGGCGCGCCGTTGCCTTTGCCACGGCGGTCTTTGACGGCTCTGTGACCGTTGAGGGGGTTGGAGCAATGTGTGTCACGGATGTGGCGCAGGCGCGTGCTACGCTGGCCGGGCGAGTCATCCCCGTTCTTGTCGACCGGCAGGGGATGACGCTGGCGGCTCTGCAGCCGGCTGCGCTTGTCGACGCGCGCCTGGCCAAGCGCAAACTGGATACACGAATGAGCGACGCTCCGCTGGTGATTGCGCTGGGACCCGGCTTCGTCGCGGGCCGAGACGCGCACGCAGTGATCGAAACGCAGCGCGGGCACGATCTGGGGCGTGTGATCTGGCAGGGCGAAGCTGCGCCCGATAGCGGCGTGCCGGGAGCAGTTGGCGGCGAAGCAATCACTCGCTTGTTGCGGGCGCCCAGCGCTGGCGCCTTCCGCTCCGTGCGCCAGATCGGCGACCAGGTGGCGGCGGGGGAGACGGTCGGATATGTCTCTGACTCGGCCGTGATTTGCGCCATAAACGGCGTGCTGCGTGGTATAATCCATGACGGCGTCAATGTTCCAGCCGGGCTGAAAATCGGCGATGTCGACCCGCGCGGCATGGTGGAGCACTGCTTTACGATTTCCGACAAGGCGCGCGCTATCGGCGGCGGAGTGCTCGAAGCGCTACTGCATCTGCGCGTTCTACCCTGGCACCAATGAGGTAATGACTCGTGGACGATTTCGATCTTCTTACGCCTCGTTCGACGGCTGAACTGGCGCAGATGCGGGCCGATAGCCAGGGGTGCATACCGGCCCGCGGGAC
>CAYOEZ010000022.1:0-33060 GCA_964402955.1 uncultured Ktedonobacterales bacterium | reverse complement strand
ATGGTGACGCTGCGTATTGCCCACACCAGGCTGCGCGTCAATCAGGATAGCGGATGGGCGAACGGAGAGACCACGGCCAATGCGACCGTCTTGATCACGCTCACAGACAAGCTGGGCAAGACCAATGCGGCTACCCAGACGAAAGCTGGCGGCGATGGCTGGTTCTGGGCGTCCCTTAATTCAGGCGAGGGGCCGCTAGACATCAGGCCCGGTGACAGTGTCACTGCCACGTCGAGCGATGGCTCGCTGGCTGTGGTCAGAGTTGTAAGGATGACCGGCGTGGTCAACGCCGCGGCCGACACGATCAGCGGGGCCGTTCACGAAGGCGTCTTCCCGGCGAGAGTGCGGGCAGAGGTGGGTGGGCCGCCCAAAGTAATAACCGGTATGACTGACGCATCCGGCAACTATTTGCTCGACCTCAGCCCCTACGATGTGCGCTATGGGGACACCGTCCTGCTGTGGTACTTCGAGCCTGACGGCGATGCACTGGGCATCGAGCGCTCTGCCCTACGCGCGGACGTCTACTTGTCGAACAACCAGGTGTGGGTATCCACGACGCCCGGCGCAAGTGTGCAGGTGACGATGACACGCGGCGCTCTGGTTGGGGCGGGCGGGTGCAAGGCGAGCGCGCACGGGTCTTGCTGGACATACGTTGTGACGGGAACCGGCCAGCAACAGATAGACACCCTGCCCGGGGACGCATTTGTTCTTGCATCTGGCGGGCAGGTGGTGACGGTCGCGACCTATCCCACGTTCACGGCGCAGATGGATGCGGAGACTGACACCATCAGCGGCTATGGTCCCCCCAACTCGGAGCTGATGATTTTCATCAAGCCGAAAGGGCCGGACAAGATGACGGTCCAAACATCGGCGACGGGCTATTTCAGCCTCAAAACGAGCCAGCCTGAGTATGGCAACTACGATCTGCAGCGCGGGGACATGGGAAGTGTGCACTACCGCGACGAGAACCTGCAAACCGTCAGCGTGGGCTTTGCCCTACCGCGCCTGGCGGTGTGGCTCGAAGGCCTCGGCGAGGCGGCGCCGGGCGGGCGCTACGTCTACAGGATCAGCTACAACAATGAACAGATGGATACGCCCGGCGTGGTGATCACCGATATCCTTCCTGCCGGCGTGACATACGTGACCCACACACCCGACATTCCTGTCAGGCTGTCGGGTAACCGCCTTGTCTTCACGGTGGGCACCCTGCCTGCCTGGCGCAACGACATGATCACCCTCTATGTGGACATCAGCCGCTCGCTGGCGCCGGGGAGTTGGATCACCAACAGCGTCCAGATCGGTGCGGCGCAGGCAGACGCCTATCCCGCCGACAACACTACGCTCCTCGCCACGCAACTGCGCGCCAATGCCACCAATGTAACCGTGAACGTGAATCCCCTCTCCGGGTCTGCGGCTGCGGGCGAGCCTCTCGTCTACAGAATTGACCACATCAACTCCGGGCCGACCGGCAGCGCCGCCGTTCGCCTCACCAACACGCTTCCCCTGTCCACAACCTTCGTCCGCTGGTGGGCCGACGACGTAACTTGGAGACTTGTGAGCGCCAGCGGTCGCCAGATTGTCTGGGAGAGACCATGCATTCCCGGCAATTGGGGAGACTCTCTCTACTTCGTTGCGCTCGTTGACAGTGGCGTACCGATCAAGCACGTGCTGACCGACACGGTGCAGGTGTTCACGGCGAATGACATCAGTTCCGACAACAACAGCCACACGAGTACTGTGCAAACAGCGCCGGCGCGGCGCGATTTGTACGTGTCGAAGAGCTTCTCCTATGGGTCCACTGTTCCAGGCGGAAGAGTCGCCTATGACGTCCTCTACGGCAGTGGCTCAAACGCTGTCGCCCACCGTGTCCTCCTGACCGAAACGCTGCCCGCTGGAACCTGGCTGAAGGAATCGGCACATTGGAACCCTATGGGTTGGGTGAAGGTGCCATACAGCTATAGCATCGGTAACGACTACGTGTGGGATCTGGGCGATCTGTTGCCCGGGTTGTGGGGCAACCTCAGTATCGAGGTGGCCAACGACCTGCCTGCCGGGACAGTGCTCACTAATACCGTGCGCATCGGCAGCAGCGACGACGACGCCTACTCGCCAAACAACACCGCCGCTGACGTTCGCACTCTCCATGACGGCGGGCCCAACTTGAATGTGTCGCAGGACATGCACTGGAAAGGTCAGAGTAACACGGAGTATCACCTGGTGGTGCGCAATATCGGTGACCAAACCATAGGTGACATCTGGTTGACATACACGTATCCTCTGTCCATGACGCTCGAGGATTGGAAGACCGGTAAGACCTGGGGTGTCATAACGTCAACGACACCCGTCTCCGGCCAGGCCTTCTTCTGGATCAGCGAGATCCCAGCGGGAATGTTCAGCGAGTTTCTGCTCTGGTTCAAGCTGGACAACGATGCTGCCAACCGGCCGGGGCTCGTCTTCACCAGCACGCTGACGGGAACCATTGCCCAAGACGTGAACCCGGCAGACAACGTTGCGACGGCCGTGACCTTCAGCGGGCCTGACCTCTACATTGGGCTGACACCCGGCAGCGCCGCGGTGCGGCCGTCGGACCTGGTGACCTACACAGCCTACTTCGGCAATCGGAGCGAGCAGTGGGACATGACCTTCATGTCGGGCGGCGAAGTGACGATCATCGATACCTTACCCGAGGGCATGACTTTTGTCGGAGCCACGCGCCCGGACGATCGAAACGTGCCGTGGCCGCCTTTGGTCAGTGGCAGAAGCCTGATCTGGAGCTGGCATGCACTGGGCAGGGGCTCTGCAGAGGAATTCACGGTGGTAGCGCGTGTCGCTTCGACAGCGCAGGATGGCGATGTCCTGACCAACACAGCCGCGATTATCGACAACCTGCCCATGGATGTCGAGCCATTCCTCGACAACAACACTGCGTCGGCTGCCATCGTTGTGCGCCTGCCGGCAACGCCGACGCCGACCGCCACGCACACGGCGACGCGGACAACAACGGCCACACCGACGCAGATAGCGATGCCGGGCCTGTCCCGCCTCTACCTGCCGGTCATACTGGCGCCTTAGGAAACCCAAACCGCCTCTCTTGTCTGACCGGCGAGAGAGGCGGCGGGCTAGACACGGTCGCGCTGCTCCCTAACTTGTTGGCTGACCTTTTATCCTCTTGACAATGCTCCCACATCTCGCTATACTTGCGCCAACAACATAGAGCAGGGCATTGACGGAGAGAGTAGGCCGGGAAGCCCCACAGGGAGAGAGGGTCATTGACTGCAAGCCCTCTTGGGGACGACCGGGCTGAAGTTCACTCCTGAGCCGGCGGGTGAAGCGAGCCGTGTGGCTCGTGCGTAGCCTGGCCTGGGCGCTTCCCATTACAGAAGCAGGGGATAAGCGTAACTGCCGTCCCCAAACGAGTGGGCCGGGCAACCGGCCAACACAGGGTGGTACCGCGCAGCGGTTATCCTTCGTCCCTGAACGAAGGATAACCGCTTATCTTTTTCTGTCTCATCTGCGTGCATCCGCGTCGCATTTTGCATAGGGGGAACAGACTATGCTCGAGGAGTTACAGGCATTGCGTGACGAAGCCCTGGCGCGGCTGGCCGAAGCCAACGACGACGCCGCCATCGACCAGTGGCGCATCGACTACCTGGGCAAGAAGGGTACGCTAACGACCATCCTGCGCGGGTTGGGCGCCCTGCCCGTCGCGGATCGCCCGCGCGCCGGCCAGGCCGCCAACGACGTCAAGAAGGCGCTCGAGGAGGCGGGCAACGCCCGCGCCGACGCCATCAAGAGCCTCGACCGGCAGCGCATCCTCCAGGCTGAGGCCGTCGACGTGACGCTGCCCGCCCGCCCATTGCGCATGGGGCAGATGCACATCATCAGCCGCACCATCCGCGAGATTCTGGCTGTCTTTTCCTCGATGGGCTTCCAGACCGTCGAGGGCCCGGAGGTCGAATGGGATCGCTACAACTTCCAGATGCTCAACATCCCTAAAGATCACCCGGCGCGTGACATCTGGGACACCTACTACATCGCTCACCCGACGCGCATGGGTGAGATGCTGCTGCGTACCCACACCTCGCCCAACCAGGCGCGCGTGATGGAACGCACGCGGCCGCCCGTCCGTGTGGTCGTCCCCGGCAAGTGCTACCGCTACGAGGCCACCGACGCCACCCACGAGACGATGTTCTACCAGATCGAGGGGCTGGCCGTGGACAAGGGTATCACCTTCACCGACATGAAGGGCGCGCTCACCACCATGTGCAAGCGCCTCTTCGGCCCTGAGCGCCGTGTCCGCTTCCGCTGCGACTACTTCCCCTCCGTCGAGCCGGGCGTGGATGTCTCCATGTCTTGCCATCGCTGCGACGGCAAAGACCCGCATTGCAGCGTGTGCAAAGGCTCCGGTTGGTTGGAGATTTTGGGCGCGGGCATGGTCCATCCCAACGTGCTGGCGGGGGTTGGCTATGACCCGAGCGTGTATACAGGCTTTGCCTTCGGCCTGGGGCCGGAACGCGTGGCCATGCTCAAGTATGGGATCGATGACATTCGCCTGTTCTATGGCAACGACCTGCGCTTCCTGCGCCAGTTCTGATGGGGACAGGGAGAGGAGAAGACGCGGTGACGCGGAGAGCGGGTGATGCATGGAATCTGCTCGTGATGCTGCTTGCTGGGCTGGCGCTGGCGGCGTGCTCGGCTGACCCACCATGCGTCCTGGGTACACGCGGCTAGTGCGAGAACGAGATGGCCGCCGCCACCGTGCGTACCGTCAGGGGGCGCGGCGACGGGCAGGTGGATGCTGAGGTCATCGTTATTGTTGAAGACGGCTTTAGCGTTGACCGTGGCCGTCTGAGCAGCGATAGCATTGTGCTGCTGGCAGCCGATGGTGTCGATTCCTATCTCACAACGCGGAGTTTCGCTGACGATCGCACTGTCGTTGTCATCAGCGATGTCCATATCATCAACGCGCCCGCTCCGGGCAACGCCGTGGCCCAGGGATCGGCGACTGTCACCTATTACCAGGGCGGCCGCAAGATGCGCAGCGAAAGTGTGCGCGGCAAGCTCATTGGCAACACCTTCACCATTACCGAACGCAAGTAAGCAGGCACGGTCGCCGTCACAGCGCATGTCTGATGTAGGAGGCTCGCATGAGAGTATCGCTCAAATGGCTACGCGATTATACAGACATTGTCATTCCCGTCGAGGACCTGGCCCATCGCTTGACCATGGGCGGGGTTGAAGTTCCCGCGATCGAGCAGATCGGCGCCGCCTGGGATCGCGACAAGATCGTCGTCGGGCAGATCACCGCCCTGGCCCCGCATCCCAACGCCGACCGTCTGCAACTTGCCACGACCGATTACGGCAAAGGCGTCATCACGGTCGTCACCGGCGCCTTCAATATCCACGTCGGCGACAAGATTCCGGTTGCACTCATGGGGGCGCGGCTCAAGAACGGCCACTCCGAGCAACACGAGATGATCGAACTCAAGCCCACCAAATTGCGCGGCATCCCATCCGAGGGCATGGTGTGCTCGGCGCTCGAGCTTGGTCTCGGCGACGATCACGCGGGCATCATGATCCTGCCCGCCGACGCGCCTGTCGGCACGCCGCTCGTCGACTATCTGGGCGACACCATTTTCGAGCTGGAGATCAAGGGGCGCTGGGACTGCCTGTCGATGCTGGGCGTGGCGGCGGATGTAGCTGCCATCCAGCGCGTGCAGTCGGGCCAGCCGGTCGGCTACCGCGAGCCGGCCACCGCTTACGCCGAGACGGGCGCGGACATCGCTGAGTCGATCACGATCGAGATCGCCGATGCCGATCTCTGCCCGCGCTACTCAGCGGCGCTGCTTCGTGGCGTCAAGATTGGCCCCTCGCCGCGCTGGCTGCACGAGCGACTGATTGCCGCCGGGCTGCGACCGATCAACAACATCGTCGACGCCACCAATTATGTCATGTGGGAAACCGGCCAGCCCTTGCATGCCTTCGACTACGATAAGCTGCATGGCAAGAAGATCATCGTGCGCTGCGCCTGGCCCGGCGAAACGCTCGTCAGCCTTGACGGCCAAGAGCGTGGCCTGAGCACCGAGATGTTGGTCATCGCCGACGCTGACCATGCGGTCGCCCTTGCCGGCGTCATGGGCGGGCTTGACTCAGAAGTGACCGATGAGACAACCAATATCCTGCTCGAATCGGCCAACTTCCTGCCTGCCAGTATCCGTCGCACCGGCCGCGGCCTGCAAATGTTCAGCGAGGCGCAGCGTCGCTTCGAGAAAGGGCTGCCTGCCGCGGGAACCATTCCCGCCGCGCGCCGTGCCACCCAGTTGATGCTGCAGTTGGCCGGCGGCGTGGCTGCCAGAGGCATCGCCGACGCCTACCCGGGCCAGAAGGAACAGCCCGCCATCCTGCTCACCACGGGTGAGGTCAAACGCGTGCTGGGCGTCGAGATGCCTCTGGAACGCATCGATACTATTCTCAGCGCATTGGGCTTTGGTGTGCAACGAGAGGGCACGGACGCCGTGCGCGTCACTGTCCCCATGCGCCGCGTCGATGTGAGTATCCCCGCCGACCTGATCGAAGAACTGGCGCGCATTGTGGGCTATGACAGTATGCCCACAACCATGATCAGCACGCCCATTCCCGACGAACAACTGAGCGGCCCCGAGCGTGACTGGGAAGAAATCGTGCGCGACACACTCGTCGGCTGCGGCTATGCCGAGGCTATCTTGTACTCGTTGACGAATCAGCGCACACAGGACAACCTGCTGCCCGCGGGCGAGCGCAGCGCCAGCACCGTGCCGGATGATGTCGCCCGGCGTCTGCTCGGCGAAGGCGTCGCTGCACTGCGCCTGTTCAACCCGATGAGCGCCGATCTGGACATGATGCGCACGACCGCCATTCCCGGCATGCTCGACACGCTGGGCCGCAACCTGCGCCACCAGGATCGGGACGTGGCGATCTTCGAGATCGGGCGCGTCTATCTGCCGCAGGGCGACGAGCTGCCCGACGAGCGACGCGTGTTGACGCTGGCCAGCGGGCAGTATCGTAGCGCCGCGGCGTGGGGCCAGCGCCAGGAAGTCGATTTCTTCGACGCCAAGGGCGCCGCCGAAGCAGTACTGGCGCGTATGGGCATCCAGGCGCCCGCCTTCCGCGTCAGCTTCACACCGGCCCGCCACCCCAGCTTCCATCCCGGGCGCATGGCGCTGATCTCGTTCGAGCGCAGCGTGGGGCGAAAGGGTAAGAATACCGTCTATGACACAGCCATCGTCGTGGGCCTGCTCGGTGAGGTACACCCCGACGTGTGCGCCAACTACGACATACAGGAGCGCGCCTACGTGCTGGCCATGGACCTCACGCAGTTGATCGAGTTGGCAGGCCGGCCTGGTGCGGCCATAGCCAACTACCGCCCTATCCCGCGCTTCCCGGCCGTTGTGCAGGACATCTCGTTCACCATCCCTGAGAACGTGTCCGCCGCCCAGGTTGAGGACATCATGCGGCGCGCCGGCGGCGGTCTGGTTATTGGCATACACCTGTTTGATCTCTATCAGGGCGAGCGCGTGCCGGCCGGCATGAAGAGCCTGGCCTATTCCATCACATACCAGGCGCCCGATCGCACACTGAAGAGCGAAGAGGTTGCCGATAGCCACGCCCGCATCGAAAAGCGCATCGAGCAAGAGCTGGGGGCAGTCGTTCGCAAGTAAATAGAGAGGCGGCGATACCTGTAAGTCTTTCAGCTATCATTTTGGCTGCTCGTTCGTCTCTTAGATTGACGGCCTATTCCACTTATGCTAAGATAGTTGGCGAGGGGGTCTGCCCACCTCCTCGCCGGCAGAATAGCACATCTCTGACTGTCACCAGTCAGCAGAGCTTCCCCTGGGAAGGCACCGGAACCTTCGCGGAGGCAACTCCGTGGATAGGCCTCCAAAATCCAGACGAGGGAGGCATTATGAAGCGACCGCTTCTCAACTTCATGTTTGCCGCCGTCCTGGCCATCAGTGCTCTGCTCGGCGTTGTTTCACCGACGAGTGCAGCTCACGTGCAACCTGTCGCTGCCCTTCCGGGCAATTCGGCAAACGTACAGGACATAGAGCAGGTCAAGGACGACGGAGCGACATCGCTTGGCGCCTCGGAGCGTTTGTTGCGCGCCGCATTGTCTTTATGTCAGCAGGTGAAGGACGACGGAGCGAGATCGTTTGACGCCGCCGCAAAGGGTGAGCGCTGGATCGAGGTCAATCTCGCCCAGCGACGTCTCATCGCCCACCAGGGAGACAGCATCTTCCTCACCACCGTCGTATCGATTGGCAAGCCCGGCACACCAACGGTGAAAGGCACTTTCTACATCAAGACCAAGCTGCACGCTACGCGCATGAGCGGTCCAGGTTACAATCTGCCGAATGTACCTCATACCATGTTCTTCTACCGTGGCTACGCAATCCACGGGGCATACTGGGTCAAGACCTTCGGTGGCATGGTCAGCCATGGCTGCGTCAACGTCAATCTGACCGACGCAGGCACGCTGTACGACTGGGCATCGGTCGGCACCCGCGTGTGGATCCACTAACACGATCTTTCGCCGCCGCCGCGGATTAAGGTGGCGGCGAAAGCCGCGCCCCGCACCGTCTCGCCTTCACCTCCTCAAGCCAGGAGGCTCGTTTCGCGTCTGCCCGGCAACGACCGCCATCTGGAGGGTGCATGAACGTCCGCGAGCAATTCCTGGCAACAATGCGTTCCGACACCCATGCGCCCACGATGAAATGGGAAAACGAAGCACAACCACAACAAGGAGGCTGGCACATGAACTCACGAGAGCGTTTTTTGGCAGTGATGAACTTGGAACCCGGTGTGCGCACCCTGAAATGGGAGATGGGCTATTGGATCGGGGCAGTGCGGCGCTGGTACAGAGAAGGTCTGCCCAGGGTGCATGGCGTGGAAGACAAGTGGGGCGATGGCGACAGCGCCACCGGCCCGGCCAACGCCTGGTGGGCAGAGCGCGCGCGTGATCTGGACGTGCTCAAGGTGGCCGGTCTGGAAGACGGCATCGAGCGCATCCCGGTGTACAACATCTTTGCCCCCAAGTTTGAGGACACCGTCATCGAGACACACGAAGACTGGTACATCCACCAGGACGAATACGGCATCCTACGTAAAGAGGCGACCGGACGGATGTCGTTGCCGCGCTATCTCGGCTGGCCGGTCAAGACGCGCGACGATTGGGAGAAGCTCAAGGCTGAGCGCCTGCACCCAACTCTCGAAGGCCGCTTGCCTGCCAACTGGGACGAGTGTATGAAGCGATACAAGACGCGCACCTACCCGCTGTCGATTGCAGGCTTCCCCGGCGGATTCTTCGGCACGCCGCGCAACATCCTGGGTGAGGAGAACCTCCTCTTCAGCTTCTTTGACGATCCTGAACTCATCCGCGCTATCATCAACGACCTGTGCGACTTCTGGATTGGTCTCTACGACAAGGTGCTCGACCAGACGACAGCCGACCTGGCCCTGATCTGGGAAGATATGTCCTTCAAGAACGGTCCGCTCATCTCGCCCAAGCTGGTACGGGAGTTCATGCTGCCCGCCTACAAGAAGCTCACCAGCTTCTTCCGCGACCGCGGCATCAAGAATATTCTGCTCGATACCGACGGCGACTGCTGGTCGCTCATCCCCATCTT
This sequence comes from uncultured Ktedonobacterales bacterium, assembly GCA_964402955.1. GTDB lineage: Bacteria > Chloroflexota > DTOL01 > DTOL01 > DAOUCN01 > CAYOEZ01. The sequence goes on along the minus strand of CAYOEZ010000022.1, from coordinate 23,398 downwards.
CATGGAAGGCGGCGTGACTGGCGTCTATCCCTTTGAAGTCAACGCCAATATGAACGTGGTAGAGGTGCGCAAGGCCTTCCCCACGCTGCAGATGATGGGCGGCATGGACAAGGTACAACTTGCCCACGGCAAAGAGGCCATCGACCGCGAGCTGGAGGCCAAGATTCCCTTCATGCTCAAGCAGGGCGGCTACATCCCCCACGTCGACCACCACGTCCCGCCCGACGTCTCGTGGGACGACTTCCTGTACTACCGGACCAAGCTGAACGACATGATCGACGCGAGCGGGAAGTAGGGTAGCGGGCGGGGATTGGGGGAGAAGATGGGAGGGGAGACCGGACTGAGCCTCTCCCGTCCCCACATTCCTTGATCTCCCAATCCCCCAATCCCCGCTGTCCGTTCCGTGGCGACGGGATCGCGTTGACAAGGAATGTATACTATTGTATACTCATGCACAGATGGAGGCACAACCATGCCTGAGTATCTGACTGTGCGTGAAGTGGCAGCTATCTATAAAGTGAACGAAATCACCGTGCGCCGGCATATCCGCAGCGGCAAGCTGCGTGCCGTGAAGATCGGCGGGCGCGTGCGCGTGCGCAAGGACGACGCCGACGCCTTCGTGCAACCTGTCCAGGCGCAGTGGCATCTGCAACTTGATACTCCAAAGCCAACGCCTGAGGTGCTGGCGCGACGTCGGGAGTTGGCTGCCCGGGCCGATGCGCTGAGATCATCCATGAAGCCACTCGATATCTCAGTAGTGGACATCATCCGGCAGGCGCGGGATGAGGAAGAAAATGCAGCCGACAGTTAGCACGCCAGTGCTGGTCATCGATGCATCCGTCGTTGTCAAATGGTATCTTCTAGACGAGGACTCGGCGGAGGATGCCCTGGCGCTGCGCAGCGCGTTCAACGAGGGACGCTTCTCCATCGCCATGCCCGATGTCGCGCGCTATGAGGTCGCCAACGCCCTCAGTGTTGCACGCAGACGCCGACGTATCAGCGAGGCTGAGGCGCGGCAGGCCGTTGCCGACTTCCTCACGTGGGATTTTGCCTACGTGGGGACGGATGACCTCATACTTTCCGCCGTGGATGTTGCACGCCGATTTGACTGTGCGCTCTATGATGCCCTCTATCTGGCTCTGGCCGAGACCCTCGCCTGCGACTTTGTTACGGCTGACCGCGTGCTCTTTGAGAAAGCGCACCCGGCAGCCTCGTGGGCAAAGTGGCTGGGAAGCGACGCTCCATGATCACGAAGGAACATTGACCATGAGAAACACGCAGATGCTTGCCCTTACCGCCAGTTTCCAGTCAATCTTCGCTGAAGAGCCGGCGGCGTTCGTGCGCGCGCCCGGCCGCGTCAACCTGATCGGCGAGCATACCGACTACAACGATGGCTTTGTTATGCCAATGGCCATCGAACACGACGTGCGCATCGCGCTGCGCCCGCGCACAGACCGGCGCGTCACCCTATGCTCAGCCGATTTCGGCCAGCAGGTCACCTTTGGTCTTGACGATCTGCGCCATGATGACGGCAAGGCCTCCTGGTCAGAGTATACGCGCGGCGTCGCCTGGGCCATGTTGGAGAGGACGCTGCCGCTGCGGGGCATGGACGCCGTCGTCAGCGGCGATGTGCCGATAGGAGCGGGGCTGTCGTCGTCGGCAGCGATCGAGGTGGCCTCGGCCTGGGCCTTGCAGGTCGCGGCAGGGTTCCGCATGGATGCGGTGGACATGGCGCTGCTCTGTCAGAAGGCTGAAAACGCGTGGGTGGGCATGCGCTGCGGCATTATGGACCAGTTTATCTCGGTTGTTGGCCGGCGCGATCACTGCGTCCTCATCGACTGCCGCAGCCTTACCTATGAGGCAGTCCCTCTACCACACGCCTATTCTTTTGTCATCTGCAATAGCATGGTGCGGCGCGGACTGGTGGACTCCGCCTACAACGAGCGGCGGGCACAGTGTGAGGAAGGCGTGCGCCTGTTGCAGAAGCGCTTGCCGGCCATCAAGGCGTTGCGCGACGTGACAGCGGATGACCTGGAGACGTACAAGAACGACTTGCCCGAGATGACTTATCGCCGCTGCCGGCACGTTGTCAGCGAGGACACACGCGTCATGCAAAGCATCGTCGCGCTCAAAGGCAGGCATCCCGCCCAGTTCGGCAAGCTGATGAATGTGTCACACGATAGCCTGCGCGACGACTTTCAGGTTAGCCGGGCCGAGCTTGACACACTGGTCACCATCGCCCGCAGCACACAAGGCTGCTTGGGCTCGCGCCTGACCGGCGCCGGCTTTGGCGGCTGCACTGTCAGTCTGGTGCAGAATAAGGCGGTCGATTCATTCGTGCAGCACGTGCGTGAGGAGTATGCCAAAGCCACCGCACTGACGCCCGAGATCTACGTCTCGCGCGCCGCAGCAGGGGCAGGGCTACTGTCCACGGATTAGGGCACGGCTGGCAGCGGATTTGCAACACCGATTACACGGATTCAGGTTGCGAGTACGCCCTGTTGTCGGTATTCAGACAGGAATGCGGTGTGCAGCAATCTCTGCATACCGCATTCCTGTCCGTGTAATCAGTGTCTAATCCGTTGCCAGCGTCCGTGCCCTAATCCGTGGACAGCCGCTGTTTGTAGTGAATCTCACTCAGGTCGCGCAGCCGCGCCGCCGCCTGTTCAGGCGTAAGGTCGCGCTGGGCTTCAGCCAGCAGCTCAAAGCCGACCATGAACTTCTTCACCGTCGCCGAGCGTAACAGCGGCGGGTAGAAATGCGCATGCAGTTGCCAGTGCCGGTACTCGCCCCCCCTCCCCCCCCAACCTTGGGGGGCGGCTCCCCCTCCGCCGCGACTGTCTGGGGCGACTCCCCCCAAGGCTTGATTGTCGGGGGCAGCTCGTGTTCCCCCCAGAATTGGGGGGGTAGGGGGGGCCGCCCCATCGTCCATCGGCGCGCCGTGCCAGCCCATCGAATACGGGAACGACGTCTCAAACAGATTGTCGTAGCGGGTGAGTAGACGCTTCTGAATATCGGCCAAAGCGTCGCGCTCCTTCTCATCCAATTCGGGCAGTCGCATCACATGACGGAACGGCAGTAACAGAACCTCAAACGGCCAGACAGCCCAGAAGGGCACAACCGCCAGCCATTCGTCGTTTGCCACAACCACCCGCTCCTTCTGCTCCATCTCCAGCTTTGCATAGTCCACCAACAACGGCCGCCCGTGCTCTTCCAGGTAAGCACTCTGGCGGCGCTCCTCTTTCGCCGGCTCATTGGGCAACGCATCCACACACCAGATCTGGCCGTGCGGGTGCGGGTTTGAGCAGCCCATGACAGCGCCCTTGTTCTCAAACACCTGCAGCCAGCGATACCTCGGTCCAAGTTCGGCCACTTGTGCAGCCCACACATCGACCACGCCGCGGATGTCCGCAACGGGCATCTCGGGCAGCGTCAGATCATGGCGCGCAGAAAAGCAGATCACCCGGCACGTCCCGGGCACGCTTTCCGAGCGGATCAGGGCATGGCGCTCCACGGCCTCAGGCGTAGCGGGCAGCAGAGCGGCGAAGTCATTGTCAAAGACATACGTGCTTGTGTAAACCGGGTTCTGTACGCCGCTGGCGCGCGTGTTGCCCGGGCACAAGTAGCAGGTTGGATCATGCTGCGGTCGTGTCTCTGCCGGTTGTCGTTCCACCTGCCCCTGCCAGGGACGCCTGGCGCGGTGGGGCGAAACCAACACCCACTCTCCCGTGAGCGCATTGTAGCGGCGATGCGGACTGTCCTTCAGCACAGGCATAGCTCAGCATTCTCCATGTGAGAACGCACACCCTAAGGGTCTCTGAGACCCTTAGGGTGTGCATTCATCGTCTTTCCGCCACCAGGCGTCTAGCCCGCACCGCCCAGGTAGGCTTCCATCACACGCGGGTTCTGGCTCAGATCGCTGGCCTTGCCTTGCAACGCGATCGTGCCCGTCTCAAGGACATAGCCGCGATTAGCCACCTGCAAGGCCATGAAGGCGTTCTGTTCAACCAGAAGAATGCTCGTGCCTTGCTTGTTGATCTCCTGGATGATGCGAAAAATCTCCTCGACAAGAATGGGCGACAGTCCCATGGAAGGCTCATCGAGCAACAGTAGCCTGGGACGCGCCATGATCGCACGGCCGACGGCGAGCATCTGCTGTTCGCCGCCAGACAGCGTACCGCCCAGCTGGTTTAAGCGCTCGCGCAGACGCGGGAAGCTTTGGAAGACACGCTCCAGACTACCTGCGATCTCCGCCTTGCTGGTGCGCGTATAGGCGCCCATTTCCAAGTTTTCACGCACGGTCAATGTCGCAAAGATGCGCCGCCCCTCGGGCACTTGCACCACGCCGAGGCGCACAATCTGGTCGGCGGGCACGGTCGCCAGCTCGCGGCCATTGAAAAGCATCTGGCCAGACTTGGGCTTGAGCAGACCGGAGATCGTCTTGAGCGTTGTGCTCTTTCCGGCGCCGTTTGCGCCGATTAGCGTCACGATCTCTCCCTCATCCACCGCGAACGAGATGCCCTGCACAGCCTGGATGGCTCCATACGAAACTGAAAGATCTTTGATTTCAAGCAACATTGTGTGTACTCCGGATCAGTCGTTAGTGCGTTAGTAGTCAGCAGTCAGTAGTCAGTTGCCAGACAAGTGATCACGCCCAGGCTTGGCCCCGCCGCACAACCCACACCATCCCGGCCTCTGACGACTGTGATCTGACAAGTGTGATCTGACAAGTGTGACGGACGACTGAGACTACTGCTTCGTCAGGCGCGATGCAACTCCGCTGCCTAGATACGCCTCGATCACTTTGGGGTCGTTCTGGATGTCCTTCGCCGTACCGGTGGCAATGATCTGGCCAAAGTCCATCACGGTGATCCATTCACAGATGCCCATCACCACGCGCATCTGATGTTCGATCAGCAGAATGGTCAACTCGAAACGTTCACGGATGAAGTGAATCAGTTCCATCAGGCGGTGCGCTTCGCGCGGGTTCATGCCTGCCGCCGGCTCATCGAGCAGAAGCAACTTGGGCTCAGTTGCCAGAGCACGTGCAATTTCCAGCCGGCGCTGTTCGCCGTAGGGCAAGTTCTTGGCCAATTCATTCTGGCGATCCTGCAGGTTAAAGACCGAGAGAAAATCTTGCGCCCGCTCGATCAGTTCAGCTTCCTTGTCTTCAAAGCGCGGGCTGCGGCTAATGGCGTCCCAGACACTGTAGTGAGCATGTGGATGGTAGGCAATCGCCACGTTGTCAAGCACAGTCAGATTTGGGAAAACACGGATATTCTGAAACGTCCGCCCAATGCCGTGCTGTGTGATCTGAAAAGGCTCCAGACCGACCAGGTCCTCGCCCTCAAAGAGAATCTCACCGGCTGTGGGCACATAGAGACCGCTGATCATGTTGAAGACAGTCGTCTTGCCTGCGCCATTGGGGCCAATGACACCCTGAAGCTCGCCTACTTTCAGCGTTAAGCCGAAGTCGGACACGGCTTTCAGCCCGCCAAAGAACTTCGACAATCCCCTAATCTCAAGCAGCGTCCTACTTGGCATGAGTCGCCTCCCCGGTGGTTACGTCTGCCGTCGCTGTCTTGGGGTGTCGCGACGCGGGCCGGGCATTCTTCAAGAAACCCAGCTCGCTGCCGCCCATCAGACCCTGCGGGCGTAAGAGCATCATTGCCACCAGGGCCACGGCGTAGAGGACATAGCGCCACTCCAGCAGATCGGACGGCAAGAGCGACACGGCCAGGCCTTGCAGCAGAAGCGCCCAAACAATAGCGGCCAGCACTGTCCCCGACATGCTACCCAGGCCGCCGAAGACAACGATGATGAGAGGGTCGAATGACTTGATGAAGTGGAAGATACTTGGGTGCAAGAAGGCGTACAAATGTGCATACAGGGCGCCCGCCAGGCCGGCCAGCGCTGAGCCGATCACAAACGAGATCAACTTGTAGCGCACTACGTCAATACCCATGGCCTTGGCGGCTGTTTCGTCCTCGCGCACCGAGAGGATGGCGCGGCCGGGGCTGGAATAAAGCAGATTGCGCACGATGAGGAGGCTTATGATCAGGAAGAGGAAGGTCCAGAACCAGGTGGTCAGCGGTGGAATACCCACCATTCCGCGCGCGCCCTTCATCTCCTGGAAACCCAGGATCGTGTCGGAGTTGTTGGCCAGCACATACATGACCATGGTGAAGCCCAGGGTGGCGATACCAAAATAGTCTGAGCCCAGCTTGAGCACCGGCAAGCCAAAAAGGAAGGCCACCAGCACGCATAGGCTGACCGAGAAGAGAATGGCAAACAGGAAGCCCACCATCTGCCCCCAGTCAAAGCTGAGCGGGCCGAGGCTGATGATATGGTGCAACTGATTGGCGGCGTTCAGCCGGTAGGTGATGTCAGCGGCGGAATAGGCGCCCAGGGCATAGAAACCGAACTGCCCCAGAGAAAACTGCCCGTTGAAGCAGTAGATCAGGTTCAGACCCAGGCTCATAATCGCAAACAGGCAGCCAACCTGCAGGATCGGCAACCAGAAGGCGTCAATGGCCCCAACCGAGATGAGGGCCTGCACAACGGCGAAAACAGCAATGGCTGTCACAAACCAGCCGCGCCGCGAGGTAGGAGTGATCATCGTCACAAACGTGCGCCACCTGGCTGCGATCGAAGCGGATCGATTCTTCATGCTCATCCCTCCTACGCCTTCTCGCCTTGCTTCTCACCGAAGATGCCGGTGGGTTTGAAGAGCAAGACGATGATCAAAATGGCAAACGCAATCGCGTCACGCATTGGCGTGGAGATATAGGCGGCGGAAAGTGTCTCTGCCTGGCCCATGATCAGCGCACCGACAAAGGCCCCGGGGATACTGCCGATGCCGCCCAGCACCGCCGCAACAAACGCCTTCAGGCCCGGCATGATGCCCATGAACGCCCAGATCTGCGGAAATGCGATGGCATAGAGCACGCCGCCGATTCCGGCCAGGAAACCACCGATAGCGAACGTCACAGAGATTGTCTGGTCGACATCGATGCCCATCAGCCGCGCCGCCGGCTTGTCGGCAGCCACGGCCCGCATCGCCTTGCCCATCTTCGTGCGCCGCACGAATAACTGCAAGGCAATCAGCGTAAGTGTGGAGACGGCAACAATAATGACCGTGATGTTCGAGATTCGCACGCCTGCAATATCCCAGAACACCACATCCAACGGACGTGTGTAGGTGTAGTAGTTATTGCCGAAGACGAACTTGAGGGCGCCGAAGTATTCCAGGAAGAAAGAAACGCCAATTGCTGTGATGAGGGCATTGATGCGGGGCGCCTCGCGAATGGGCTTGTAGGCCACGCGCTCGATGACAACCGCCAGGATCATGCAAACCAGCGCCGCCGCCAAAAGTACAATCAGTGTCCCCAGGAAGTCAGCCACCGTCTTGGGCAGCCCTGGCAGCAGATTGGCGGGAATTTGGTTCAGATGCCAGCGCGTGATGGAGTAGAAGCTGATGAAGGCGCCAACCATAAAAACATCGCCATGGGCAAAGTTGATGAGCCGGACAATGCCGTACACCATCGTGTAGCCCAGAGCGATGAGAGCGTAAACGAACCCGAGCCGGAGACCATCTACCACTTGCTGGGCGAACAGTGTGGGGTTCTCAAGCAGCCCCGAACCGAGTCGCCACAGAGTCGCAAGCAGCAGAAGGATCAGGATTCCTCTGCCCGCCAAGTCGCCGGCGGAAAGACGTTTCTTTGCCTGAGCCTGGGGGGGAGTTGTATCGGCCATAGAACCTCCAACAGAGCAAGATCACGTCTGCAAGCGCCGAGTCGAATAATCAGAGGCTGAGGAGAGCGGCCCAGCCGCTCTCCTCGCTCACACTCGGAAGAAGCGCCAGACTTACGGATTGACGGTGGCCGCGTAGACCTGCTTGCCGCCCTTGATGCCGATAACGACCGCGCCCTTGATCGGGTTGTGCTGGGCGTCCATGGTGATCTTGCCGGATACGCCGTCGAAGCTGATCTTCTCAAGAGCTGTCTTGACCTTATCGGTGTCGGAGGAGTTGGCGCTCTTGATAGAAGCGATCATCAGGTTGGTGGCGTCATAGGCCAGGGTAGCGAGAGCATCGGGGATCTTGGCTTTGCCGTCCTTGTCCTTGTAGGCAGCGCCGTAGGCCTTCAAGAAGTCCTGGACAATGGGGCGGGTGTCGCCAGAGAAGTAGTGATTGCTGAAGTAGCCCCCTTCGACGGCCTTGGTGTCGAGCTGATCGCTGTCCCAGCCATCGCCGCCGCCCATAGGCGCGGTGATGCCCTTTTCCTTGGCCTGCTTGGCAATCAGGCCAACCTTCTGGTAGTAGTCGGGCAGGAAGAGGAAGTCGGGCTTGGCAGCAGCAACCTTCGAGAGGATGGCGGAGAAGTCCGTATCGTCCTTGGTATATGTCTCTTTGACGACGATTTTGCCGCCGTTCTTCTCGAACTGGGCGATGAAGTACTCGGCCAGGCCACGCACGTAGTCGTTGCCCTGATCGAGCAGGACGGCAGCGGTCTTGGCATTGAGGGTCTTGCTGGCAAAGTTGGCCATCACGGTACCCTGGAACGGGTCAATGAAGCAGGCGCGGAAGGTATAGGGCTTGGTGACACCCTTCTCGTCCACAGTCACTTTCGGATTGGTGGATGTCGCAGTGACCTGGATGACCTTGTTGGCGTTGGCAACCTCGGAGATGGGGATCGAGGCGCTGGAGCAGACCTCACCCATGATGAACTTCACCTTGTCCTGGGTGATGACTTTGTTGGCGGCGTTGCGGGCTTCCTGCGGATCGCAGCGGCCATCAGCAACAATCATCTCGATCTTCTGGCCAAGGACGCCACCCTTGGCATTCCATTCCTTGATGGCGAGCTCGGCGCCTTCCTTGGTAGACTGGCCATACGTAGCTGCGTCGCCGGTCATCGGGGCGATGACGGCGATTTTGAGCGCACTGCTTGTCGCGCCGCAGCCGGACAGGACGAGCGACACGATGAGTAACGCCGCGATCCCAACTGAGACAATACGATAGTGCTTCACCGTAGAACCTCCTGTATAAAATGTTGTGTTGGGGTTCAGTTGGCGTCATTGCCGACTGTGGTGCGTGCAGCCGGATTGTCACGACAACGGCTGCGGGGTTGCCGAACGGACGACGTTCGGAGCCGGGGGGGGTACACCACACAAGCAACTACTCTCTACTGGTCTCTGTCCCGGGACCACCTCCTCCTCGATGTCGTGGCACCAACACTGATCGGCGTTGCACTCGTTCCAGGTCACAGCTAGCAAGAACGCCTTCGCGGCAAAGAATCGCCGCAAAAGCGTCATCGCATGTGTGTGAAGCATTATACACACACCGTTGTCGTTTTGTCAAGTACCGCGTGGCAGAAAACGCATGAGCCGCGCTGGCAGTCATGCACTCATACCTGGAACGGGACTGGTTGTCCCGATATTCGAGCGTTACTTGACCTTTTCTGTGCAGATCTGAGGGTTCTGACGCTACAAACTGGGCGTCAGCACCCTTGTCTTTCATTCTCAACAGAGACGCTACTTGATAATGAAGGAGAGAACGATCAGAACGGCGAAGACGCCCACAGCCATAACGGCAATGCGCTTGAGATCGGAATAGACGTAGTGATAGTCCTCGGCCCGAATCGTCTGACCAACCGCCGTGGCGCGAGCCGGAGCGGCGCGCCATCCGCCGCTGCTGGCAGCCGGACGTGGGCTCTCTGCCTGCTCGTGACCAACTGGTTTCGTAGCCTCGCCAGGTGGGCGCCGCGGACGCGTCTTCTTGCGCCGCTTGTCACGCGTCGAACGCCCCAGTGTTTGCCATCCTTGCGTCACTTCAACCTCCACTGTGTCGTGTCAGCCTATTGTCGAGCACGGGGAACCCCCTGGACGATCAGCCCGCTAGCGGTCCCCCAGGGGGCGGGTTACCACACGGATAACAAAGAATACACCCTTATGCTTTGGGGGCAGCAGGGGCCTTTTTGGGTTCGGCCTTCTTGGGCTTTCTCTTTTCCTTGTTCTTCGGGCTCTTATCACCCATCGCAATCGCCTCCTTGTAAATAGGGTGTTCTCATTATACAACAAACTATCCTATTTGTCATCAGACACGTTGCCGGAGGTCATCGTCAAAGGATTCAGTATCATCCGTGTTCTCGTCGCCCACACTGTCGCCCTCTGCAACCTGATCTTGCTCGTCGGCGCTGTCTTCATCATCGTCGTCGTCAAGGTCATACTTGAGAACGGTGCCCTTAATGTACGAGCGGAAGGTATCGCCGCCCTTGACCGGGAACGACACACGTCCGATCTGGCTGGGATCCTGGTGGGTTTCGCGAATCATGATTTTCACAAACGTATCGAGGCCTGAGATCGCCGCCGCGTAGCGATTGCCAGCGTTCATGAAGCCGATCAGTCGCTGCCCCAGTTTTGTCTCGACCTCTCCCAACCGCTCGCCGCGCACGTTGTCAACAACAAGTGTGCGGTTCTCGATGCGCAGACGCACCGGGTCGCCTGCCGACTGCTTGGCAAGCACACTCAACGCAGCCGGGTTGATCAGCGTGGTCATGGCTGTCTTGCCCATCTCCTCGATGAAGAGCTGCGGCGACAGGTACTCCTGGCCGATCGGCGCGGGCTGCGCGACCGGGGTCGGTTGCACAGCAGCCAGACGGGTCAGCCGCGCAAGGTTCTTCTCAGCAATGCCATTGCCCGGGTCAATCCGCAAGGCGTGGGCATAGCTGTCCTTTGCCTCAGCATACTTCCCCAGTTCCGTGTACGCTTTGCCCAACCGGTTGCACGCTTCGGAATCGGAGGGGAAGAGCGACAGGATGTTCTGATTGGCCGTGACAGCCTCGGACCAGCGGCCCTGCAGCGCCAGGGTGATGGATTGTTCTGACCAGTACTTCTTGAGCTTTGTCTTTTCTTCTGCCATATGCCTTTACCTCAACGAGCTATCTGCATCCCTGCTGGTGAACAGGCGGGCAGGATTATAATGCTTCTCGCGCAGATTTGCAAGGGGTGTCCGGCCACGCTTGGCATGTCATCTTCTTCGATGGCATAGCAGTGTAACCAGACGAATCAATCGCGACGGCCTCCAGCGTTGTCTGAACGCTGAAGGCCGTCGAGTTGCTATTCCCGCAACAGCACCGCCACGATGCCGGCCAGCGCAATCAGTGCGCCAACGATCGAGTTGAGACCAGGCGTCTCACCCAGGATGATCACTCCCAGGATAATGCCTCCGGTCACCTCCTGCGTGGCAATCAGGTTGGCATAGGTCGCATGGACCTTACGGATGGCTGCGTTGTAGAGTGTATGGCCCAGGCCCAGCGGGAAAACCCCCAGCAGAATGATCGCCAGGATGCCGGGCAGAGTATAGACAGGCCGGAAAGACGCGACGGCCGCTGGCGCCAGCCACAGCGCAGCCAGGGCGTAGACCGTGAAGGCGTACGTCAGCAGCGGGTAGCGGTCACGCTGCGAGCGACCAAACACGGAGTAGAGGCCAAAGCACAGCGCCGAGCCCAGCGCCAGCAGATCGCCGAAGAGCATGCGCGGCGTCAACTGCGGCTCAAATCCGGCCAGAATCGCCACACCCACAATCGCAATGCCAACGCCCAGGTATTTGCGGCGCGGAATGTGCTCACCCAGGAAGAGCGCCGAGAAGACAGCAATGAAAATCGGCGCCGTGTAGACAATGGACAGTGAATGGGCGATCGTCGTGAAAGACAGCGAGGCGATGTAGAGCAAGAAGTGCAGCGCCGCCACCAGGCCATAGGCCATGAATCTGCGCATGTCGCCGCGCGGAAGATGAATGGGCTGGCGCATGATGAGCGACAACACCAGCACCGTCGGCGCAGCCAGCGCCATGCGCCAGAAGGTAATCTCGAACGATGACACCGGAGATGCCAGGCGAACCAGCACCGGGCTGGCAGCAAACATCCCCACCGCCAGCGCCACATAGAGCAGGCCACGCCGCTCATCTGAGTTGAGACTCATAGTTCTCCCAATTACATGGCCCGCTAGTGATTGTGCACCAGGATTGCGCCGAAGAAGAGCCGGTATGGGAGGAAGCGCAACGAGGCCGAGCGCTCGATGACCAATCCGCTGCCATCGCGAATCCGCGCCATATTGACCACGTCTGCGCTGCCTTCGACCCGCACAGCAAAACGCAGATAGGTCTGGTAACCGCTCAAGATGCGCCCATGCCATAGCACACGCCGCGTCGCCTCATCATACACCCCTGTGCCGTGAGCCACATCCATCGTCCCGGGTAACAGGCGCAGGCCGAGTGGCAGGGTGTCCGTCACAGTGAAATCCGTGGGGCCGCCGCCGCTGTTAGCAACCGTGATGGTCAACGTCACCATCTGGCCGGCGCCGGCGTTGGCCGCCGACGCGTCCATGCGCGAGGGCGACAGGTCAGAAGCGAAAAACGCAGTGCTCGCCGCACGCGTGTAGCTGCGCCCCAGCACATCCGTCATCACGACGCTGTTGGTGATGAGCGAGCCGCTGGCAAGGCCGGGCGCGAGCGTTGCAGCAAAAGACACGACCGCAGCGCCATGTGGAGCGACAAGACCATTCCAGAGAATGGCGCGGCTCGCCGCGTTGTAGCTCGCGCCGGCGCTGGCGCTGCCTGGCACGTAGACCGTGCTCTCCGGCAGGACATCGCGCAGGAACGCGGTTGTCGTCGCCGTTCCCGTGTTGCGCACGGCCATGCTGTAGAACAGAGTGTCACCCGGTCCGGCTATGCTCTTGTCCACCGCCGCCGCAGAGGCGCTCAGGTCCACTATATTGACCTGATTGGTTGTGACAAGCGTGTACGAAACGTCGCCGCTGCTCAGCAACGCCGTGCTGGTGATCGTGGCATAGAACGGCAGTCCGTCATCGACACGTGCACGGTAGCTGAAGGATGTCGCCGAAGCTGATGGCCCCGGCGGCGACAGACGCAGCGCCAGCCTGTCACGAACAAAACTCTCGTTGCAGGCGATCGTGACGGCGCGCACAGCCGCGTCATCCTGGATACCGATTGTTCCCGCCTGCAAGGCCGAGCCCGCCATGGTCAGGTACTGGTAGGTGATCGTACCATCTGCGCGCAAGATCGTCTGGAATGTGTACGCCCCATCGTTGCTATAGGAAGGCACGCCCACGAACGAAACGACTAACATATCGCGATGGTTGCTCCAAACATAGATTCCCTGGTCGGCAAGCCCCGGGTTGAGATCGTCCCACCACGCGGCCAGCGCCAGCGGCAGCGCCTGGCTAGAGGGCAAGCATTGGTTGGAATAGGCCGAGTGAGCGGAGCTACGGAAGCTGAGCCAGCCGTTGGAGCTGATCCAAACCTGTGTGCGGCTCCCGCCGAAGAACGGGAAAGGAAAGCCAATATCGTAGGGGCCACTCATCGTGTCGTCGCCCGTCGGCACACGCGTCCCAGTGCTCGTCAGGTCTATCCAGTCGAAAGCAGGGCCTCCCGGCTGGTCGCTGGTCACATGAACGTAGTTGGCGAGCGGCGGCCCGGCGGGGGCGATCCACCCCTCCCAGGCGACACGCTGCGACGCAGCGGCGTACGTCACGCCGCTGCTGCCGCTCCCCGAAGCATAGCTAAGCCCGGGCGGGAGTGTGCTCTGCACCGCGGCCATGGCGCCAGCCTGGCCGCTGTTTGTCAGCCACACCGTATAGGTGATCTCCTGATTGGTCTGCCACATGCCCACCCGGCCGGCCATGAGCGAGGCGCTGAGATCGGGCATATCGACTGTGACGGAGGCGCTGGCGGGGAACGACGCGCCTGACGGGGCGCTCACATAGGCCGTGTTGACGACGGTTGTCTGCACGGGCACGTCGCGCCCCAGGCGCGCCTGGAAGGTAAATGTCAACGTCGCGCCGGGAGCAATGTCGCCCCTCCATTCAAGCTGCCTCTGCGCCGCAATGTAGACCAGGCCCCCCGTACCGCTCCCCTCGACATAGCTCAGCGTCGCCGGCAAGGCATCGCTCATGGTCAGGCCGGGCGCGGCGCTGGAGGCGCTATTGCGCAAGGTCAGTGTGAACGTCACGACCTGGCCGGGCGAGGTCGCGCCTGGATCGGCAGTCTTGCGCAGGGATGGCATGGTCAGCCAGGTCAGCGCCTGGTTTACGGCCTGCACGCGCGCCGGCTGCAGCCCTGTCCCTTGCAAAGCAAACGGCAGATAGACGGCGCGGTAGAGCGCTGTCTCGATTTTCAGACCGGCGCAGCCGCCGGTTGTAATCGCCGCCGTGTAGCTCAGGATAGACGTTGCCCCCGCGTCAGCGGCGCTGATGGCATCGGGCCGGGCGTCGCCGAGGCTGGCTGCGCTGTCGGGCGTGTTCATCGTCAGCGTTATGCCGCCGAAGATGTCGCCAGCGACGCCGCTCACGGAACGAAATCCCGCATCATCGCGCACGAACTGAGCATGCAGATAGGCGCGATACGCCGCAGCGCCGTAGCCGTAGGCGATATCCCAGTACCCGATGTCTTGCCCGATGAGCAGAAGCCGCCCGCCGCTGTCCAGGTAGCTCCCCAAGCGTGTCCACGCGCCTACATAGCCGGGCGACGTTGACGCGTGGTCCCAGATGACAAGATCATACGCGGACAGGGTCGCGGTCGGCGGCAGGCCGGTGGTCAGGCTGATCACGCTCCAGGTGTCGTAGGACAACAGCAGGCTATCCAGGTCAAGCTGGTAGCGGCCGATGTGCGTGGCGCCCGACCAGCGATCTGCATCAACAAGGAGTATACGCGGGCTGGCTGCCAGAGCGAAGTCCTGGACGGTTTCCATGTCCGTGCCAATCACAACGCGGGCATGGCCTTGCCGGTAGCCTGTCGCCGGACGAACCTGTAGCTCATAGACGCCAACCGGCAGAACCGCGCTATAGACGCCGGAGGTGCTGACAGCAACGCCGAGCTGGAACTGGTCCAGCGCGCTCGAGATGCTGACCGTCGCCGTGATGGGCGCGCCGTCGACGCTGATCCGCCCGCTCAGGCGGCCGCTTGGCCGCCGCGTCAGGGAAAAATCGCGCACGGTCGTATAGCCTGCCGTGATCTCAACATCACTGACGCTGGCTGTCTCATACCACCAGCTAGCCACCGTCATCTGATAGAGACCGCCGCCAACGGTCAGCGTGTAGTAGCCCTGAAGGTCCGTCGTCGTGCGGACGTTCCCTGTCCCGTCCTGGCGCTGCGCCGCGAGCGATGCGCCGGCGATGGGCAGACCAGCGTCCCCGCCAATGACCCGCCCCCAGATCCGCCCGCCGCTGGCAAGTGATGCGGCGGCCTGATAGGCATCGAGCAGGCCCCAGCCGTAGTTATTGTTGGGAGACAACGAGCGGTTGGGCAGGGGCGCCACCGTGCTGGTCAGCACAAACTCCGTGGCCGTTACCGTCAGCGATGGTTGCCCCTGCAAGAGCAGCGCCGCAACACCTGCGGCATGTGGCGTGGCCATTGATGTGCCGCTCATGTAACCATAGCCGGTGGAGCTGCGCACGGGGGGTAGCGCCGAGCGAATGTTGACGCCGGGCGCAACAATGTCAGGCTTGATCTCGCCCCAGGGCGATGGCCCGCGTCCCGAAAAGCCCGCCACAACGTCGTCACTGGTCGTTGCGCCGACGGCAAACGATTGTGGGTAGGAGGCGGGAGAATCAACTGAGCCGGACGCAGGCCCGGCATTGCCGCCGGCAAACACGGTCAGGATGCCGGCGGAGCGCAGCGCCAGCACATCTTGCCAGAAGGTCTGGTCGCTGCTCGCCGTGTCGCCCCACGAGTTCGAGACGATGTCGGGCGCTTTGGCGGGGTCAGGATTCTGCCCCTGCAAGTTGGTCGGCGCGATCACCCACTGCAACGCACTGTGAATCTGCGCATCGGTGGTGTTGCCGGCATCATCGAAGACCTTGACCGCAATCCAACGCACACCAGGCGCGACGCCAATCTGGCTTGTTCCGCTGCTGTCGGCGCCGGCGATCGTGCCCATGGTGTGCGTGCCGTGGCCGTTGCCGTCGTCCGGCGCGGCGGGGTAGGTGTTCGTAACATCGTACCAATTGTAGTTGTGATCGATGCCATTGGCGCTAAAGCCGCGATACTGGCGCGCGAGCGCGGGGTGCTGATAGTAGACGCCCGTATCCAGGTTGGCGACCACGACGCCCTGGCCCGTCAGACCGAGCACGTTCCACACTTCGTTAGCCCGCACCCTGGCCACGTTCCATTCCACGGCAGCGGTCGATGCGGAGATGTCGGGAGGCTGGGCATCTGAGACAATCTCTGCCTGCGCGTCCAGCCGCCGCACATGGTTTGCCTGGATGCGCTCGACATCGCCCCGCGCCGCGAGGGCGAGCAGCGTGTCCCGGTCACCCATCACAGCCACGCCGTTGAAAATCCAGTACGGCGTCGCCTGCTTCACGTGCCCGGCGCTGGTCTGCCGATCGAGGAAGGCCAGCAAAGCAGCCTGGCTGCCCCACGCTGTCTCTTGCAAAGATTTGACAATCGCCTGACGACGACTCAGCGCGTCGGGTTGCATCTGGGCCAGGCCAAAATCGGCCTTATCGTGCAAATAAACAATGTACGTCGCCGAGCCGTTCTCTGCCAACTCTTTGAGCAGCCCCGGCTCGATCTTCGCCAGAGCAAGAGCGTCGCTCTCTGGTTGAGATATCGCATCGTCAAACGTCACGGGGCGCGTGGGAGCAGCGCCGGCTGCCAGTGCTTCAATCGTAAGCAAAACGGCCAACAAACAACTCATCACGATCAGAAGCCGCATCGCATGCGTCTTCATACACTGATCCTCGTTACCATGTGCTAATCCTCCCGGAGGCTCGGGCCCCCGGGAGGATTCGTCCTGCATCTCGAGCCCTGATTTCACGCTCTCGCTATGGTCTTGCTAATCCTCGCTGATAATGACCGGCAATAGCACACGATAGTGCGGGGCGGTTGTCGTCGCGGTCGGCGTCGGCGTTGCGGTCTCCGTTGGTGTCACAGTCGCTGTCTCCGTCGGCGTCGGTGTGATCGTTGGCGTGGCCGTTGCTGACGGCGTGGCGGTGACAGATGGCGTTGGCGTGGGTGTTGCCGTCGGCGCGGTTGCCGTGATGACAGCTGACCGCTCAGTCAGATGAGCCAGGCCATCGACAATCTGCACCGTATTGGTGATGGCCCCGCTGCTCTGAACGCGGGCTGCGAAGCGCAGATAGGTTTGATGCTGGCCGGCCAGATCGCCGCTCCAGACAATCTGGCGCGAGGTCGCGTCATAGCTGGCCACGCCATGACCGGTCTGAATCGAACCACTCACGTAACTCAACGCCAGCGGCAGTGTATCAGTTACAACGAACGAGGTGCCGCCGCCGCCGCCATTGGCCACCGTGATGGTATAGGTCACCGTATCGCCAACCTGGACAAGCGCCGGCACAACCTCCTTGCGCGAATCTGAAAGATCGGCCGAACGGTAGCGTGTGACCGCCGGGCGCTGGTAGCCATGCCCGACCGGATCGGACAATGACGCAACGTTGGTGATCACGGTATTGTCCGTCAGCCCCGGCGCAAGCGAGACAGCGAAGGTGACCACCTGTGCTGCCCCTGGCGCCACCGGCCCGTTCCACAGGATACTGCGACTGGGGCTGTCATACATGGCGCCGCTGCTTGCGCTGCCCGCGAGATAGGATACTTCCACCGGCAGCACGTCGGTCAGGGATACCGTGCCTGCCGCCGTTCCTGTGTTGCTCACCACAACAGCATAGGTCAGCGTGTCGCCCGCCCCGGCCAGTAGCTTGTCGACGGTTTTGGCGGAGGACGTCAGGTCCATGGTATTGGCGGTCACGACAGCGGTCAACGTGGTCGTCACGCCCGCTGCGCTGGCCAGCGCAGTGTTGGTAATGGGAGTGAACAAGGGCAGCCCGTCATCAACACGCGTCCGGAAGCTGAACGAAACAGACGCACTCTGCGGCCGGCGCGGGGTGAACAGAACAGTCAGCTCATTGTGGACATAGTTTTGATTGCAGGCAATATTTTGGCCTTTCGTCCCTGCTTCGTTCTGTAAACCGATCGTTGCCTCATTCAGACGTATGCCTTGCATGTCCAGATACTGGTACAGAATCGTACCGTCGGCCCGCACAATCACCTGGAAGGTATAGGGCCCACCCGTGCCATAGCGCGGCACGTTCTCGTACGAGACGACAAGCGTGTCGCTGCTACTCAAGTAGTAGACGTTGCCAGTTGTCGCATTCAGGTCATCCCACCATGGCGCCAACAGCGCCCGCGGGGCAGTGCTATCAGGCAGACAACTATTGGTAAAAGACGAATTGGCCGGCAGCACAAAGCTGACCCAGCCGTTAGAGCTGACATAGAAGCTGTCGTAGGTCACGCCGTAGAGCGGGAACGAAAAGCCGATATCAAACGGTCCGTGGAAACTATCATCCAGAGCGGGAATACGCGTTCCCCGGCTGGCGATCGCCATCCAGGAGAAGCTTGGGCCGAACGGCGCGTCGCTGCTGGTGATGCGATAGTCTCCGCTCCCCGTGTCGCTGGCGGCAACCGGCCCCGTCCACTCGACACGGTCGAGCGCCGCGTTGTAGGTCGCTCCAGCGCTGGCGCTGGCGGCGACATAGTGTGTGCCGGCAGGAATCTGATCAACAACCGAAACCGTCGTGCTGATCAGGCCGCTGTTCGTTAGATTGACAGTATAGGTGATCTCTTGCCCCGCTCCGACCAGCGCCGGCTGCGCCAGCTTCGTGGACAGGCGCAGGTCGGGCGCCACGATCAACACGCGCGCACTCGACGGCAACGCCGCCACAGCGCCGCTGCTGAGGTAGGCCGTGTCAAGTAGCCACACGCCTCCGGGCAAGGCTACAACACGGGCCTGGAACGTGAACGTCTTTGCCGTCTGCCCATCGCTATCACCCTGCCAGCGCAGCATCGAGCTGGCGGCGTCGTAGACCAGACCGCCGCTTGCGCTGCCATCCACATAGCTCAGCCCCTCCGGCAGTGGATTGCTGATTGTCAGCCCTGTGATCGTGCGTTTGGTCGTGTTGGCCAGGCGCAGCGTGAATGTCAACACCTGCCCTGGTTCAGCCAACAGCGCGCCGGCAGTGACACCCAGAGATGGCAGGCTCAGCCAGTTCATCGCCTGCGCCAACACCTGCCGCCGCGTTGCGGCAGGCCCTGCGCCTTCCAGGCCAAACGGCAGATAGATCGCCTGGAATGTGTCCGTGCCGATCTTCAACCCGGCTACGCCGCCCGGGGTGATAGCCGTCGTGTATTGGAACAACGGCGTTGCCGCCGCATCCAACGCAGCGATCGCATCGGGCTTTGTCTGGTTAGCGGCGCTGTCGTAAGTGTTGAGCGTCATGCTGATACCCGTGAATGTCTCGCCGCTGATTCCCTGCACGGACCTGAAAGCAGAATCATCGGTCTGGTAGCGTGCGTGCAGGTAGGCGCGGTAGTAGGGACGGTTGGCATCCTGGTCATCCCAGTAGCCGATGTCCTGGCCGGAGATGAGCAGGTGACCACCGCTATCCATGAAGTTGGCCAGCATGGGCCAGGCATTGATGTACCCGGGCGATGTCGTCGGCTGGTGCCACACGACAATGTCGTACAGCGCCAGTGTTGACGCGGGCGGCACGCCGGTCGTCGTGGTCAGCACAGTCCAAGGATCGAAGGTATACAGCAGCGAATCCAGATCAGCGCGCCAGTACTCGATCTTGCTGTCGCCTGCCGACCAGGCGTCGGCATCGACGAGCAAAATGCGCGCAGACTCAGACAGATCGAAGTTCTGCACCGTCTCCCCACCAAGCGTAACGGCAACGCTGGCGGCGCCCTGCCGGTAACCAGTCACCGGATGTGCGCGCATATCGTAGCTTCCCGCAGGGATAGTGATCGAATAGAAACCGGATGCTGAGGTGGTCAGTTGCAGAGGAACGCCCGACATCGTGATCGTCGCCGTCAGCGGCAACGGCCCGCTGCTCACCTGCCCACGTAGCACACCGCCCGGTCGCCGCGTCAGAGTAAAGTCCTGCATGGTCGTGAACCCGGCTGTGATCTCGACATCATACACGGTCTGCGTCGTATACCAGAAATTGCTGGCCGAGACGGTATAGAGTCCGGCGCCCACGGTGAAGGAGTAGTTGCCTGCGCCATCGGTCGTCGTCTGGACGGATCCCGTCCCGTTTTGCTGCTTCATCAGGATTGCCACCCCGGCCAACGGCGCCCGTGTCGTTGCATCGGTTACACGTCCCGAGAAGCGTCCGCCGGACAGGACCGCCGACACAGCCTGGAAAGCGTCGAGGCGGCCCCAGCCATAGTTATTGTTGGGTGAGGAGGCCTGGCCGGGCAGGGGAGCAGCCGTACTGGTCAGGGCGAACTCGGTGGCCGTAATCGTCAGATCGGGCCGCGCTTGCCAGAGCAGGGCAGTGACCGCTGAGCCAAGCGGCGTAGCCATTGATGTGCCGTTCCAACCGCCCTCGTAGAGCGACGAATCCGTCGATGGAGGCACTGATGAGCGGATATTGACGCCCGGGGCAGACACGTCGGGCTTGATCTCGCCCCATGGCGACGGCCCGCGCCCGGAGAAACCGGCGATGACGTCGTTGCTGTCGGTTGCACCAACGGCTAAGGACTGTGGGTACGTGCCAGGCGAGTCGGCGCTGCCGGCGCTGGGGCCGTTATTGCCACCGGCAAAGACCGGCATAATGCCGGCTGCACGCAAGGCCAGAACATCCGCCCAGAATGTCTGGTCGCTGCCGTTTGTGTCTCCCCAGGAGTTGGAGACGATGTCGGGCGCCTTTGCCGGGTCAGGGTTTTGCCCTGCCAGATTGGTGGGGGCCATGACCCATTGGAACGCGGCGTGCAGCATGGCGTCGGTTGTGGAGCCAGCGTCGCTAAACGCCTTGACGGCGACCCACTGCGCCCCCGGCGCTGCGCCTATCTGGTTGGCGCCATTGGCTTCCGAGCCCACCATTGTGCCCATGGTATGAGTACCGTGGCCATGCCCGTCATTGGGGGGACCATTGGGGTAGGCGCCGGTGGCATCAAACCAGTTGTAGTTATTGTCGGGCGCGCCATTGGCGTTGTAGCCGCGATACTTGCGCTGCAGCGCGGGGTGCTGGTAGTAGACGCCGGTGTCGATGCTGGCGACAACAATGCCCTGGCCGGTGACGCCGAAGCCATTCCAGACTTCCAGGGCCCGTACCTTGGCCACGTTCCATTCCACAGCGTCCAGCGCCGCCGCCTGGCTGGCGTCAGTGGCGCTTGCCCCTGTCTCCGAGCTTGTGAGCGCCGTCGCACGGCCAAGCCTGATGACATGGTTGGCCTGGATGCGCTCAACGTCGGAACGGGAGGCGAGTGCAAGCAGAGTGTCCCGATCGCCGCTGACGGCCAGACCGTTGAATATCCAGTACGACGAAATCTCCTTCACCTGCCCGGACAGTTTCCTGCCTTCGAGGAAGGAGATGACCGCCGCCTGGCTGCGTTGCGCTGTGGCCTGCAGCGATGAGACAAGCGCCTGTCGCCTGCTCAGCTTATCGGGCAGAATCTGGGCCAGCGTCAGGTCGGCCTTGTCGCGCAGATAAACCAGGTATGTCGTTGTGTCATTCTGCGCCAATTCCTTGAGGAGGAGCGGCTCGATTTTGGCGACCTCTGCGGGGTCGCCCTGGGGCACAGGAGCAGGCTGAGCCTCAGCCGGCTTGGTTGGCGCCGCCGGAGCTGCCATTACTGCTTGAGGAAACACGGACAGCACAAGCACAAGCACAACAAGGAGCCGAAGTAGATGAGCTTTCATGGGTGCGTCCCTTCCATGCTGTAAGCCGGGCTATGCGCCCGACACGTCGTTGACGATACAAACGCAGACCAGCAATCCAAGAACGTGGAGATACGTCCTATCCGCGCGTGATCTCATCTCAGATCAGGTTTTTGCGCCACGGCGACAAGCGACGAGCCGACAGGCAGGTTGACATGGCTGATAAGCGCCGCTTCTATGCCCCCCAATCCATCCAGGATGCGATTGAGCAGCGGAGATGTCGGCTCCATTTCCACCTGATAGGCGTCATCGTCCTGACGCGGGGTCGCAAGCTGCTGGCGGCGGCCCAGCAAGCGCCGCACAACGAGCAGCCCCGCTGCCAGCGGGAAGACCAGGAAGAAGGCGTAGCTGATGCGGCGCGGGGCAAACCCGGCAGACGTGAGCAGAGCGCCAAGCTGCGCCGACGTATAGCGTCGCTTGTGGCCGTTGATCGTATCGTTGTCGGTCCATAACCACTGAAACGCCGGCGCCGTGACCACCACATAGCCGCCGGGCGAGCAGACACGATAGCATTCACGCAGCACGCGCCCATCATCATCGCAGTGCTCGACGACGTCCAGCAGCGCCACCAGGCCAAAGCTGCCATCAGAAAAGGGTAGGTTTTCGGCCGGGGCTAATTGGGACTGGTAGCCACGCTCGCGACAGATGAGCAGCGGCTTCTCGTAGTTGTCAACTCCCTCGACGCGCCCGTAGCGGCTGAGGTGGTGCATCATGTTCCCCGCGCCGCAGCCAACGTCAAGGACACGCCGCTCGCCGCCGGGCGTAACGAAGCGATTGAGCACGCTCAAGAGCCCGCGCGTACGCGTGTTGAACCACCAGTGCTTGTCTTCGAGAATCTGCGCCGGCTGATTTGTCATAGTCTCCTATACTCCACGTGTGTGGCAGGCATCGTTGATTGAAACGACTGTGTAGGCTCCGTTCTGCCATTCAAATACGTTCAGTGTTGCTGTCTCTTGCTGTATGCGCAGAAAGTGGCTGTTGTCCAGGCCCAGCGCAGCCAGAACAAGCAAACGGCAGACGACAAGGTGCGATACGAGCACAATTGTCTGTCCGTCATGCCGGGCCGCCAGATCCTCCATGCAAGCAAAAGAGCGCCGGTGCACATCCTCAAGGCTCTCGCCGCCGGGGATTTGCAATGCATGCGGACGGGTGCGCCAGAGCGCAAGCAGATCGCTGCAGCGGGCGCCCACCTCATCAGGCGTCAGGCCTGTCCACGCGCCGTAGTCTATGTCGAGCAAGCCGGCCTGCGGCGACGCCGTCGCATTGCAGGCCGCTGCAATCGCGTGCGCCGTCATACGCGTGCGCGCCAGGTCGCTATAGTAGATGGCCTGCACCGGCCAGGTTGCCGCGATGCGCAGCGCGGCAGCCCGGGCCTGGCGCAGCCCGACGTCGTTCAAAGGAATGTCGGCGCGGCCGCGGAAACGCTCGTTGCGATTCCACTCCGTTTGGCCGTGACGAACAATGATCAGGCGTGTCATTTGCTGCTCTTCTCGTGGTCACGCCGTGCCAGCCTCCATCCACCACGGCTGGTCGCGGGTTCATTATAACAGGATAACTTTACAATGACAATAAGGCATCCTGGCCATGTCAGGGCTTGTGCAAAGTCGCCCGTCTGTGCGTAGGGGCAGGTCTCAGACCCATAT
>CAYOEZ010000021.1:24392-33213 GCA_964402955.1 uncultured Ktedonobacterales bacterium | reverse complement strand
CACGAGATACCGGCTGTAGCCGTCGAGAATGTCCACCAGGTAGTACCACCGTGGCCGGATGTACAAGTACATGATGTCAACGTGCCACACTAAGTCAGGGTGGTCCGGTTCCGGCGGGCGGTGCAGGCTACCAATGGCTGGTTTTGGTTGTCGAGCGAGCAGATTGTTGGCGCTGAGAATGCCGTACACCTGATGCGGCTTGAGATAGGCAACATCCTTGTCCACCATCTGCCAGGCCAACCGCTTGTACCCCATCACTGGATGCAGACGGGCAAAGCCACAGACCGATGCCATCTCCTCAGGCGTTGCGGGAACGAGCTGGCGAGATGGAAGAACAAGCCGGTCGGCCAGGGTTCCCTCTGCCTGACGGTGCGCCCACTGGTAGTACGTTGCCCGTGGCAGGCCAAACGTTTCAAGGACATGCGTCAGGGGCTGTCGCGTGATCTCTTCTGCCTGGCGAACGACAGTGAGGATCTGACTCTTCTCGTCGGCTGCATGGCGACGGCGGGGAGCTACAACAAGAACCCCTTTTTTAGTTGTAGGTTCTCGACGCTGAGTTCGGTCACGACCACCCGCAAGCGTTGCACTTCGGCTTGGTGAATAGTGTCGAGGGACGTTGGCTTGCGCCCTCTCTTGGCCTGGCGTAGCGCATCCAACGCTCCCTGAGTCGCCTGCTTCTCCCACAGGTAGAACTGACCGACGGCGATGCCGTGCCGGCGGCACACATCGCTCACGGTCTGGTCGGCTTGTCGGGCTTCCCGGACGACCTGCAGCTTTTCTTCTGGGGCCCACTGCCGTCGTGTCTTGGTCTCTGCCATCATGCTCCTCCCTGATCATCAGTATACTCCTTCTAGAGAAGATCGGGAAGGGCGAGACCCTCACATAATATCGATGCCCGTTTGTCTCATTTCGTCATAAGCAGAACAGCAGCACAGCAGGCAGATGCTGTGCTGCCCGTTCTCATGTGCGAGTCCACAAGAGCCACAGATGCCTTTTCGGGAATGCTGGGAAGGATTGCGAAGTGGCGGGTTGCGCGAAGTCTGCTCCCAGCAGACACAGCGTGCGCAGCGAGTTGCAAGAGTCGGGGTAGTCCGTTTGTACTCGGCGCGTGGGATCCATCTGAAACTGCCCATTGATGTCGACGATAGATGTACATGGGTCTGCATACGATTTGCGAGAGGACGGCACCAAACGGGATACCGGAAGTGGCCAACACGCACAGACCGCTGATTTCCGGATCGATGTCCTGCTGCGCGCAGCGCGAGGCACCGTATACGAGCTCCGGGCATTTGGCAATCTCGACTTTGGAGAAGCGCACGCCGGCTGACGTGAGAGTGAATGATCGTTCTAAGATAGCCCGCGACAATGCCGCTCTGTCCGGAGCGCTTGATCGTTCACACATCGCCGCAGCTCGCAATGACGCGAACGAGTCGGCGTTTGTCTTTCTTCGAGGCAGCGGCGGCTACCGCTCGAAGCCGCGTAGCTAGAGCAACTTCAGGTGAGCTCGTCAACGGAGACAACACATAGCTCTCAGGTTGAGACAAGTCAATGAGGCCCGCTTTCGCCCAGCTCAGGGCGAACAACGATATTGGGAGTCTGCCCGGGCGGATCATTGAAGGCATCTTTTCCAGCGCATACCATACCAGTAGCTTGGCATCCAATGTTGAACCCTGGTCCAAGCTGTCCGCAGCCTGAGTCAGGATTCTGCTCAATAGCAGGCACGGATCTGCGTTGTTGTCCACCACCCAGTCGGGCATCTCATCCCTTGACACTTCAGTTCGGACCATGAGGTTCAGGTCCGTGAATGCCATTGTGTAGATCTCGCCTATCACCCGCGCCAAGTCCAGCTGATCCTCTCTCTCTATCGCTGACCTGCCCTTCTTGATGAGGTCGGCAAGACGACCGACATACTCAGCGTCGGCAGCAACATCCCTTCCGTGTGATTCTGCATGCAGGGCAAGCTGAATCGGAGCGCTTAACTGCGGTGCAAACACCTGTAGCCATAGGGGTGCTTTCTTTTCGATTGCTATTCTCTGCAATGAATCAGCCTTGATTTGGGCGACTTCCACACTTGCGGGAACCTGCATAGCCGCGAGTATCTCATCGACCAACGCGACCACATTTCCAACTCGTTGATGCCTTCGAGCATTGACTACCGCCCAGATACACTCGAGGATCATCCAAGAGACAAGCAATAATGGTATCGCCACGAAACCGAGAAGCGCTGCCACATCTGCACCGGTCATACTCGCCGCCTCCGCCCATATTCGTTGTGGACGCTGGATTACAAGCTCGGATCCTCTTGCCGGGACTGCCGCCGTGCCTGGCGGAAGCTGTCAATCAATTCCTGAGCGATACTGATCAAGAGCAAGCCAGGAATCACAACGAATGCTACAAACCCTACAATTCCACTGTTCATATTATTCTCACTGTGCAGGTACCGGTCGCCACTGCGACCCCTTAAGCAAGATCGCCACGATTGTAGCAATCCACGCAATGGACAACAGGACACCATAGATTACTTGTGCTCTATTGAGCACGGAGTTCCAAGACAGAACCATCGATACAAGCCACACACCCACCACGATGACAATCGTTCTGATCAGTGGGTTCTTTAGTCCACCAATCGGCGTGCGGTAGCTTAGTGGATGTATCATCCACATCCATCCTACATATGTGTATACAAGTGCTGCAACATAAATCACAAGAGACACCGCAATAAAGTCTGCAGGCAGCGAGAAGCCACCAAACAGAGTAATGACGACGTTATTACGGAGGGCCCCGTCCGCCACATACGTCCACCACACGCCCCAGAACACCGTGAATAACCCTGTTCCCCAGTCAACCAGATATCTGTTCCTCTCATCGTCTGCCATACGCACTCCTTACAACTAAGAATCAGAGGTCGGCATCGGCTCTTACTAGATACCTAATCCTCAGAGGAACGTTGGCCCTTCCCTTCAGACCTGCATAAACTTTCATGGAGTACTCGGCACCCATCCGCTCAAGTCTTGCGCTATCCCAAGGGTTGAGCACAAAACACGCGTAAGCATTGAGATACCAGTTCCTGTCCTTCAGCGCGTCCAACATCCTGACCGCTGTCCCCGCATGACGAACCACATCCTGAAGCACAACGACGTGCAAATCACCGGCTTCCGTCCCTATCATGCGCGGTCTATTGCCTGGAATCTCGCCATGCTCTTCCCAGATGGCCACGCGCACACCGATCCGCTCTGCTGCAGAGAAGACCACGGGAGCAGAACCGTAGGAGGACGATATGGTGTCGGGTGATACGACGACCACATCCCGATAGCCCCCTGACACCCCAGAATCCTTGTCCAGTAGCAATTTCAGGTATTCGGTGGCTATGTCTACGAACTGAGATCGACGATCCACTTCACGCCAGAGCCGATCGAGGTAAACCCAAGTCTTTCCACCAACTTCCTGTTTCGCACTGACCTCTTTGCAGAGTCTGATCAACCGCTGCGCAAGGTCTGGTGCGTCTACGGCCTCGGTCATGATACCAGGTCCGGTAACTGGATTACTCATGGCATGCCCTCCGGCTATAGCAAGCCCCTTCGCTCAGATAGCCATTCGAGAATCAGCAAGTGACAAGTATTATACCACCAAGATATGAGTTGTGCAATGCAATTACCACATTGAACAAACAGCAAATCCGCAGTTGCTTTCGTTAGGGAAACTGATAGCACTACGGCGCAAGTTGATAGGCACGCGATTCGTCGGACCAGAGAATGACCAGGTGTTCTCTCCGCTCTGGCGACTGCTCCATCTGCCCGGGACCCACCAGCCTAGCGTTCATGGTACCGCTTTCCTATCGAAAACAACTCATCGAAGGACTCGATCCCTACCCCGCAGGGCCAGTACCAACCTCTGACACTACGTATTATACCACTCTAGAAGGCTGCGTGCAAGACTTCGAATTGCCTCTGTTATGATCGTAGAGCAATGACAGGAGGCGCAGAAACACTTGACACCTGTTGGCGTGCATGGTACGATTCGTTCCTGTTGCCACCCTGCTTCCTCACTCCAGCCGGGCTGGAGATGACGGCGTCTCAGCGCAGACCATACATGCAGCTACAAAGCCACAGCCACCTTGCCGATGGAGGAACGATGAAAGTCACCCCGATCAACATGGCCGAAGCCATCTTTGAGCCATTCTGGGACCCCGAGCTCAGCGGCTTGCCCCAGTGGACAATCGCGGACGGCAGAGACCACGGCCTGACCGTCTACCAGTCCTGGTGCTTTGTCAACTTCGAGTGGACGCGCAAGCCCAAACAGGGACCGGCGCTGCGCATGTCGCGCCGGGTCGATGTCGATTGCACCGGCTACGACCGCCTCAACATTTCAGTGATGGCGCCTGAACACTCCATCTTTCGCCTGATCGCCTCAACCAACGCCGGCGAAGTGCAGTTTACCTCGGCTGCGGCGACAACCATGAAGATCGAATATGAGATCGACCTCAAGGGCGCCACGCACATCGATGCGCTAACACTTGAGGTTGACGCGGCAGATGAGGGCATGGCCGCGGGGTGGTTCAACTGGATCGGCCTGCAAAACGTCGCACTCCTGCAGCGCTATCAGGCGCAGTGGAAACGATTTGACGCGCAGTGGCAGGGCTACATCAAGCCCGAGAGCTTTGAGCCTGGTTTCGAACCAGTGCTGGGTCTCCTGATCAACTCACAGGAGCTGGCGCAGTTCCGCAAGGAGCATAGCGCGCATCTCAAGAAAAATGGCGGCTCACCATTCACGAAAGCCGCTGACAATGCCGCCAAA
Organism: uncultured Ktedonobacterales bacterium; assembly: GCA_964402955.1. Classification (GTDB taxonomy): domain Bacteria; phylum Chloroflexota; class DTOL01; order DTOL01; family DAOUCN01; genus CAYOEZ01. The sequence goes on along the minus strand of CAYOEZ010000021.1, from coordinate 28,419 downwards.
CTTGTTCCGGAGCAGATGATCAGCGAATACGTGAACTTCTGGAACGACACGCGCTACTGCCGCCAACGCGACTACAGCAACCTCCTGCTGCATCAGTCACCCGGGTCCAACGCCGCCATCGCCGGCCTGCTGCTCAAAGATAAGAGGCTATTGCGGCTGGCCGCGCGCTACGCTATGTCCATCGCCATGTGCGACCATTGGGACGACGGCATGATCTGCTACTTCCCCGGCAGCACCTTTGAGCACCGCTGCTTCGTGCAGTCGCTGTGCGTGCACGAGGTTGCCCTGATCCTTGACCTGGCCGGCGAGATGTTCACCGAGATGGGGCGCGACTACCTCCTGCGCCGCATCGCCGAGGAAGGCCTGGGTAACATCAACTTCATCACCTGGAAGCATGAGTACATTTTCCACATGAACCAACTGGCCTGGTTCACGCCCGGCCGCATGCTGGGCTACCTGACGTTGGAGCGCTACTGGAAGCACGTGGAGCCGTTTACGGAAATCGCCTATCAGAATCTGCTAGAGAACCTTGAAGATAGCGTGCTGCCTGACGGCGGGTACATGGAAGGGCCAAGCTACTTCCGCTGCGTGGCGCGCGACGGCGGGCTGCCGCTCTACTACTGTGCGCGGGCGCGGGGCAAGCAATTCGCCGCCATTATCCCGCAGAGCATGAAGCGCACGACAACCTTCGCCGAAGTCATGGCCTCGACCACGGACAATGGCGACGTCATCCCCATCTGCGACGGCCGGCCACAGATGGAACAAGAGGCCGCCTCTGTGATGGCAGCGCTCTTGCCGCACAGCCAGTGGACGACGATATTCCACAAGACGATGGCGCGCACGGGCGGCGTGGCCGAGACCGTTCTGGCCTGGCAGATGTCCAAGAATGTGCCCGAGCAGGATCCGCAACCACAGTCCTTTATCTTCCTCCCCGTCATGGGCGTGATGGCGTCGCTGCGCAAGCTCGGCGACCACACGGTCAAGCTGTTCATCATGGGCAACAAGGCCGGGGCAGGACATACCCACGAGGACAAAGGCAACTTCGTGCTGGAATTCGCCGGCGAAACCTTCGCCATGGACCCCGGCACCTGCGACTATGCTCACCCATTGTCGCTGACGCTCAAGACCTGCCAGCGCCACAACATGCTCGTTCCCGCTGGACTTATCGACCGCCCGCATCCGCAAAGCCCGCTGCCGTTCGATGTCAGGCCGCGCGGCGAGGGCGACGCGACCCGCATGCACGCCACAATCAACCTGACGCCCGGATGGGAAGGCTTCTACAAGAAGTGGATCAGGACATGGGACTCGCCTACCCCCAACACGCTGACGATCAGCGACGACTACGATCTCGCCAGCGGCGACGGCGTCGAGTTCTACTGGAACACACAGCAAGAGGTTAAGATCAACGGCAGCCAGATCGTCCTTAAGGGCAAGAAGGGGCAGGTTGAGATCTGCGTCCCGGCAGGATGCAGCGCGCGGGTGGACGACTTGCCGCTCCTGGGCGGCGATGTGCAGCGCCGCATCGCCATCTGCAAGCCCGCACGCTCCGGCCGCCTGGAGATCGCCGTCAAACTGAGCGCACTGTAGAGGGAGAATGAGGTCGTCGTGAGGCAATTCATTGCCATTGTGCTGACACGCGCTGTTGGGCGGCAATCAATTGCCTCACTGCCGCTGGAGAGACATACACGCTCACACCTGCCGCTTGAGGCTGCTGGCGCGACACGTGCTAAAGATCATGCGGGCATTACACGCTGGAGGAGGTTTCCATGAAGGGACGATCCGCGTTGGCCGGGGCGCTCGATCGTGCAGGCTATTGCGCATTGCTTCTGCTGGCGCTACTCGCAGCCTTTGAATCGCCGAATCTGGTTATCCGCGCCAGCGCCCGTCTCAGCATGACCAACATCGAGATCCTTCTTGTCATGGCAGTCGGGATCTGGCTATGCAGCGCTGCGGCTGGCGGGCGTATGCCGCGTGCGCCGTCCGCTCTGGTTGCGCCGGTGGCAGTCTGGATAGCTGCCCTGTTGGTGGCGATGTTCATAGCGCCAAGCAACCGTCTGGATTCACTGCGCTTCATCAGTCGCGTCGTTAGCGGCCTGGCCATCGCCTGGGTTGCCTACAACCTGACCACGCTGCCGCGGCAGACCACTGTGCTCAAGGCAGCAGTCGTTGGCGGATTAGCGGTAGCCGTGTTGGGTCTGGCCGAGATGGCCGGCTTTTCGCCGATTGCCTCATGGCTTGTCCGGTGGCGAGGCGCGCCAACGAGGGTGGGCGACCTACTCCGCCTGACGTCCACACTAATATATACGACGATCACCGCCATGTATCTGGAACTGATCATTCCTGTGGCAGTCGCCTGGATCGTTACGGCGCGGGGCGCCATTCTGCGCCTGCTTCTGGCTGGCGGCCTGGTTGCGTTAATGAGCGCGCTCGTTTTGACGCTGACACGATCAGGTATCGTGGCGGTGTGCGTGGCGCTATGTGTGGCGGCTGTCGTGGTATGGCGGCGCCAACGCGCCCTGGCGCGGGCCAACCTGTTTGCGGTGTTTGGCGCGCTGGTGTTCGCTGTCGCGCTTATTGCTGCCAACCCGCTGGTGGGCTTGCGCCTGCGCAGCGAGGGTGATTCACTCTGGTATCGAGCCGGCTACCAATTGCCCGCTACCGCTACTTTGCGGCCCAAGGAGACAGCCTCCATACCGTTCATCGTTACGAACACGAGCGTGCGCGTGTGGCAGGCTGGCGGTGCGCAATACTTTGCCCTGAGCTATCGCATCGTGCGCGCCAACGGGACGTCTGTGGCCACACGCGCTCTACGCACCCGCTTGCCACGTGACATCGCCCCGGGAGAAACAATCAGCCTGTCTGCCCAGATCACGGCGCCGCCTGATACAGGGATATACACGGTCGAATGGGACATGTTGCAGGAGACGATCACCTGGTTCACCTTGAAGGGAGCACAGCCGGCTATCATGAGGCTGACCGTGGCAGGACAGGTGGCTGATGGACCGGCAGCTGATTCTACGGCGCCGACTCTAGCCGTCAGCGGCGTGAGTATGCAACCAACCGGTAGACTCGACCTGTGGCGCATTGCGTGGCAGATGCTGCGTGAACGCCCCATTCTCGGCGTCGGCCCGGACAACTTCCGCTTTTTCTATGGCGCCTATCTGGGCCGGCAGCGCTGGGATACAACAATTCATGCCAACAACACGTATATCGAGTTCTTCGTGGGGTCAGGTGTTGTCGGCGGAGCGGCGTTCCTGTGGTTTGCGGGGACGCTCTGGGCGCTGTTGCTGAAGGGTCTGCGCCGGGGCGATCGTCTGTCGCCGCCCGGCGGCGACGCGTTTGTATGGTTTATCGCCCTATCGACAAGCATGCTGGCCTGGTTCTTGCACGGTCTGTTCGATCACTTCTACGCTTTCACACCAGCGTATGTTGTTTTCTGGCTGATGGCTGGCTTGGCCGTGCGCATGGCCGAGAATGCCAGTAGAACGGCTGCATAAGGCCACAGCCATGCGTATGGGATTCGACGTCACACCGATTCTGGCGCCGATGACTGGCGTCGGCATCTATGCCAGTAATCTGTTGCAGCATCTACGCCGCATACCCGGCGTTGAGATCATCCCTGTCACAAACCGCCCGCCGCAGGGCCGGCCACTGGCCAACAAAACGTTGTGGATGCAGGCGCTCTTGCCCTGGCAATTACTCAAAGATCACATCGACACCTGTCAGTTCACCAACAGTGTGGCGACGCTGTGGGCGCCGTGTCCGACCGTGGTGACGATACACGATATGACGCTGTGGCTCTATCCTGAGCACCATTACCCGCGGCGCCTGCTGGCCATGCGTCCGCTCGTTCCCCTGGCCGCACAGCGGGCGGCGGCCATCGTGGCGGTCTCGCAGGCCACCAAACGAGACATCGTGCGTATCCTGAACATATCAGACGAGAAAGTCCACGTCATTTACTCAGCGGCAGCGCCCCATTTCCAGCCGCTGGCCTGTGGCGGCGCGCAGTCGCTACGGCAACGCAACA
>CAYOEZ010000021.1:0-24382 GCA_964402955.1 uncultured Ktedonobacterales bacterium | reverse complement strand
CCCTCGAGCCGCGCAAGAACCTGGTGCGGCTGGTCGAGGCTCTGGCACAATTGCGGGCAGCGGGACAGCCGCAGCATCTGGTTTTGGCGGGGCCGCACGGGTGGAAAGAGCAAGCGTTGTTTGCCGCGGTTGAGCGGTTGGGATTGCACAGCGTGGTGCACGTTCTCGGGCATGTGCCCGACACAACGCTGGTGGCCCTCTACAATCTGGCTGATGTTCTGGCTTTCCCGTCACTCTATGAGGGTTTTGGTCTGCCCGTGGTCGAAGCCATGGCATGCGGCACGCCGGTCGTCACGTCAGACAGAGGATCGCTGACCGAAGTCGCCGGACACGCGGCTGAGTTCGTCGACCCGGAGTCTGTAGAGAGCATTAGCGAAGGCTTGCACCATGTGCTGGCAGACGCACACAGGGCGCAGGAACTGCGCGCGTTGGGCCTGGCTCAGGCGGCGCGTTTCAGCTGGGATACAACGGCCAGACAGACGTTGCAGGTGCACCAGTCATGCCTTGGCCGGGGCTAGCGATGTCGCATTGTGAGCTCGTGCCAGAGCTGCAGCATGTCCTGGCATTCCTCTCGAACCGTCGGGAAAACCATCGGCCGCAGAACACAGCGAGCGCCAGTGTCTTTGACCAGCCTACCCAGCCGCCGCACGTACGCCTGCCAATCCTCAGCCGGTAAGGCGGCTACGCGGCTATATAGGACAGTCTTGCTCTCAGCGCAGCGTTCGAGCAGCCAGCGCACGTCATACATCTCACTGTTGCCCAAATCGATGGCCTTTACCGCCCTCGACCGGCACAGTAGCTCGAAGAATGGCCGGTGCAACCCGCAATAGTGCAGGAAGACGCCGCCGAAGGGGATCGCCGCGCGCTCGATGAAGGGGATCACGTACTGCTCGATCATGGCCGGCGAAAGCAGCGTCGGCGTGTCCTCGCTGATGCGCACACCGGCAGTGGGGAAGTAGACGCCCTGCGGCGTGCCATGACCGTGAATCATGGTCGTGTGCGCTTCAGCGAGTGCGTCTTTCACACAGCACGAGGCGCGAGTATACAGGTCAAGCGCAATGGCCAGCAGATCATTGACCCAGGCAGTATCCTGCGCAAGATCGTAGAAGATTTGCTCGCCATAGAGCAGGTGCGCCACGTCAAAGATGCCCTGCGTGTCGGCGTGATAGGCGGCGATCTCGCTGCCGCCCCGCTCCCTGTGCAGAGCATAGAACTCGCGCGCGTGGCGCATCAGTGGCGCCTCAGAGACATCGCACGCCAGGCTTGCCTGAATCTGCGCCCGGCTGAGGGGATCGCCGGGCCACGGCATTTGCCCCGGCTGAATCTGGTAGCCCTGGCCGGCCAGCGACGGCACAAAAACGACGCCAAGGTTGGGGCGCACGGTGGGAATGCCGTCAGTCGGCCAGTCCAGCACCGGCTGCGCTCGCCTCATCTCGGATGCCCACATCAGCGACGGATTATCGAAGCGTGCGCGGTAATCCTCAGTATCGTACTGCTCCATCTGCGCTGTCGGGATCAGAATCAGGCTCGGTCCCTCACCGTTCCAGAACGTGGTGTGGGCGCGTTTCTTCTCTTCCAGAGACATTGCTTTCTCCTCTGTCCTGGACACCTCTACAAGTCCCAGGGCGCCTTGAGCTTGTCCTTGGGGATCTCCCAGTCGAAGGTCACGCGCTCCACATCCAACACCACGTCGTCTTGGCGCAGCGTTGCCTGCAGCTTCTTCAGGTCAACAGCTCGTGGCAGCACGCCGGCCTTCACCGCCAGCGCGGCTGCTGTGCCTGCTGCCTGGCCCACGACGATGGTGGGCACAATGCCCCGATGGGCGTTGAGCGCCACCGGCGGCTGTGCGCCGACTGCCCTGGTGCAGCAGAGAACGCCATCGAGCTTCTCGGGCACGAGCGCGCCGTAGGGAATCGGGTAGGCAGTCCAGAGCCTGTTCTTGCCAGGGTCATGCGCCGCTGAGCGGCCGATGGTGTCGGCCGGGGTGGGCATGGCGGCGTTTTCGGGCGAGAAGATGGTGTGCTCCGTCACCATCGTCACGGCTTTCAGATAGCGGCTCTCACGGCCGCCAACGTAGGTATTCGTGCGGGAGATATAGCAGTTCTCCCAGCCGGGCGTGAGGCGGAGAACCGGCAGCATCCAGTTAGCCAGCTTGATGCGCAGAATCTCGAAGCGCGTCACATCCCAGGCATCGACGAGGTTGAGCCCTTTCATACCTGAGAGGCTGTGACACCACCTGCCGCGCCCAACTGACTTGGCGTAGAGCTGGCTCAGGGGACTCTGGCCCATTGCGGCCAACTCAGCATCGATGTGCTTCATCATGCCCTTGCTTCTTGCTTCCGCCAGGATTTCGCGCATACCCCAGAAGTAGACCAGCTTTTCCTCTCTCAGGTGAGCGAGAACCTTGTCGGGGTAGAGCTTAGGATCCGGGTAGCCGCGGTAGTCGGGCCGGCTCATGTAGTATTCGGCGAACGCCTCATTGTCCACACCCGTGTACCAGACGTAGTAGCCAGCGCCCTGTCTGTCCTTCGGATCGCGCATGCTGCACCCGTCTTCGCCGGCTGCCTTCCATACCAGGTCCAGGTCAGCGGTGGCGTCGATGACAACCTTCGCCGTGACGGCGAATCGTCCGCTCTTGTTCTGGAAGATGACCCCTGTCACCTTCGGGAGAGCCGTCGATTCGTGCTTGACGATAGCGTCGGCGGCCATGGTATGGAACAGCAGCTCAACGCCCGCTTGCTGGCACATCTCGATCAATGTTAGGACGATCGCCTCGGGGTTCAGCCACTCTTCACCATCACGCATCTCGGGACAACCGGGTGGCGTTTGCCACAGCCCGTCCGAGCCCCCTTTCTCAAGAATGCGACTCAGCATCTCCTTGGCGATGCCGCGCGTGGCCACCGCGCCCAGGTTGTTGATGAAGGCTCGTTTCTCCCACTGGACGACCGAGCTGAAGACACTCTGCCCGCCCAGGAAGCCAAAGCGCTCGACCAGCATGACCCCGGCGCCATGGCGCGCCGCGCAAATGGCCGCCGCGCAGCCGCTCTGCGACCCACCCACGACCAGAACATCCACATTGCCCAGGATGGGAACCTGGCGCGCCGGCTCCTCGTGGTAGCCAAACAGCGGCCGAGACGTGAAACGGTCGAAGTCGAAATGTGTTGCGCTAGATGTGCTCATGCTGTTCTCCTTATGTGAGAAGCCAATTCTCATCGCACACAACGTGCTTGATCGTCTGGTAGTTGTAGCTATACGTCAGATGCAGCAGGCCGTCACGGGTCTGGATCAGCCAGGGATAGGCGAAGTTGCCCGGCTGGCTCTCAATGATCTTCTGCTGAGGCCACGTCTTTCCTTCATCCTCAGACAGTGCGACGTTGAGGGGCGTGCGCCGATCGTAGCTGTCATTGAAGGCGAGCGCCAGATTGCCGGAGGACGTGCGCGTCAGGTCAATGCCTGAGTTGGGGTTCTTGATGCCCGTGGCGACGGCGGGCGTCCACGTTTCGCCGCCATCGTGCGATGTCGACTGCCAGATGTGCCCTTGCCCGACGGCAATATGCCCCAGGCCCGATGCGAAGTAGCGCGCGTAGCACAGCAGTGAACCATCGCATAGCTCAACCACGGCCGGATGGATGTTGGACGGCGCGGAGAGAATCGGGCCCGACGCTCGCCAGTTCTTGCCGTTGTCATCGGAGAGGAGCATCAGCGAGTGCAGGTTGGCCTCGTCGTAGATCGGCAGAACAACGCGCCCGGTCGAGAGAACGATCGCCTTGTTACGGTAGAGCCAGCCCAGTTGCTCGCGCAGCACAACGGGAGCGCTCCAGGCATGGCCGTTGTCGCGCGCGGTCTTGTACTTGAGCCGGCACATATCCCACGTTGGCCCATACATGGTGGCATAGAAGAGCCAGAGCACACCGTCGGGAGCGACAAACAGCACTGGATTGCCGTCGGAGTATCCGGGGGTGTCGGCCAGAACCTCAACAGCGTCCCAGGCGGTCTGTCCGCGGCGACGGCGCGCCCCGGCGATCACCACATCGCTGGCTGTCTCATACGATCCCTCATACCAGGCTGCCAACAGGTCGCCATTGGCAAGCTCGACAATAGTCGACCCATGACAACGGCGCTCCCAGAGAGCCGGCGGCAGGTCAGGGCGCGCCGGCAGCGCAGGTGGCCAGTCTCTGCTGAAGATGAACTCTTGCGTATACATGGGAGAACTCCTCCAGGCGCATCTCAGCCACCGGGTTACTCATGTGCCCCGCTCATTATGCCACATCGACAAAGGCGTGTCAACGGGAATAGAATGCCACTCCAAACTATTGACATCGCATGCTATCTATGGTATTATGTCCCCAGTTCAGGGTTAGCATCCGATAGTGTGGAACGCGATTCTTGCACGCACGTTTGCAGCGCTCGATGTGGAGAGGTACCACTCCCATGATCAACTCGGTGCGTAAGGCTCTCGATATTGTCGGCCTGTTTACTCCGTCCGAGCCACGTCTCACGCTGGCAGAGATCAGTTCCCGCCTCAGTCTGCCCAGGAGCACTGCTCACAATCTTCTCAGCACGCTCATGGCCTGTAGCTTTGTCGAGAAGACCGACAACGATCACTATGCCCTCGGCCGGGCCATCATTGCGCTCACCCAGGCGGTTCTGGTCAACGTCGAGTTGCGCGACCGGGCGGCGCCCCTCCTGCGCGAGCTCGCTGACTACTCGCGCCAGTCCGTCTATCTGACCGTGCGCGACGGCGACTATTGCCTCTACATCTACGCCGTTGAATCGCCTCGCCGGCTCCTGGCCAGGACAGCAGTCGGTGATCGGGTGGCTCTGCACTGCACATCCGTTGGCAAAGCCATTCTCGCCTTCCTGCCTGAGGATGAGGTACGCGCTATCGCCTCTCGATCCGGTCTGCCAGCCGTCACAAGCCAGACGCTCACCGACATCGATAGTCTACTTGCCGACATGGAGACCACACGCTCCCGCGGCTACTCCATCGACAACGAAGAGCACGAATTGAACACCTTCTGTGTGGGCGCTCCTGTCCTCGATGAGAACGGGCAGGTGATTGGCTCGCTCAGTGTCTCCGGCGCCGATCCCGATCTGTTGCAAGGAAGACTCGACGACATATCGGCGCACGTGATGTACACAGCTCAGGAGGCGTCGCGACGCATGGGCTACGTGCCGGCGCGGCCCTCACGTGTGGCTATTGCCCCGCCAAAAACAATGCTCGTGGAGGCGATCAGGTGAAGATCTCCACTACCGTCAAAGGCGTCATCTGCCCCATCGTCACGCCATTCAGCGTCGATGGCAACATCGATCTCTCAGCCGTGCGCCAGTTGGTCGATTTTCTGCTGGCGCGGGGCGTGCAGGGCCTGATGCTGGGCGGCACGACAGGCGAGGGCATGATGCTCAGCCTGCAGGAGAGGGAGACGCTGTGCGAGGCCGTTGTGAAACACGTCGCCGGGCGCTGCACAGTGATCGCCCACACCGGCTGCATAAGCACGGCAGACACAATCCGCCTGACGCGCCATGCGCAGGCAACGGGAGCTGCGACGGCTGCGATCGTCGTGCCCTACTTCTTCGGTCTCGATGACCAATCACTCTTTGCTCACTACACGCAGATCGCCGCGGCCGTGCCTGACTTTCCGCTTTTTGTCTACACCATTCCGTCAAACACCAGAAACGACGTCTCGCCTGATCTGCTGCGACGCATCCTCGACGCCTCGCCCAACTACGTCGGCATGAAATGTAGCAACCCCAATGTATTGCTCATGCAGCAGTACATGGATGTGACAGGTGATGGGTTTGCGTTCATTGGCGGGGTGGATGGTTTGATGCTGCCGGTTCTGCTGCTGGGCGGGCGGGGGCAGGTCTCGGGCAACGCCAACGCCTTCCCCGAGGTCTTCCGTGCGCTGTACGACGCCTTCACGGCAGGCAATCTGGAGCAGGCACGCACACAGCAGCGCCTGATCAACCGCATCCGCGATCTGCTCAAGGACGGACGCTTCCCCGCCTACTATAAGGCAGTGCTGACCATGCGTGGAGTTGCAGGTGGGCGTGTGCGGCCGCCGCTGCGCGAGCTGACGAAAGAAGAATGGAAGCAACTGGAGCACGGGACAGCGGAGCTCGGACTCGTGCAGATACTACATTCCGTAGCGATGGCCTGATGTCTGAGACCCGCTTTTTTGGTCCCCTGGTGAGGGAACAGGGCCGAGGATCCGTTGGACTCAGCGGCAATGGATTCTACCAAGGCTGATTCTTACGCAGAAGGTCGCGGACGTGACCACTCTGACCTTGCTCAGTGTGGGCAATTGGTTAGGTTCAAACAAGGAGGAAGTGAATGTCTAATGTGTATGGTAGGCTCTCTCGACGGTCGGTCCTGCGCCTGGCGGCCACGGCACTGGGTGCAGGACTACTGGCTGCTTGCGGAGGAGGACCGGGGGCAACGCCCACACCCAAGGGGGGAACTGCAGCAGCCCCGAAGAAAGTCCTACGGTTCTGGCACAATGCAGGCCTACGCCAAGCCCTCTATGAAGGGCAGGCCAAGACGTTCCAGGAGGCACGGCCCGACATCGAGGTGCAGGTCGTCTTCCAGGGCAGTGGGATTGACGTGTTCCGTAAGGCGCAGGCGTCCATGGCTGCCGGTGACCCACCGGAGTGCACCTTCATGTCACCGACCTATCTGCCAACACTCGTTGACGCCAAAGCCATCGTTGATCTCGAATCATATATCGCTGCCGACACCAAGTTCAACAAAAATGACCTCCCCAAAGAACTGTGGGCTGCGGCCACGTGGAAGTCCAAGATCTATATGGCCCCCAAGGACTTCCAGATTTTCGTCCTCTACTCGAACAAAGAGATGCTTGACAAGGCAGGGCTGAAGCCTCCCAAGAATTGGGACGAGCTCGAGCAGGCAGCGATTGCGCTCACTCAAGATACCGACAAGGACGGCAAGACGGACATCTACGGCATTGACGTTTTCGGAGGAAGCTTGTTCAATGCCTGGGTCAGCCTTCTCAGGAATGCGGGAGGCAGCCTTGTCAATGCGGACGGGACAAAGGTTGCGTTCAACGGCCCAGAGGGCTTGGCGGCACTAGAGGTCTTCGATCGTCTGATCAACAAGCACAAAGCCTCACCAACGGCGGCTATTCCGCAGGGCATTGAGTCGAAGAAGGCAGCCCTCCAGATCAACGGCACCTGGGTCACCAAGAACTTCTATCAAGCCAAGGTGTCGTTCGACGTATCCAGAATCCCCTACAAGGTGAAGCCACTAGCACCATGTAATATCAACGGCTGGGGGATATGGAAGACAGATACGGCGCGGCAACAAGCTACCTGGGACTGGGTCAGCTTCATCCTGAGCAAGGGCAACTACTGGACCCAGGTGCAGAGTGAGTACTGGATTCCCATTCGTGACTCACACAAGCAGGATCCAGATTTCCGAGCCTGGCTGGAGCAGTATCCGCAACTGAAGTTCCAGGTGGAGTTACCCACCAGCGAGTTTGGTATCATCGAAGTGACCAAGGCTGGAGCAGAATTGACGACAGTCCTGGACAACGCGTTGCAACAAGGTGTCCTTGGCAAGAAGCCTCTGAAGCAAGCTCTCGACGACGCCGCTGCCGCCATCAACAAGCTGTTGGTGTAGGCCATAGCTGGCGCTGCTCGGAAACCTGCGGTCGTAGGTCACGCATCCTTGTCTGATGGATGCGTGACCTACGGGCTGCTCAGAGGCTGGCGTGCCCATCACCCATATCGGCTTGGCTGGAGGTGTGCTTATGTCGATTGCGCAGCTTAGAACAAGGCTGGCGATACGCAAAAAACTGCTCAATGAGCAAACCATCATAGGGTATCTGTTCCTGTTGCCCATGACAATCGCCTTCATCGCCTTCACGTTCTACCCCGTGCTTTACTCATTTCAATTGAGCCTTGCTGAATGGAGCGGCTTTGGTCCGCGCACCTCCGTTGGTCTGTCGAACTATGCCAAGCTCCTGGGGGACCGTGAGGCCCGCGAGGCGCTGATCAATACTATCTACTACGCGCTCGGCCATGTTCCTCTGACAATAGCAGCAGGTCTCCTCGCCGCTCTGGTTGTCAATCAGAAACTGCGCGGACGCGCTATTCTGCGCACGCTATTCTATACACCGTCCATAACTCCATACGTCGCTGCTTCAATTGTCTGGATCTACGTCCTCAACACCGACTGGGGGATACTGAACTGGTTCCTGCACCTGTTCCACTTGCCCTCCCCCGACTGGCTTGGTAGCCCCCGATGGGCAATGCTCGGCGTGATTATCTTCACCGTATGGAAGGGCTTCGGCTACCATATGATGATCTTCCTGGCCGGTCTCCAATCTATTCCCGCCGAGTTGTACGAGGCGGCCAAGATAGACGGCGCCGGTCGTTGGAACCTCTTCAGGCACATCACCTGGCCTTTGCTCACGCCAACCACGTTCTTCTTGCTCATCATGTCTATCATCAGCTCCTTCAAGGTTTTCACTTCTGTCTACGTCATGACCCAGGGCGGCCCCGCCGGCTCAACGACGGTTCTCGTCTACCTGATTTACCAACACGCTTTCCAGTTCTTCCGCATGGGCTATGCATCGGCTATGAGCTATGTCCTCTTCGCCATTGTGCTCCTGCTGACCTTCGTCCAGTTCCGCTTTGCTGGCAGGCGCGTGCACTACATGGGATAGTAAGATAGTCAAGGAGTTGTGACGATGAACCTTTCCGTTCGCTGGACATCGCCAACGCGCGTCACCAGGTCAGTTGTGCTGTACGTTCTGCTGGCCGCGGCGGGGCTGATCGTCACTATTCCGTTTCTCTGGATGCTGGGAGTCACTTTCATGGATCCCCCACAGGTCTGGGTGTATCCGCCCAAGTGGATACCCAATCCGTGGGTGTTCACCAACTTCGCTGCTGCATGGAACGCAGTCCCCATGGGCCAGTATTTTATCAACACCACCATTGTCGCTATTGGCGTGATCGTTGAGCGGCTTCTGTTCTCTACACTGGCTGCCTATGCCTTCGCCCGCCTCGAATTCCCCGGGCGCGATCTGATCTTTATGTTGTTCTTGGCAACCGTGATGATCCCAGAACAGGTGAACCTGATCCCCCTTTATCTCATCGTGAGGAAGCTAGATTGGCTGAACACCTATCAGGGGATGATCTTGCCGAGCCTGGCCAATGCCTTTACCATCTTCTGGCTGCGCCAGTTCTTCAAGGGCATTCCGGTCGATCTGGAAGACGCCGCGCGCATTGACGGTAGTAGCCGCCTGGGCATACTTTTCCGCATTGTCCTGCCCCTGTCAGTCCCCGCCCTGGCGGTGATGTGCCTGTTCTCCTTCAACGAAGCCTGGAACATGTTCTTGTGGCCGCTGATCATGACGGACAAGCCCCTCATGCGCACCATCGAGGTAGGCCTGGCATTTTTCCAGAACCAATACGGTGGGAGAACTGGCGGTTCCGAGGTCACGTGGCTGATGGCTGGCAATACAATTGCCATTATCCCCGCGATCGTATTCTTCCTGATCGTTCAGCGCCAGATGATCCAGGGCATGACCTTCACAGGACTGAAGGGCTAAACGGAGGATACACGTGAGCACATATCGCTTTCTGCGCGAAATACCTGTGACCGAAGAAGTGGACGTGCTGGTTGTGGGTGGGGGGATGGCTGGTATCTCTGCCGCCGTGGCCGCAGCCAGGCAGGGCGCCAAGACCATGCTGATGGAACGACATGCCATCCTGGGGGGAATTGGCAGCGCCGGTGGTGTTGGCGCTTTTTGCGGTGAAACGACAGGACAGGGCGAAGTCTTCGACGACATCATACGCGGCTTGTCGGACCTCAACGCCATCGCCCCCTACGTACGCTATGAGGAGCGTGAGGCCCGGCAGTTCGATCACCAGGTGCTGCCCTTTGTCCTGCAGGAACTGGCGCAGAACGCTGGTGTGGAGCTTCTGGTTAGCACGTGGTTCGCGGATGTTGACTATCAAGATGGCGCGGTGAAGCATGTTGTCATCCTGGGCAAGTCTGGCCTCGAGGTCATCCGACCGAAGTTTGTTATTGACTGCACAGGAGAAGCAGATGTCGTGCGCGCGGCTGGTCTCCCAACTGCCAAGGGTCGCGAGAGCGATCATGCGCAGATAGCCATGTCGCTCATGTTCTTCATGCGTGACACGGGCACGAATGTGACACCGATTCTGCCAAAGGGCTGTGAGGAACTGAACGAGGACAATGTACCGATGACAACCCCTTGGGTAGAACCGGTGGACTGGCGGTTGGCGAAGGGGCACCGCGATGACTCACCTTTCGCCAAAGTTGGGATCAAGATGAAAGTCATCGGCTTTGACGCGACAAGCACCAGGCAGCTCAGCGGCGCTGAGTTGTTCGCGCGTAAGCGCATGTACTCTGTGGTGCACTACTGGCAACGTACACGCTACCCCACGTACAAGCTGGATCACGTCTCCACGCAGATCGGCATCCGAGAGGGATGCCGCGCCGTCGGCGAATACGTTCTTAGCGAGAAAGATGTGAAAGCGGGGCGGACGTTCGAGGATGGCATCGCCCTGGGCACCTTCTACCTGGACGCCGCGAGTCCTGACACAGACAAGAGAGTCTATGAGTCGGATGCACAGGGAATGGTGCTGTTCCAGCCCCCGCCATATCACATTCCGTTCCGCTCGTTGCGACCCCAAGGGGCCAGGAATTTGCTTGTTGCTGGACGCTGTCTATCGGCAGATCAGATGGCGCTGTCATCAGCACGCGTGATGACGACAGCAAGTATGATGGGGCAAGCAGCGGGGATAGCCGCCGCCATATGCGCCGATCATCAACACGATACGGCGCGGCTCGATGTTCAGCTCCTGCGCAGCGAATTGATAGCGCGGCAGGCCAAACTCTAGAGTTACTATGCCCGTTGATGGATATGGTATACGTGTGGCGTAGAACGCAAAGCCTAACTACCACAACCCATTCATTGGGCTGACGTCGGACGGTCTGCGCCGCAACGAGTCCGCTTACACCAATCGCAACCATGTTGCTGTCGTCTGGCGTGAGGACGAGCTCTTCGCGGCAATCAACAACGCCCTGAGCTAACGGGCAGCCACAGGGATTGCGGCGGTCGCAGCATAACTCGCTTGCTCGCGCCCGAAATTGGGGGTGGGCGTGTTGCGGCCGTCAACATCCCTGTGGCATCCTTGCCTCTGTGACACATTGGCACTTTCACACCTGTGGAGGATACACTCATGCCTACCGTTGACGCCCTCTTCTCCCTCGAGGGCCGCGTCGCTGTCGTTGCTGGCGGCGCGGGCCTCTTGGGATCGCAGATGGCGACCGCCCTGGCCGAGGTTGGAGCCAACGTCGTCATCGCCTCACGCAAGCTGGAGCACTGTGAAGAGCAGGCCGCGCTGCTCAGCAAGACGTTCCACGAAGCACTGGCTGTGCAGGTGGACACAACCGACCACCAGTCGGTCGCGGCCATGGCCGCTGCAGTGGTAGCCAAGTTTGGCCGCCTGGATGTCCTGGTCAACTCATTCGCCGGGGGCGCTAACTTTCCGCCAGAAGATTTCCCCCCGGACGAGTGGAACAAGAGCATTCACAGCAACCTCGATGCCTTCTTCTACATGTGCCAGGCCGCCGGGCGGCAGATGCTCAAACAGGGCAAGGGCAGCATCATCAACATTAGCTCCACCACCGGCGTTGTCGTGCCCTATACGCACATCTACGAGGGCACGGGCCGGGCGCGCAACTCTATCGCCTACAGCACGGCCAAAGCTGGCATTATCCACATGAGCAAGTACCTGGCTACGAGCTGGGGCGGGCGCGGCGTGCGCGTCAACTGCATCAGCCCGGGCGGTTTCTGGAAGCCGGGCAAGATGGATCGCACCTTCGAGGGCAAGTACTGCGCCATGGTACCCGACAAGCGCAGCGGCAACGATACTGATCTGAAGGGCGCAGTTGTCTTCCTGGCGTCCGACGCCTCGGCGCACGTCCTCGGCCAGAATGTGATGGTAGACGGCGGCTGGACATTGTGGTAAGACATGCCGAGATGTGGTAAGACTAACATGTGGAGTGCGACCACTCCTGCCGTCGCGGACGTTAGAGTAGGCGACGACGAGCGATGGCAGAATACTCAGGCCTAGCGACGGTCACCGGCGCAAGTCCGAGGCGGAGCCATTCGGCTGGGGCGTCGACGAATGGGGATGCTACTGGCAAGACCACGAGATCACCGGTCTGGGCCAGGTCAAGGATTCGCCCTTGCAGGACTGGTCTGCGCTGGCCTCCTATCCATTCCCTGACCCTGGAGCGCCCGGCCGCTTCGATCGAGCGCAGGCGCTGGCTGCCCGCTACCCGGACCGCTTCCTCGTCGGCTCGATTGGCATCATGGGGCTCAATCGCCTCTTCTTCCTGCGCGGCTTCGAGAATATGATGATGGACCTCCTGGCCGAGCCGGAGAAGATAGGAGCGCTCGCCGACCGTGTCTTTGCCTACATGTCGGGCATCGCCAGTGGCTTCGCAAAGCTGGGAGTTCAGGCGGTTGGCTTCGGCGACGACTTGGGCCCTGAGCAGGGAACGATGATCAGCCCGGCGCTTTTCCGCTCGTTCTTCAAGCCGCGCTACGCTGCCTTCTGTGCGCACGCCCACGAGCTGGGGATGCACACCGAGCTGCATAGCTGTGGCAATGTGTGGGATGTCATTCCTGATCTGATCGAGTGTGGCTTCGACGTGCTTAACCTGGAGCAGCCGCGCGTCTTTGGACTGCAACGTCTCGGCCAGGCATACGCCGGCAAGGTCTGCTTCCTCACCAATCCTGACTCGCAAACGACGCTTCCAGTCGCCTCCGCCAGCGCCGTCGCCGCCGAGACGGTCGAGCTCGTGCGCGCTCTGACGACGGACGCCGGCGGTATGATCGCCAACGCCGACTGCACCTGGAATCACGGCTACACGCCACCGGCGAATCTGGAGGCAATGGCAGGCACATTCGAGGAACTACGCCGCCGGCCCTGGGGTGATTGGACCAGCCACATGGAAAGCGTGTCATGACCACGTATCGATCACGCGAGGAGATAGCAAGATGAATGGTGAAGCACTGACCGACCTGACACATGCTCATGTTGTTTGCCCGCCCGACCTCTCGGCGCGCGAGAGAAAAGCCGTCACCATGCTGCTCGACGAGGTGGAGAAGCGGACGAGCGTGCACTGGCCTTGCGCCACCACCTGGCCAAGCGCAGGCATTCCTGTGCTTGCCGTCGCTCCATACCGCTTGCTGCCGGCCTTCGCCGGGCGTGTGCTGATCAGCGATGGGGCTGGAAGTGCCGAGGGCTTTCATATCCGCAGCGACAGCAACCAGCCGGCGGTTTACGTCATCGGCAACGATGAGCGCGGCGTCCTCTTCGGTGTCGGCTACCTGCTACGCAACCTGCACATGGAGAAGGGCAAGGTGACCATTGCCGCCGATCTCAGCATCTCCACCGCGCCGGCCTACCGCCTGCGTGGCCACCAGATCGGCTACCGCGACAAGGTCAACTCCTATGACGGATGGGACCTGCCGCAGTGGGAGCAGTACATCCGCGATCTGGCTATCTTCGGCGCCAACTCGGTGGAGATGATCCCGCCGCGCTCCGACGACAAGGACACGAGCGTCCACTTTCCGCGTCCACCGATGGAGATGATGTCAGGCGTTTCGCAGATCTGTGATGACTATGGCATAGACTACTGGCTATGGTATCCGGCCCTCGACGACGACTACTCTGACCCGGAAACGGTTGAGTTTGCGCTCAAGGAATGGGGCGAGGTCTTGCGTGCTCTGCCGCGCCTCGATCACATCCTGGTGCCGGGAGGCGACCCGGGCGGGACGCCGCCGCGGCTCCTGCTGCCCATGCTCGCCCGCCAGGCGGCGCAATTGCAGGGCATCCACCCCAACGCCCGCTGGTGGGTCGCCCCGCAGGGCTTCAGCAAGGAAGGAATGGACGACTTTGTCAGCATTCTGAGCAGTGAGCCGCTGCCCTGGCTGACCGGCGTCGTGCATGGCCCCTGGGTGCACATCCCTATGGCCGAGTTCCGCGCCATGATTCCCGTCAGATTCCCGATCAGGAACTACCCTGATATTACGCATACCCTGAACTGCCAGAACCCCGTGCCCGATTGGGACATCGCCTGTGCGCTGACCATCGGGCGCGAGCCGGTCAACCCGCGTCCGCTCGATGAGGCAGCCATCTTCCACGCCGCCCAACCCGGAACGATCGGCTTCCTGACCTACTGCGAAGGCTGCCACGATGACGTCAACAAGACGGTCTGGAGCGGCCTGGGCTGGAATCCCGAACAGCCGACCGTCGACATTCTGCGCGAGTACAGTCGCTATTTCATCGGTGAGCGTTACACAGACGACTTCGCCCAGGGACTGCTGGCGCTGGAGCGCAACTGGCGGGGTTCGGTAGCCGCCAACGCAGGCATCTACACCACGCTGCAACAATTCCAGACTATGGAGGCGGCGGCGAAGCCCTGGTTGCTCAAGAACTGGCGTTTCCTGCAGGGGCTCTATCGTGCCTACTACGATGCCTACGTGCGCAGCCGGCTGCTCTACGAAAGCAGCCTCGAAGACCAGGCCATGGAGCAGTTGCGCGAGGCGCCGGTCAAGGGCGCTCTGCTGGCGATGGCAGAAGCCGAGACGATTCTCGACCAGGCGGTCAACCGGCGCGTGTCGGTTGGCTGGCGCACCCGTGCCTTCCAGTTGGCTGAGGCGCTCTTCCAGAGCGTCGCTCATATGCAATTGAGCGTGCATTTGTACCAGGGGCAGGAGGAAGTGCGAGGAGCGAATCTTGACGGCATCGATTTCCCGCTCAACAACCGTCCCTGGCTGAAAGAGCGCTTTGCCGAGATCCGCCAGCTCGACAACAAGGAGAAACGGCTGGAAGCGATTCGGCAAATCGTCGAATGGACCAACCCTGGGCCGGGCGGGTTCTACGATGACCTGGGCAGCGCTGTCGCACAGCCGCACGTGGTCAAGGGGCCAGGCTACGCAGAAGATCCGTCCTTCCTGAAATCGCCGCAGCATCGCTTCCCCTATCGCAAGGACCCACGGCCCATTCGCCTGTCGTGGCGCGGCTTTACGGGCGCGATCAACGACACCCCGTTCCAGATGCGCTATGCTGATCTCGATCCCAACGCTCGCTACCGGGTGCTCATGGTCTACTCAGACCTCGACATGCGCATCAAGGTGCGCCTCGAGGCCAACGGTCACGAGGTACACCCCTGGATACTCAAGCCCAGCCCGCGCCAGCCGATCGGGTTCGACATTCCCGTAGAGGCGACACAGGCTGGCGAATTGACCCTGACGTGGTATCGCGAGCCTGGTCGGGGCCATTCCGGTGTCGGCTGTGAACTGTCCGAAATCTGGCTGATCAAAGCTTGAACAATATGGTAACACCCTAAGGGTCTCAGAGACCCTGAGGGTGTGCACGCGATGGCTTCAACACCAAGGAGACGCGTTCAATGGCATCGAGCACCACTACTCCGGCTCGTCCAAAGGGCTTCTTCTTCCTGGGCAACTATGGGCCGATTACCGATATCTTCACAGCGCAGGACCTGGCGCGGCTTGAGCAGCTTGTTGACCTCTACGCGCCGCCGCAAACGGCGCAGACGTTTGGCGCACAAAGTGAACTGTGGGCGCAGGCAGAGGTGATCATTGCCACGTGGGGCTGCCCGGCCCTGACGCCAGACATGCTGGCCGCCGCGCCCCTACTCAAGGTTATCTTCCATGCCGGCGGATCGTCGAAGCATCTGGCCACGCCGCAGGTTTGGGAGCGGGGCATTCAGGTCAGCAGCACCTACGCTGCCAACGCCGTGCCGGTGGCCGAGTTTGCCTTGGCCCACGTCCTCTTCGGGCTGAAGTCCGGTTGGCAGCACGTGGCTGCTGCGCGCCAGAAGCACGCCTATGACCGCCTGCCCCGCGCCGGCGCCTTCGGCGCCACGGTGGGAATCATCTCGCTGGGCATCATCGGCCAGACGCTCGTTTCCTTGCTGAAGCAGACCGCCGTGCGTATCATCGCCTTCGACCCCTATGTCACGCCTGCGCAGGCTGCGGAGCTGGGCGTGGACGTAGTGGGGCTGGACGAGTTGTTCCGGCGCTCCGATGTCGTCTCGCTGCATACGCCCTGGCTGCCGCACACAGAGGGGATGATCAGCGGCGCGCATATAGCGAGCATGAAGCCATACTGCACGTTCATCAACACGTCACGTGGTGCGGTGGTGCGCGAGCCGGAGATGATTGCGCTGCTGCAACTGCGGCCCGACCTGGTTGCAGTCCTGGACGTCACCCACCCTGAACCGCCGCCGCCGGACTCGCCACTCTTTACGTTGCCCAATGTCGTGCTCACGCCGCACATCGCCGGCGCGCTGGGCACGGAGTCGCTGCGTATGGGCCAATTTGCCGTCGCTGAGGTGGAGCGCTACGTCCACGGTCAGCCGCTCAGGTATGCGCTGCGGCGCGAGCAGGTCGCCATCATGGCGTAGGGTGAGTGTCCAGGTGGGCCGGCCAATGCCAAATGGCGAAGCAGCAGACTCGCCAGACACGGCTTGACCGTCAGAGCATGCAGCATGAAAGAGGTTTCCTATGTGGCGAATTCTGCGCGTCGGCCGGATTGCGTTCAATTCCGACACCGTATCCGAGGAGGTGATCCTACCGACTCTTCAAACGATGATCGCCCTGTCAAGTGCGTTCTGGTTCGTGTTCTTCGTCATTGCCGCGACCATGATCCCGATGTACGTCTTGTTCCCGAAGATGGGATGGATTGGCACGTTTCTGCCACTGATCGTCCCCAACCGGTTTGCTGGGGGAGCGTTCAACATCTTCCTTCTGCGCCAGTTCTTCCGCACGATTCCAATGGAACTAGAAGAAGCTGCCTTGCTGGATGGAGCGTCGTACGTATCGTCGCCGCGATTCTTGTGCCTCTGGCGCGGCCAGCTTTGACCGTGGCCTTCATTCTGAGCTTCTTGCATCATTGGAACGATTTCATGGGTCCTCTCATCTACCTAACCACTCGAACGCAATGGACACTAGCCCTGTCAGTCAACGGAATGCGCAACTTTGAGGGTGGCCGGAACTGGACGCACTACATGCTTGTGCTGTCGACGATGATGGTCGTGCCAATCATTATCGTCTACTTCTTTGCTCAACGTGCTTTCATCCAAGGTATCGCCTTGACAGGTCTGAAAGGTTAGATGGTACTACGAGGAGAATGTTTGTTATGAGGCAGATCACTGTATTCAGGGACCCGACCCGATACGCGTCGTGGCTGGCAACGTATGGCATCTGGTCGTGGGGCAACGAGATCGTGTTCGGGTTTACACTGGGATATCCCTCAAAGAGCAGCGGGTTTCATACTCGCGACCGCCGGCGCCCCTTTGAGCAAAGGCAGGCCCGTAGTCTTGATGGCGGCCTGCTTCTCTCGGACGAACGTGCCTACTTGAACCCGTATGTGCTCGCAGTGCCACATCTGCCGCAGGAAGGTGCACTTGCTCAATGCTCGCTGTAGTCGCTACCGGCGACGGACAGGACGAGCATGCAGTCCCAGCCCAGTCGTCGATTCTTCTTAAAGTACGGTAGTAGTATTAGAGGGAGACTGTATGATTTCGGCACCCCTGTTTGGCCCCTATGGCAGCACGGCTGTGCGCCACATCGCTCGCTTCGCCGAGTACGGCGCCAATGCCTTCTGGTTCCACGGCTTTGACGCGGCCGCCCTCGAGGCTTGCCAGAAACATGGCATTGCCGCCTGCGTCGAGTTCAAGACTTTCCGCGCCGACTTCGCTGCCCGCCCCGAGCTGGTGCCCACAGGCGCCGACGGCCGGCCCATTCGCTGTGGCCGCCTCGTGCAGGGTGTCTGCCTGTCGCAGACGGCCTTTTTGCAGGAGACCGAGGAGCACCTGCTGGCCGGGCTGTGCGCCTATCACCCCACCGGCATCTGGCTGGACTATCTCACCTATGCCGGCTGGTTTGAGACGCCAGAACCAGACCTGCAGGATAGTTGCTTCTGCCCCGCCTGCACCGCCGAGTTCTGCCAGGCGACCGGCAGCGATGCCACCACGCCCCACCAGATCTTGCACACCGCCGCCGAGGAGTGGGCGCGCCACAAATGCGAGCGCATCGCCGGCTTTGCCCGCCGCTATGCGGCCCTCATCCGGGCGCATCTACCCCAATGCATCATCGGCGCCTATATGTGCCCCTGGACACCCGGCGAATTCGCTGGGGCGCTGGCCCGCATCTTCGCCCAGGACTACGCCCTGCTGGCGCCGGCCATAGACGTCTTCACACCCCTCATCTACGCCGCCAAGAGCGGGCGCGGGCCGGCCTGGGGGCGTGAGTTCCTTGAGAAGGCATCCGGTTTTGTCCCGCCGGAGCGCAAGGTGCAGCTCATCCTGGATGCGCAGGACTTTCCCGACAGCCTGCTGGCCACGGCTGAGTCAAAGCGGCCGAGTTGGGGCATCCAGCTCTTCGGCGGCGCCAGCGTCTTCGGTGAGCCGGCGCAGGCCCGCCTTTTCGCGCAGGCCGTCGCGCGCATCCGCCAGCCTCGGATTGGGTAGCTGCGAGCTACCAGCCCTCCTCGTCCAGAAGCGCCTGGCGATAAGCGAGGTCCTCGCGCGCGAACCACTCCCGGTCGCCCGAGCGGGGCGACTCGATGCAGAGCGGTCCACGATCGCCGATATCTTCACGCCGCAAGACCTGGCGCTGCTCGAGCGGCTTGTCGACCTCTACGCGGCTCCGCAGACGGCGCTGACGTTCGGCGCACAACGTGAGCTATGGGCGCAGGCAGAGGTGATCATTGCCACGTGGGGCTGCCCGGCCCTGACGCCAGACATGCTGGCCGCCGCGCCCCTACTCAAGGTTATCTTCCATGCCGGCGGATCGTCGAAGCATCTGGCCACGCCGCAGGTTTGGGAGCGGGGCATTCAGGTCAGCAGCACCTACGCTGCCAACGCCGTGCCGGTGGCCGAGTTTGCCTTGGCCCACGTCCTCTTCGGGCTGAAGTCCGGTTGGCAGCACGTGGCTGCTGCGCGCCAGAAGCACGCCTATGACCGCCTGCCCCGCGCCGGCGCCTTCGGCGCCACGGTGGGAATCATCTCGCTGGGCATCATCGGCCAGACGCTCGTTTCCTTGCTGAAGCAGACCGCCGTGCGTATCATCGCCTTCGACCCCTATGTCACGCCTGCGCAGGCTGCGGAGCTGGGCGTGGACGTAGTGGGGCTGGACGAGTTGTTCCGGCGCTCCGATGTCGTCTCGCTGCATACGCCCTGGCTGCCGCACACAGAGGGGATGATCAGCGGCGCGCATATAGCGAGCATGAAGCCATACTGCACGTTCATCAACACGTCACGTGGTGCGGTGGTGCGCGAGCCGGAGATGATTGCGCTGCTGCAACTGCGGCCCGACCTGGTTGCAGTCCTGGACGTCACCCACCCTGAACCGCCGCCGCCGGACTCGCCACTCTTTACGTTGCCCAATGTCGTGCTCACGCCGCACATCGCCGGCGCGCTGGGCACGGAGTCGCTGCGTATGGGCCAATTTGCCGTTGCCGAGGTTGAGCGCTACGTCAACGGTCAACCGCTCAGGTATGCGCTGCAACGCGAGCGCGTCGCCATCATGGCGTAGGGTGATTGGATAGCTTGTAGATGGCTATGCAGTGACTTCCCCGAGCAGTTTCCTCAGCTTTGCGAACTGTGCCGGCGTCACGCCCTCCGTCACCCCACCGGCGTCCATGATGATGAATCCGCCGCCGGTCTCGCTTACCAGGCGGCGAATGTACGCCTCCTGGCGAGGGAAGTCCCAGTCGAAGAATGTCTTATCGAGCCCACCCACGAAGGTCATGCGATCGCCATACGTGCGCTTCAGGGCGGGCAGGTCCATCTCCTCGTAGGGATCGTTGGGGTTGAGCATGTCAATCCCCGCCTCGTACAGGTCGCCCACGATGGCGTTGATGTTGCCGTGGCTGTGCATGTGGACGATGGCCCCGTAGCGGTGGCACAGCTCGGCCAACTGGCGATGCCAGGGCAGGAAGAAGCGGCGGTAGAGCGCCGGGCTCATCAGCAACGATTGGCCGCTGCCCAGGTCATCGCAGAAGGTGATGACCTCGACGCCGCATTGCAGCAAGTGCTCGGCGACACGCAGGTTCCACGCCCCCAGCCGCTCCAACATCTCCTGCACGAACTCAGGGTCGAGAAGAAGGTCCATCAAGAGTTGGTCGTAAGGATAGAGGTAATAGTGAATGCCTGAGAAGAAGCCGTTGAGGTTGGCATAGGCGATCAGGTCATGCTGCTTGTAGAAGGCAGCTTCGCCGGCGATGTTCGCATAGCGCGCCGGATCGTCAGGGTCGGGCAAGACGACGCGGGCAAAATCCTCGGGCGTGCTGACGGGATAGTCGAAGTGATGGTAGAAATGTGGATCGCGCCGGATCTCTTTCTTGACGCCGGTTTCGTAGACACTGATGCGATATTTGTCGCCTTGCTCGATCATCCGTTCACGAAACTCGCCGGGGCCGCCATGGCCGAAGGCGATGCACGTGCCCCAGCCGACGCCCGCGGCACAGTTGCCCGTCGCCCGCGCGTAGCGCACCTTGGCGTCCCAGTCGGGCCGGTCAGACGCGCCCAGTTTCCAGTCTGCAATGGGAATTAGATCCCCTGGCAGGTTGTTGCTGCCCAGCAGATCGCGGGCAACGCGGTCATTGAAGAAAGCCATCAGCCATGACAGGACAATTGGTTCCTTACCCTTCACCAGGCGCCAAAAACGTTCTCGATTTGTCATTACTTGCCTCCGATGAGCTCAATACCGACGGGTTCCGTCGTGACCTTCCCTCCCCCAAGGTTGGGGGCAGGGGGCTGTCTCAATCTCCCAATTCCAGGCAGCGCCGCCGGTAGTGCAGATAGTTGGTGTAGGGCACCTCTTCCGGCACGCCGTGGTCGCAGCAGGGCACGTAACCGCCGCGAGCGCGCATGGCCGGGATGATTCGTTCCAGCATCTCGTCGATGGCCGCAGTGCTCTGGGCCAGGACGCGCTTGTCGATGCCGCCCCACATCACCAGGTCCGGGTATTGCCGGCTGAGGGCAAGCATATCGTTCTCGGCGGCCACCTCGAACGGGCTCATCACGTTCATGCCCATCTCGCGGTACCAGGGAATCACCTGCGCCACGCGGCCGTCGGAATCGACGTGGACGAACAACTTGCGTGAGTGGTCGATCTGCCGCGCGCGTACGTTGTTGACTAGTTGCTGGTAGTAGGGCAAGAAGAAT
This sequence comes from uncultured Ktedonobacterales bacterium, assembly GCA_964402955.1. Classification (GTDB taxonomy): domain Bacteria; phylum Chloroflexota; class DTOL01; order DTOL01; family DAOUCN01; genus CAYOEZ01. The sequence goes on along the minus strand of CAYOEZ010000021.1, from coordinate 3,114 downwards.
TCGCGGAACATGCGCTCCGAGATGAATGGCGCGGTCTTATAACAGATATCCTCGCCGAAGAATAGCTCGTCGAGCGTGACGTGCTCCTGGTAGCGCGCCAGCGCCGCGTCGCTGAAGCGCAGCCAGGCCGCCATGATCTCGTGGACCACGTCGGGCATATCATAGAAGGCGTAGAGAACATTGATCGTGCCCACCATGTTGCGCAGAAAAGCATAGCCCGCGCAGTAGGCTCGAATCATGACACCCTGAGCGGCGGCAGCTTTGGCTTTGGCGATTTGCTCGGGCACAAGGTCGTAGCGCGAAGGGGTGGCCGGATCGAGACGCCACTTGACCTGCTCTTCCCAGGTGCGGCGATCAGTGACCGGAAACGATTGGTACTCAGGCATGAAGCCGTTGCGGCGGCCCTTGAAAAAGAGCACATGCCGCCCGGCGTTATCCTGAACCAACTCATACGCGCCCTGGTCTTCGAGGACTTTCACCTCAAAGGGCGGCTCATAGCCCTTGCGAATCAGATAGAAGTAGCCGCCTGCATCGAGAGAAAAGAGCTTCTCGCGCTCGATATCTTCGGGCAGAGCCTGCCCCGCTCTATCGGGCAGAGCCTGCCCCGCTCTATCGGGCATACCCTGCTCGCGCCAGCGATCGAGCGAGAAGTAGCCAAGTTCCTCGCAGTGATAGAGCGGCGCATTGGAGACAAAGGCATAGGTATCGCGCAGCTTGCGCGCAGGCGCTGTCATGTTCTGGCGCGGAGCGAGAGCGTGTATGCCATCTTGCAACGCCGTCTTTGCTGTGTATTGATCAGTCAATCCGAACTACCTTTTCGCAACGAAATCACGCCACCTCTACGGCTGCGCCGCGCTGAGACGACTCGTAAATGGCGTCGGTGATCTTCTGCACGAGCAGCGCCTCTTCCAACCCGGTGCGAGGCTTTCGATGCTCACGAATGGCGTGCGCGAAGTCCTCAAGTTGGATTGCCATGCCAGTGAGCGGTTCTTCTTCGGGGGCGAACAACTCCTGCGAGATGGTACCGCGGTCGGCTGTCGCCCTGTCGTAGATAACCGACGGTTCTTTGCCGGCCACCATGTTGAGGTGCAGCGAACCCTGGCTGCCCGTGATCTGCCACATCGACTCGCCCCGCGCCGCTGTATACTCACTGCGCTCGTAGTTGATCACCGTTCCGCCCTCACAGAGGATGAACGCAGTGACATGCGTCTCGGCGTCGGAGTTGGGCGCGATGTATGAGGTGTAAGCCGGCGACACCGTCCAGGTGCGGGCGAGGACCAACTTCGGTTTCAGTTGCCACCCTGTCAGGCCGAGCAGATAGTCCAGGTCGTAGCAGCCCCAGTTCATGAGGATGCCGCCGCCGTTTTCGGCGCGCCGCAGCCGCCAGGTGGGGGGCGGCGATTGTGGCGGAGCGGCGGGAGCGGTGATATGGCGGCAGTTGAGCACACGCAGGTCGCCCAACGCGCCCGTGGTGATGAACGCGCCGGCCTGATCCATCGCTTTGCTGTAGCGCATGCGGGAATGGCCGCACACAGCGACCAGCGAACCGCGCGCCGCGATCATCTGCTCGACATCGTGTGCGTTCATTGCCACCGGTTTTTCGGTAATGACGTGAATATGGTTGCGGAAAGCCTTCATGGCCAGGACGAGCCGACCACAGGCGGGGAGCGCCAGAATGACGCCTTCGACTTGCGGGTCATCGAGCAGGTCGAGGCCCTCACGGTAGCGCCTGGGCACGCCGTATTGGTCTGCAATCTCCCGCGCTCGTTCGTCGATCAGGTCCGCCACCGCAACAAACTTGACGGATGCCGATTGGCCGATTGTGAGCGCATGGTGGTGACCAATGACGCCACAACCGATAAGACCTATTCTAACCGGTTCCATAGGAGTCCTCCTGAATCGAGCATATGTTGGGCAGCACATGTAGGTCAGACATCCTTGTCTGACGGGGGCCGCCGGGCGCGATGAACATTTAGCAATTAGTTCCGCACCTGCCTGACGCTAGGCTGAAGCCATGCGCTACAAGAACGAAGCCCTACGGGCTGAATCGCGGCGGCAGGATAGCCCCGCACGGGGCTTTGTCTCTGTAGCACGGCGGCTTCAGCGCCGTGGGCCTGTGACGGTTTCGGAATCTAATAGTTTGAGGTTCAGGATGCCCGTCCTACCCGGCCAGGCGCTTGTAAACAGCCTTCCACGCTGTGGCTTGCTCAGCCATAGCCTTGTCAGCCTCCGTTTCATCGGTGAAGAACATCTCGACTGAGAAGAAACCCTGGAAGCCTTCTGCGTGCAGCAATTCCATCTCACGCTCGACGTATGGGGTCATGGTGAAGTGGGCGTGGGTAACGCGGCCCTTGACGTGGCGATAGGCTTCGTCCACATCTTCGCCGTGATTGATGCAGTGCTCCAGGTGCCAGTTGATCCACAAGGCTGACGGATAGCCTGCCCGAAAGAGGACTTCGCCGGCGTCGAAAGCGCGGAAGACGGAGTGCGTTTCGAGGCAGAGCCTGACGCCTGCGCGGGCGGCGCGTTCAGCGGCCCCTGCCATGTAGCCCGACTGCCCACGATAGCTTTCCTCGCGTGCGCCGTGTCCGGTGTTGGGGATAGGGTCGCCGAAAAAGCGGATGCAGGGCGCGCCGATCTCTGCGGCCAAGTCGACGAAGCGATACAGTCGTTCCAGATTGGCGTCGCGCTCTGACTTGTCGGGACTGCAGAACTTGACGCTCGTCGCCAGGCACGACGTGAGCAGCCCGGCGTCGGCTGTCTGCTTGCAGATGGCTTTCACGGCGCCTGTGGGCGCATCAAGTTCCACGCCGTGCTTGTGACCTGCTTCGGCGCGCCACTCGACGCCGGCGTAGCCGAATTGGTGCGCTTTGGCGATGATCGCATCCAGATCGCCCTCAAGGATTCGATCGAGCTGGCGTGTCTTAGTGAGGCCGCGGGCCGACAACACAGCGTCGGGCGCTTCCTTTTGGCCCCGGACGTAACACGCGCTCGGCCGAACCAGCGAACCGTCGGTGACTCCCGCAAGCAGCGCTTCGAGGTCCGTTGCGGTCGAAAAATAGGGTGTGGTGCCGGGCAGCGGTGCATAATGCAAAACACCCAGGGCAAACACAA
>CAYOEZ010000020.1:0-33570 GCA_964402955.1 uncultured Ktedonobacterales bacterium | reverse complement strand
GCAAACAGCCTATGCTACGCGTTTCGGCGCCTTGTTCAACACCCTCACTCACTCGTGTCGTTGTTGCTTCTTGGCGGCTGTGGTATAATTAGCACAGGTCTTTTGGCCAGTGGCAGGGGGAGAATGCCGATGGCTACGATAACGATCTCGCGGCAATTGGGTAGTATGGGAACAGACGTGGCCAATGCCCTCGGGCGACGGCTGGGCTATCGTGTGGTGTGGCGTGAGCTGATCAACCAGGCGGCGCTGCGTTCGGGAATGCCGCAGGTGGCGCTGGCCACGATCGATGAGTTGGGGCTGCTTGGCCTGCACCCATCGGCGCAGGAGCGACAGGCTTACCATGACGCCGTGCAGCAGGTCATTGAAGGGCTTGCCGCTGAGGGCCAGGTGGTGATCGTCGGCCGGGCCGGGCAGGTCATCCTGAGCGATCGTGCGGCAGTCCTTCATGTCAGGGTCATTGCGCCGGCGGCTTTGCGTGCTGATCGTGTCGCCCGTACCCATCGTGTGTCGCTCGAAGCAGCATACGAGCAGGTGCTGGCCAGCGATCGTGCCCGCTCCAACTATCTCCGCCGTTACTATCATGCACGCTGGGATGACCCCGAGCTGTATGACCTCGTCGTCAATACCGCGCGTCTGGACCCCGAATCCGCGGCCGAACTGATCTGTCAGGCGCTGCAACACATGCAGTACGACGCGCAGAAAGAGAATGCCGTGCACGAGGATGAACCTTGAGTACCACGCAGCCGCCGAGCTTTTTTGCCCATCCAATTGAAGAAGCGTTTGCACGCATTCTTGACTACTATGGAGTCGAATGGCAGCACGAACCGCGCACATTTCCCCTGGCGTGGGATGAGCAGGGCCGTGTCACAGAAGCCTTTGCCCCCGACTTCTATCTGCCACAGCAGGACCTCTATGTTGAGCTGACGACGTTGCGCCCGCAGCTCACACGCGAGAAAAACAAGAAGCTGCGCCGCTTGAAGGAACTGTACCCGGACGTGAATATCAAACTGTTCAAACGACAGGACGTGCAGGATTTGATGGTCAAGTTCGGGCTGGACAGGGAAGCGCAGAAGATTCAGGGGAAGGGCGCGCAGGAGACAATATGGTGAACGCATACCCGCCCGCGGCCTATGGAGAGTTGATGGAGAGCGTCGATGAGGTGCTGATCACTGAGGAGGCCATACAGCAGCGGGTGCGCGAGTTGGGGCAAGCCATTTCCCGGGATTACGCAGGACGCGATCCTTTACTTGTCGGCGTGCTCAAAGGCGTGGTCTTCTTCATGGCCGACCTGTTGCGGAGCATAACGATTCCGGTTGAAGTCGACTTCATCGCCATTTCGAGCTATTCACCTGAAGCGCGCAAGCGGGGCGTCGTGCGGCTGGTCAAGGATCTGGAGATACCGATGACCGGGCGCCATGTGTTGTTCGTTGAGGATGTGATCGATACGGGGCTAACGCTGGGCTATTTGTTGCGTACGCTGCGGGCGCGCGCTCCGGCCAGTCTGGAGGTATGCGTCCTGTTCAATAAGCCCAGGCACCGCTTGATTGACATTCCTGTGAAATACGCAGGCATCGATCTGCCGGACCGATTCGTGGTGGGATATGGCCTGGACCACCGCGAGCGCTATCGTAACCTGCCATTTGTCGGGTTGCTCAAGGAAGACGCGTTGTATGGCAACAGCGAGAAGTAGGCGGGCATTGCGGGGCGCCGCGGAGTGTGGCAGGCAAAAGGGGAGGGGGCCCAAAGGAATCTTGCAGCTCACCCGTCGTTTCCCTTCGGTCTCTACCGCTTTCTTCCTGTCCTCATCTGAGGTGAAAAAAAGCATGTATGACCTGCTGGTATCTCTCGCTGCTCCACTTCGTCCGGCGTCCCAATGCATCTGGCCTGATTGGGCCATTGCATATGTACGGACTTACCGCTGAAGCTTCTTTGCAGTGAGAGCGCTTCGGTTTGTGCTGGTCTCCGGGTTATGCCAGACGAGATGACTCGTCCAAACAGTACCCCTTCAAACCACTCCACCTCAGCCACGTTGGGATTGCAGTCTTACCCCTCGGAGCCCCCATGTCTGTCCGATATGTGTCACGTGAATAATCATATCCTTCAGACAACAGTAGTATAGCACATTCCTGTGCCTTTTGTCAAGTATTTTCGGGACGATTTTGGAGCGCGTTTCGCGATGTTCGCAAATCAACCCGGTTGTTGGAACACGCCAGCCTGTGTCTGCCGGTTCGCCAAAGCTGCGGGCTCCTGGATGGAAATGCTGATCACATGGCTGGCGTCCATGCCTGGCCCATCATGCGACTGTATAGGCCTACACAGACTGATGTTCGTCTGTGCGGCCCTTGCTCATGCCCCCCCCGGCTGGGCGTCGATCTGCTGCGCTGCAGCGACGATCAGCTGTGCAGCCCCTGCCAGGCCCAGCAGCGAGGTATTGAGCACCATATGGTAGAGCAGCGGATCAGCCCAATCCGCGGCGTGGAATCGACTCACGTACTGCGCGGTGGCACGGTCGCGCTCTCCCATCTTGTCGTTGGCTGCCATGCGCGTCAGCCTCTTGGACTCCATCAGGCGGGGTACGCGATCTTCACGCCCGGCGATGATACGTACATGGAGCACCCCTGGCTCACCGCGCAGGATCACTTGGCCTCCCCGGCCGACGACCACTACCTGTCCGCGCTCGCGCAGGGCGCGAATTGTAGTGCCGACGAATCGGGCTGCCGTCTCTTCATCGACAGCCGCGACGACTCTGGTTTCCTCACCGTGTCCCGCACCTGTCCACATGCTGGCCGTGGATAGGCGGGCCGAGCGACCAAGCAGTGCATCGATGAAGCTGCGCAGCCGGTAGTTGTCCTCGGAGAAATCGACGACCTCTGCTTCAGAGATGCCCTGCTCCTGCGCCACCTGAACCAGCAACTCCTTGTCGAAATAGCGGTAGTGGAGTAGCTCACACACCCGGCGAGCCACCTCATCGCCTCCGCTCCCAGCTTCCCGCGAAATCGTGATAACCGACATGATCCTCACCCCCTTTCGAAAGCTAACCGGTGTGCTTCGTGGAGCGCTTCCCGTGGCTGACGCAACGCCAGCATAGAAGCAAACAGCCAACCACTGTCCGGGTAGCCGGCATACAGGTTGGCTGGTTTCTGCCTTTCCTTTCCCCTTTTCCAGAGCACCTGATTCGATGAGGGCGGCAGTGACTATCTGATTGGATTGCTACTATTGTAGCACAATCGCGTCTGAAAGTCAACTATCATTGCACATCTGGGAGCGGAAGGAACCTACCTAGTGCCCATCCCAGGTCATAGCTGGCGCATCGCGGTAGAAGCCGGCTGCTTCGAGCAGTTGCTGGCCGGGGCTGCGCAAGACAGGCTCGCCATTCCATTCGCTGACGCTGATACGCCGCGGCGAGCCGCACAGGCCGCCGGGCGACGTCAGGTGGGCGACGAGCGCTTCGACCGCAGCCTGCAGCGGAGCGTTCTGGGCGGCCGTGGTCGTGGTCAGGCTGGCGGCGCTGTTCTCGGCGACAAGGATGGGCTGGCCTCGCCAAAGGGCGACGTAGGTCGAGGGGACATGCGAGAAACGCAGGGGGCCGGCTGCGGTCATTGGCCCCACGCTCGTCTCGCCGCCAAAGAGGTTAGCGGGGTCGGTGGCGTTGAGCAGGACAATGCTGTCATCCTCGCTATCCTTTGCCGCGCGCAGGCTCTCCACGGCGTCGGGCAGAGCGTACTGTATGCCGGGCAGTCCCTCGATGAAGTAGCCGCGCCGCACCTCGCCGCGCATCTCGAGGCGCTGGCAGACGGCTGAGATGGCAGCCCAATCGAGCGTGTCGTCCTCCCGCTCCATGCTGGCATAGCTGACAATGCCGTGGCGGGCGAGAAGCTGGCGGGCCTGATACATGGCGCGGTCGTCCTCATTCAGCGGATTGCCGAGAATGCTGCTGCGGTAGACAAGCGCCCAGCGCCCGACCCAGCGCGGCGGCCTGGCGACGCGTTCAGACGCATGGCGGCGGGCATCGTGGCGGCTGTAGAGGGATGTGGAGCGCCGCTCGCCGAGCTTCTGGCGCAGGTCTTCCTCCAGGCTGCTGGCAATGCGCGCCGGCTGGGCCGGGGCAGAGCCAAACTGGATGACCTCGCGCATGCCTTGCAGGGTGTCGTTGGTCACAAGGCCGGCCATGACCAGTTCAGTCAGAGCTTCGCCGATGGCGCTGGGCGGCGTGGTGCGCAGGCCACGGCCAAGGTCGGCGAAGAAGCAGGCGCCTTCTGCCTTGAGGAAGTCGTATACTTTGTGCGCCGGTTCAGACAATGCTTCGATGGCCTCAGCGGGGGGCTGCTCGGCCAGGAAGCCGGCGCCCTCGCCGCGGAAGAAGAAACGCACGCGGCTGCGGCGTGGCTCCTTGCCGCCCGAACCGACCCAGACAAGCTCTCCGCTCTGGCACAGCGCTTCCATGTCGCCCGCGTCGTAGCCGGCGAGGCGCACTGGCAGCAGGTCGCGCTCCCAGGTTGCGCCGGGGCGAGGCAGGCCGCGCATTTGCTGCAGGACACGCGTCAGGCCAGGAGCTCCAGAGAGACGCGTTGATGGATGCGCATACTGCCAGCGCGACAGGAAGTCGGCGTAGACATAGAGCGACACCGGCTGCACCTCGTGGCGCAGGATGCTGAGCGTGCGGCGGTGGATGCTCTCCAGGTTGCGACGGGCGCACCACTGTGGCTCGCTGACATCGGGAGCATAGCGCCCGCGCGCTGCCTCGCGTGCGGCGACCAGTTGATCGAGCGCTGCGGCCAACCAGGCGTCGTCGAAGGAGTAGCGTTGGCTGATGTCTGCTCGAGTCAGCGGGCCGGAGTTGCGCAGCATGCGGCGCAGAATGGCGAGGCGCGCGTCGTCGCCTGCGTAGTGCAGCGCCGCGACCTCAGCCCGCAGGGCTATGTCTTTGAGCGCAAAAGCGTCACGGTACTCTGGATAGCCGTCGACCGGTAGCCAGCGCAGCTCCTCGCCGCGCTCCGCGGGAAGAGCCGCCCGCACAATGCGTCCCTGGTCGAGAAGCTGCCGCAACCAGGCTTGCCAGTCGCCATCGCAGCGGCTGCACACCTCAGACTCACGCAGATCGCCCAGCGTGTCGAGAACCTGGGCCAGCTCCTCCACCGTGCGGGCGCGCGTTTGTGGTGCCGTGCGCTGTAGCCGTTCCCACTCTTGGCTGATTGCTTCAGGGCGAAGCAGGCGCGACAGCGCCGGCTCGTCGAGCAGGTCATCGAGCAGCTCGCGATTGAGCGAGAGCGTCTGTAACTCGCGCTCGGCGCGCGGAGTATCATGCTCATACATGTAGATGGCGATGAAGGCGGACAGCAGACCGGCGGCGACGGGGGAAGGGGCGGCCGTTTCGACCTCCACCACCTGAATCTCGCCGCGCTGAATTGCGGCCAAGACTTGAAGCAGGTGCTCCATGTCCATCACATCGCGCAGCACGTCGCGATATGTTTCGGCGATGATGGGGAAGTCTTCGAAGCGGCGCGCCGCAGCCAGCAGATCTTTGGCCTTCATGCGCTGCAGCCAGAAGGGGGTGCGCTTGCCAATACGCGAGCGCGGCAGCAAAAGGGAACGCGCCGCGTTCATGCGGAACTGCGCGCCAAAGACGGCTGAGTCCACCAGATCGCGCAGCAGGCGCTGGCGCGCTTCTTCCGGCCCGAGCCTCTTCACGACATCGGTGGCAGGGAGCGTTTCGCTGCCCGGAAAACGGATCATGATGCCGTCGTCGTTGCTCTGCACTTCAACGTCGATGCTGGTCTGCTCGCGTAGAGCGCTGCCCAGGGCGACACCCCACGGCCCGTTGACCTTGCCGCCAAATGGCGACTGCACGACCATGCGCGGCTCACCAACGGCGTCGGCAAAGATTTCGACGACGATCGTCTTGTCGGATGAGATCGTCCCCACCGATTCGACCTGGCTTTGCACGTAGCTGATGATGTTCTGGATGGAGTTGTCGTCGAGGGCGCACTCCTGCTTCAGCCATTGGCCGAGATCGGGATCGTGGATGCGCTCCGCCACCTCACGCCGGAAGCGGCCAATCTCGACGCCCAACTCATAATCGCGCCACATGGCGTCGCCGCGCCAGAAGGGCATGCGCGGCACTGCGCCTGGCGCATCGCGCACGACCACCTTGTCCGCTGTGATCTCGGTGACGCGCCAGGTGTGGCTGCCCAGGGCGAAGACGTCGCCGGCGCGTGTCTCGTACACAAACTCCTCATCCAACTCGCCGATCTTGGTCTTGCCGTCTGCGAGCGTGGCCGAGAAGACGCCGCGATCGGGGATAGCGCCGCCGTTGCAGACCGCCATCAGCTTGCTGCCGGGCAGTGCGTGCAGCACGTTGTTGACGCGATCCCACGAGATGCGCGGGCGGAACTCGCGGAAGGCCTCGCTGGGATACTTGCCGGAGAGCATGTCGAGCACGGCGCTGAAGGCCGCGCAGGAAAGGTTATGGTACGGATAGGCCTGGCGCACCAGGCGATAGAGGTCGTCGACCGGCCAGTCCTCAACCCCGGTCATGGCGACAATTTGCTGGGCAAGCACGTCGAGGCAGTTCTGCGGCGTGTGCGTCGGCTCGACCTCGCCATGCAACATGGCGCGCGCCGTGGCGGCGGCTTCTATCAGATCTTCACGGTGGGTGGCAAAAATGCGGCCAACGCTGGTCTGGCCGACGAGATGGCCGGAACGGCCGATGCGCTGCAGGCCGCGCGCGACGCCTTTGGGCGATTGAAGCTGGACGACCAGATCGATGCTGCCGATATCGATGCCCAGCTCCAGCGAGCTGGTGCCGACCAGCGCGGGCAGGCGGCCAGCCTTGAGGTCGGTTTCGAGCTGCAGGCGGGTCGTGCGTGAGATGCTGCCATGGTGGGCGCGAATTGGCCCGCCCGTGGCGCCGCGCGCCATGAAGCCCAGGTCGGGGGCAAGTCCCCCCGGAGCGAGCATCTCGCCGCTGCCCGGCGCGACCAGGCCCTGCTCCTCCGACACAAGCTGGACATTCAGCCGCTCGGCGGTGCGCTCGGCCAGGCGGCGGCTGTTGGTGAAGATGAGCGTCGTCGTGTGATCGTGGATCATCTGCGCCACGCGCGGTATCACCAGCGGCCAGATCGAATTGGCCGGCAGGTCGCGCAAGTCCTCGACGACCGTGATGACCTCGAGATCGAGCGGCTTGCGGTAGCCGGCGTCGACGATGGTGACGGGGCGAGGCGTTCCGGGGTCTGGGATCCGGGGTCCGGGATCCGAGGAGCCGGGAACGGGGAACGCTGGCCTGATCCCGGAACCCTGATCCCGGACCCCGGAACCCGTCGTCTCGTACCCGCCGAGGAAGCGCGCGACTTCGTCGAGGGGGCGCTGGGTGGCGGAGAGGCCGATGCGCTGCACGGGCTGACTGACAAGCTGCTGCAAGCGCTCCAGGCTGAGTGCGAGGTGGACGCCACGCTTGTTGCCGCAGACGGTATGTATCTCGTCGACGATCACCGTTGCCACGCTGCGGAATAGCGCGCGGGCCTTGTCGCTGGTTAACATAAGGTAGAGCGATTCCGGGGTGGTGATCAGTATGTGTGGCGGTTTCCTGAGCATGGCCGCGCGCATATTGGCCGGCGTGTCGCCGGTGCGCACTGCGGTCAGCAGCGGCGGCAGCTCGATGCCCATCGCTTGCGCGGTGCGGCGGATGCCGTCGAGCGGAACGTCGAGGTTGCGGTAGACGTCGTTGTTGAGCGCCTTGAGCGGGGACACGTAGAGCAGGCGCACGCCCCTTGGCGCTGTGCCGGCCTCGAGTTCGCGGTAGATCTGGTCGATGCCCCACAGGAAGGCGGCGATGGTCTTGCCCGATCCCGTGGGCGCCAGGATGAGCGTGTTGTCGCCGCGCTGGATGGCCGGCCAGCCTTGCACCTGCGGCGGTGTGGGCTGGCCGAAGGTCTGGCGAAACCATTGCTGCACGGCGGGAGAAAAGACGTCAAGGGCATCGGGCATGTCCTTACTCCACTAGAGAGCGCAGATGAAGGCAGCAGCGCACGAACAGGTGTTCGCATACGTAGGATACACCGCGCGAGGAGTGGTGTCAAGGGGCAATGAGGGAATGGGCGGGAAAGCCGGTGTCTGGCCCAACTCCAAGCGTGGCGGTTACAGCAAGCAGGCTGAGCGTCACGGCGAAGAGGGCGGAAGTGGGACTGTCCAATAAGGATGGTGGTGTCACAACGCTAGCTGTCGATACGCTTCTCGAGGCTCTTGTGCAAGAGTTCTTTCAGCCGTAGAATGAACTTGTACTCGGTACTGCCGCGGGGAATTCTGGCTTGCGCTTGTTCGATTGCAGATTCGGCGTTTCGCTTGTCGCCTTGGTCCACAAAGAGTGTCGCTATATTGACAAGAACGCGAGCTTCGCCGTTTGCGTTCCCTGCCCGCCGGTACGCTTCAGCTGACAGCTTGTAGGAAGATAGAGCTTCAGTCCACTTGCTCTGAACGTGGCATAGAAGGCCGATACGTTCGAGGATGTGGGCCTCATTCGCCAGGCTATTCACAGACCGTGCAAGAGACAGCGCTGCTGAGTAGTAGGCCTGCGCTAGGCGGAAGTGCTTTCGCCCTTGCCGCACTTCCGCAGCGTTCATGATGGCGTCGATTTCGTCGAGTGGCGAAGCTATTCTGTGAAAAACGATGTATGCCTTGCGATACGCCTGCATCGCCTCAGACCATCGGTGCTGGCTTCTCCGGACCGTGCCAATGTTCATCATAGCAATGCCTTCGTCAAGAGGTGATCCGACCACACGAAAGACTTCTAGAGCCTTTTCGTAGATACTGAGCGCTGTGGCATAGTCTTTGCGGATACTGTAGACGCTGCCTATGTTCCCGAGGATCTTGGCTTCACAGAAGTGATCATGGGTCACAGTAGCGATGTGCAAACCTGCATTGAAGGTCTTGAGAGCCTGTGCATAGTGCTTCTTCGTCAGGTAGATGCTGCCTATGTTATTTAGTGTGTCTGCGTCTCCTAAGTGGGCTCCGAATGATTGTTTCAGCTGTTGACTTTTCTGGAAGGCGTCAAGAGCCTCCCCCAATCGCCCCTCTCTCTGGTGCACCATTCCGATGTTGTGTAGCACGAAGGACTCACCACGTTTATCACCACTGGACCTTGCTATCTTAAGGCTGTCGTGATATGCGGCCATGGCCTCCTTGGTGCGGGACTGCCTCCAGTATGCGAGGCCGAGATGAAGGTATGACCTTGACATTCCTTGGCGGTTGCCTATGGCAATCATGGCTGTCAATGCCTTCTGGGCAGCGACCTCCATATCATGCCAGAACGCTCTGGTCTCGAAGTACTGAATGCGAGTGTAGCAGAACACCTCCACGAGATTCGCAAGGGAGGCGCAGTCTTTGGTACCTCGGCTGACGTTCTGATATTGTGCTTCTGCCCAGTCTGTCGCCCAGTCGAAATTCGCTTGCTCGGAGTCAAAGTTGCGCATAGCTTCGAGCATCAGCCAGTACTCCAAGTTCGCTGGCGCCGGCGAGGCAGTGGGATCGGTCTCACGCAAATGCGCTTGCAGGTCCTTAGCCATGGCCTCCCGATACTCAAGAACAAAGGCGGAGTGCAGGATGCGGGCAAGGCGTGCTAGCCAGTTGGCTGCACGTCGGCGATAGGACGGCATCGCGTCCGAAGGCATCGTAGTCTGTGCCCATGCACGAATGGGGGAGATCATCGCGTATCTTGCATCTCCAAAAACAGGAACGCTGACAACGAACAACCCTTGCGTGTTTATTGGCCTGTCGATGAACGCTTCCGATCCTTGAACCGGAAGGGTCCTCATCCAGTTGCCAACCATTGGTGGCATCCCCCCTTGGGAGGCGGTGTAGTTGACCAGGTGCAAATCCCGAAGCGTTCTCTCGGCGTTGTTCCATTGATCAGGTGCTAGCCCCTCGATGTCCACGATCATCGGCTCCCGTACACCTCCCGGGAAGGTGGCTATATGGGCAAGTAGCTGACGGGCGGGATCATCAAGCTTATCATAGGAGCCTTTCAGTGCAGCGCCGATGCTTTTGTGTCGGTCGGGCAAGCCGGCTGCGCGGGAGTATTGGAGCGCATCCACCATGTTCCGTTGGAGGGCTTCGAGCAGATTGTCAGGCGTTTCCCTCTCATCACTGAGTTGCACGGCACAGAGCAGGATGCCGAGGGGGTATCCATCTAGCTCCCGGCAGATCGTTTGAATGGTATCAAGAGAGTTGCGGACGAGTTCACTGTATCGGCCGATGGGAGCAAAGGAAAGAAACATGTGCTCAGCAGGACCAACGTCGGCACGATTGGTACCAACTGCCAACTGGTGTACCACCAATACTTGCTCATATCCAGCTAGATTCAGAGGCGCTTGAGACGTAACCAAGAGGTGGATCTGTTCACACTGACTGAGTAACCCCGCCTGGAGTTGGTGCACGGCGTCAGCACTAAGGTCGCCCGCACCGTCTAGCAGCAGCAAGAGCTTCTTTCTCGCAAGCATCCGCCGGAGAGAAGCCCAAGCGTCAAGTGAGTTGTACTCCATCTCAAGAGCGGCCGTCAACCGGATTGCGAGATCCTCGGGACTCTGGCAGTCCTGCAGACTGACCTCCACTACACCGTCGCGGAAAATGCACCGATCGGCGAGCCATAGTGCAATCTGGCGCGCAAGTGCTGTTTTCCCAATGCCCCCGGGACCAGTAAGTGTGACCATGCGCGCCACGGCAAGTAACCGCAAAACACTTACCATGTCGTGCTCCCGGCCGAAGAAGGTCTCATTTCGCGTGAGACTCACCTTCATGGGCACCGGCCGCCATTCCTCGTGGCCCAAGGGCTGTTCACTGAGGACGACTTGCTGGTCTGCAGAGAGTATCTTGTCGAATCGGCTGGCGAAGGACGGCTCGGGCTGCCCTGTTAGTTCGCTCACGGGCATGGGAACAGTGTCACCAACTCGCTTGTCGTTCTGCACCGCGGTTATCCCGGCAGCGAACGCCTGTGACGGGCGATGGCCACGCGCTAGGCGCGCATAGAACTGGCGATTGAACAGGGCCGCGGCCCGAGCAGCCATCGGGTACTGCTCGTCGACCATGACGACGTTGGGTATGCCAGCCGCGTGCATCGCCTTGCCCGCTAATCCAGAAAAGCAGCCGGAGATGAGGGCTAGCTGAACACCCGAACCTTCCATCACGCTGGACAGGCGGGCAGGAGCGACCACATCGGCAATGCCGTCGTCGCCTTCGAGTAGCAGGTGACCGTTGTCGGCGCCGTGGGCGACGATGTGGACGACGTGATACGGCTCAGCTAGAGCCATCTGCATGTCTTCTAGGCGCGCCCACGGGAGATAGCGCACCAAAGCGGGGGTTCTGTCATCCTGAAAGAGCTGACTAAGGCCGCGGCGGACGACGTCAATAGCCCCCAGTTCGACTGGCAAGAGGCCGTGGCCACCGTGTTCCGAATCGTATTGGTGCAGAAGCGGACGGCTGACAATGACCAGGATGCGCAGGCGGGGGTCGCTGGCGGGCATGGCTGGCTCCTCATCCAATCATCAGAAGACGAAGCAACAAGAGTTGACGTGCTGAGAATACCGCATGCAGCGTGCGATGTCAAGAGCTTCGTTCCCTGCCTCGTCCCCAAGTCGGGACCGGGAGAAGCAGGATATGATATACTATGGCATGGAGGGTATAAGTATGCCCGAAGTCGGCATCTATGACCTTGCTTTCATTGGCCATTTCACCAAAGACACGATCATCCGCCCCGGCTCGACGTCGGTGAACATGGGCGGGGCGTGGAACTCCGGCTGCCATGCGGCGGCGGCAATGGGGCCGAAGGCGCTGGTCGTGACCCGGCTGGCGCACGGGGACATGGCGGTGGTAGAGGCGACGCGGCGGGCGAGCGTCGATGTGCGGGGCTACCTGCGTGTGGAGCGCGATCACTTGCCCATCAATGAGGTGTGGCCGGAGGCGGCGCAGTACCTGCGCTGGGAGGGGAGCTATTCCATCAGCCGTGGCGGGCGTATGGCCTGGTCGGACGCTCTGGCCGAGGCGACACGTGCATGTCGGCATTTGTCGGCAAGCGCCTGGGCACCAGCCCTGCTGAGGCAGTGTTGTGGGCGGCGGCGCTGACGAGCATGAAGATGGAGACGCCGGGACCGTTCACTGGCACGATCGCCGATGTGCAAGAGGCGATGAGGACGAGGTATGGGTGGTCAGGGTGGGAAGGAGGGGGCGGCTCTAGCGCAGAGCAGGAATGAATCAACTCTCTATCCGTCATCGGCGGGCGGCGGGTAGTCGCCGCGATTAGCCATCGCCAGCAGAGAAGTGGATATGGGGGATGAGGCTGCGCTCGACCTCGGCCGAGTGTGCTCTCGAAGACTGGAAGATGTCGATGCAGCGTTCCGTCTCAGCGATCAAGCGCGCCACGTCGATGCCCAGGCATACGGGCGCAAGAGGAGCGAGGCGCTGCAAGCCGCGCTCGAGCAAATGGAGGGCACCGGTGTGGTTTCCTCGCTGGAGATGGTAGAACCCCACCCCGATCTGCAAGATACCCTGGTACAACTCGCGCACAGGTCCGGCCTCGGCGCGCCACATCCGCTCGAGCGTCTCGTGCTGCTCGAAGTATTCGCCGTTGTTGAATTGCTCGATAGCCAATGCCAGTTCTGTCATGGTGAGTGCTGAGTGCTGAATGATGAGTACCGAGTACTGAGTGATGAGTACTGAGTGATGAGTACTGAGTCATCTGCAGCGGCGGAGCCCTGAACCCTGATCCCGGAACCCTGACCCCTGCTCTTCACACAAGCGGCCAGGGGATGTTGGGCAGATCGGGATCTGGCAACGGGAAGGCGCCAGACTGCAGCAGCGTGTCGAGCCTCTGGCGCAGTGCGCCCATTTCGTTGGGCAGGAGCAGCCTGCCCAGTGCAGTCGTGAGCGGGCCTGGCCCGGCGAGCTTTGCCTGCAAGGCGCGCAGATCGGCGATGATGTCGCTGGGCAGCGGCTCGCCGGCCCAATCCCAGATGACGGTGCGCAGCTTGAACTCGGCGTTGAAGCAGATGCCGTGGTCGATAGCCCAGATGCGCCCATCTCTGCCCAGCATACAATGCCCGCCCTTGCGATCGGCATTATTAATGACGTAGTCAAAGGCGCACAGGCGCTGCATGACGTGGGCGTACTGCTCGCGCAGGGTAAAGAAGTTGCTCTCGGGGACGGCGTCGATGTAGAGCTGCAGTGCGCCGATGCCGTGCGGGCCGCGGCGGAGGACAGTGGGAGGCACGAAAATCCAGTTCAGCGCCATCGCCACGAGGAACGTTGCATATTCGCGCTGGTAGAGCGTGCCCTGCGGGAAATCCCACAGCGGTCGCTCGCCGCGTTTAGGCTTGTAAACAGCCAGGCCCCGCACGTCGGGCTGGCGGACCGTTGCCAGAAAGGTATAGTTCGACGAGTTGGGCAGGAGCCCCTCGAGCTTGAGCCGTCCTTTGCGCAGAAGCTCGAGGATACGCTCCATTCCGACTGTACGTGGTGCGGGGGCGTCCGCCTCTGGCGCGGGTCCCGTGGCCTCATTGCTCATGCTGGCTCGATCTTCTTGTGGCCATTCTTCTTGGGGCAGATGTGGCCGGCCGGATCCATCGGCTCGCCGCACAGATGGCACTGCGGCCGGCCCGATTGAACGACGGCGGCAGCGTGTTTGCTCAGCGCTCTCGCCTGGCTGGGGGTCGCCCATAAGCGGGCAGCCGACAAAGACTCAGGGTCTGTCTCAGCGCTCTCCGGCAACTCGTAGGCGACCAGCACGATAGCGTTTGCATCCTGGTCGTACCCCAGGCCAAGTTGTCCGACACGGAAGACCGGCTCAAGCGGCTCTTCGAGCTCGAGGTCGATCGCTGCCACCGGCTCATCAGATGCGCTGCCGGGCTGTTGCTTGTCGAGTTCCTCGAGCAGCTCATCGATGCCCAGAGCGAGGGCTGCAACATGGTCCTTTTCGCAGACGAGGGTAAACAGGCGTTCGCTGTCGCGCGCTTGCAGATAGAACGTGCGCTGGCCGGGCATACCAACAGCCGAGGCCGTGATGCGGGCGAGCGGCTTGAGATCATACACGATACGTGGCATGGTTTGTCCTTCCTGTGGCCAGGTAATGCGGCGCACGGCCGGCCTCTGGTGCTGCTTTGATGTCAGATCCGACAGGTCGCCGTTGTGATTCATGACGAGGAGCGCGGCGCCGTGCTCGTTGACGGCGATAACGCTCACCGACGTGGGGTTGATCACCAGCTTCTGGAACTGATTGAGGTCGAGACCGATGTAATGGGCGATTGCCGCTTTGATCGGGTCGGCATGCGAGACGACGGCGACCATGCCATCCGGATGCTCGCGGCAGATGGCGTCGATTGCTGCCGCCATGCGCGCCTGAATCTCGTCCATGGTCTCCCCGCCGGGGATGCGTGTCCCTTTGGGGTGCGCCTGGATCGCCTGCCAGATTGCGGCATTCTGAGCCTGGATCTCGCTGAAAGTCTGTCCGGTCCAGTCGCCGGTGTCCGTCTCAAGAAGGCCTGGTCGCAACTGGACGGGCAGGCCGGTGGCAGCGGCGATAGCCTGCGCCGTCTCCTGCGTGCGCTCCATGGGGCTTGAGTAAATAGCTTTGATGGGCAGGTTCTTGACGCGTTGGGCCACCGCAAGCGCTTGGGCCTGGCCGGCAGCGTTCAGGCTGACGCCAGGTGTGCGCCCTGCGCAACGCCCACCAGTGACATAGTCGGTCAAGCCGTGGCGGATCAGCAATACAGTTGTCATGTTTCCTTTTGCATCAGCAGTGTTGGTGGACAAGATAGTATCATGTCGGTTGCATCGTGTCAAGGCAACGGCCGGCCTTTGCCGCCAGGGTCTGTGCAAAGTCACTTGACAGGCGCAACGATGCGTAGGGGCAGGTCTGAGACCTGCCCGCCTGCTCCGTGTGTTCGTGGCAAGGCAGGTCGCAGACCTGCCCCTACGCACAGATGGGCGACTTTGCACAAGCTCTGCTTTGCTGGCGCGGCTACTTGACAAAGGGGGTGTATGATGCTAATCTTGCGCCGCACCGTAACAATTCGAACCGAACAAGGATCCTATGGCAAGCAAACGCGATTATTACGAGATTCTCGGCGTTGGCCGAGATGCAAGCGACGAAGCGATAAAGAAGGCCTACCGCCGCATGGCCCGCCAGTATCACCCTGACGTAAGCACGGTCGATGGCGCCGAAGAGCGCTTCAAGGAAGTCAACGAGGCGTACCAAATTCTGAGCGACCAGGACAAGCGCTCGGCCTACGATCGTTTTGGTCATGCCGGGTTGGAAGGCATGGCGCACGGCGGCCCCGGCGGCGAGGGTTTCCCCTTTGACAGCATCTTCGACGTCTTTTTCGGCAACCAGCGTCCGCAGGGCAGGCCGGGCCCGGAACGCGGCGACGACATGCGCTATCAACTGACGCTGACGTTCGAAGAAGCCGTCTTTGGTTGTGAGAAAGAGATTGCTATCCCCCGCTTGGAGTCATGTCCGCGCTGCCGCGGCTCGCGCGCCGAGCCGGGAACGCAGCCGGCGCGCTGCTCAGCGTGCAAGGGCACGGGGCAAGTGCGGCGGGTGCGCGAGAGCATCTTCGGCCAGTTTGTGACCAGCGTGGCCTGCGATCGCTGCCAGGGCGAAGGCGTGACCATCGAGACGCCATGCCGCGAGTGCCGCGGGCGCGGGCAGGTGCAGGCGACGAGCAAGATCGCCGTGCAGGTACCCGCCGGAGTGGACGAGGGGACAACCATTCGCCTGGCGCAACAGGGCGAGGCGGGCGTGCGTGGCGGTCCACCCGGTAACCTCTATGTGGTGATCAAGGTGCGTTCGCACAAGCTCTTCCAGCGTGACGGGCTGAATATTATCCTCAATTACGACGCCAATATCGCCCAGGCTGCGCTGGGCGATGAAGTGGATGTGCCGCTGGCCGATGGCAAGACGGCGCGCATCATCATCCCCGCCGGTTCGCAATTCGGCGACGAGATTGTGCTGCGCGACAAGGGTGTGCCTGATCTGCGTTCCGGCCGGCGCGGCGACGAGATCGTCCGGCTCAAGATCGTCGTGCCCAAGGGACTCAATGAGCAACAAAGGCGGCTCTTGAGTGACCTGGCGCGGTCTTTCGGCAGCGATGTGCATCCCCAGGACGACAAGGGCCTGTTCGACGCGATCAAGGAGGCATTCAAGAACTAGGGGGATCAATTCGTTGTGGCAGGCGGGCGCGAGCGTGCCCATCAAGCGGATTGACATAAGATATGTATTGGTTGGAAGTGAGTGTGCGGTCGGACCGTGAGGCGGCTGAGGCAGTCAGCGCCACCTTTGCCGAGTATGTCTACAACAACGGAGTCGCCATCGATGAAGATGTTACGCCGGCTGCGGACGGCGACGGCTTCGCCTATAACCTGGACCAGCCGGTGCTGGTCAAAGGCTACATTGCTGTCGATGACCAGGCGGGTGAGAAGGTGGAGCGGCTGCGCTGCGCGCTTGACCATCTGAGCTTCTTGCGCCCGGTCGAGCTGCTGACGGTTCGCCGCGTCGCCGAAGAAGATTGGGCCAACGCCTGGAAAGAACACTATCACGTGCTGCGTCTGAGCCGGCGGCTGGTTGTCGTGCCCACCTGGCGCGAGTACGAGCCGCTAGCAGACGACCTGGTGTTGCGCCTCGATCCCGGCATGGCTTTCGGCACCGGCCTGCACCCGACGACCCGCATGTGCATGCAGCGTCTGGAGGACCTGATTGAGCCGGGCATGTCTGTGCTCGATGTCGGCGCGGGATCGGCGATTCTCTCGCTGGCTGCAGCCCGCCTGGGCGCGGCGCAGGTGCTGGGAGTGGACATTGACCCGCTGGCGGTGGAAGCGGCCCAGGCCAACGTCGCCCTGAACCGGCTGGGCAATGTTATCGCCATCGAGCTGGGCAGTGTGCCGCTGGCCCGCCCCGCACAGTATCACGTCGTTGTGGCGAATATTATCGCGCGCGTGATTGCTGAACTGGCTGTACCGCTTGCCCGGACCATGCATGCAGGCAGTCTGCTCATTGCCTCGGGCATTATTGTTGAGCGCGAGCAGATGGTTCTTGATAGCCTGACAAAGGCCGACCTTAAGCTCGCGCAACGCGATGTGGATGGCGACTGGCTTGCTTTGACCTGGATCAAAGAGTAGTTCTCTCGTTGGACCGGCGGGCAGGGCGCCTGCCCTATATTGAGAGGGCAACGATGCATCGCTTCTTTGTCCCATCTGAGTGGCTGGCCGGCGGCGACGTGACGGTCAGTGGAGCCCTTGTGCACCAGATGCGCAGAGTTCTAAGGCTGCACCCGGGTGAGCACGTTGTTTTTCTGGACAACTCCGGGTGGGAATCCGAGGCGGAGCTGGTGTCTATTGATGAGCAGTCGGCGCGGGCGAAAGTGTGTCGCAAGACGCTGGGGACTGCTGAGCCGCGTACCAAGATCACCCTCTACCAGAGCCTGCTCAAGGGTGACCACTTCGAGCTGGTGCTGGAAAAATGCACCGAGGTGGGTGTCGTCGAGTTCGTGCCTGTCCTCAGCGAGCGCTGCATTGTCGGCGATGTGGATAAGGCCTCCGATCGGTTTCGCCGCTGGCAGAGCGTGATCACTGAAGCGGCCGAGCAATCACATCGGAGCAAGCTGCCGGTGATGCGACCTGTGTCGCTGCTTGCCAATGCTCTCGAATCCTGCAATGGTCGTGTTCTGACCCTCATACCCTGGGAAGAAGAGGGCGCAACAACAGTGCGTTCGGTCCTCGTGTCCAATACGACTGTTGTTCCTCCTCCCGTCGCGTCCACGACCAGGATCAAGCCAAAGAGGGAGGCGGCGCCTGCTCCGCATCGCCCCTTTGCCGTCAGCATCTTCATCGGCCCCGAAGGCGGCTTCACGGCCAGCGAGATTGCTATCGCCCGCCAGTACAACGCAATTCCCGTGACGCTTGGCCCGCGCATTCTGCGCGCCGACACGGCCGGTCTCGTAGCAGCGACGATCATCCTGCACGAGTTCGGGGATATGGGTTAGCTGTTCACGGATGAAGGCGCGGATGGCACGGAAGCACGGATTTTGGCATCCGGTAGGGCGGGTTTCTTACCCGCCAATGGGATGGGAAAGCAATCCGGCGGGTAAGACACCCGCAGATGGGGAAGAGTGAACCGCCAGGGCATGGGAAAGCAACCCGGCCGGTAAGAAACCTGCTCTACGGGGAGGGGTGAAGCGCTGCGGGGCGGTCGGAAACGGTGGGCGGAGGGATATGACGAGCAAGGTCAAGAATCTGGAAGGGCTGTTGCGTGTCGTAGACAAGATGCGCGCGAGCGGCAAGTGCATTGTGTTTACCAATGGCTGCTTTGAGCTTCTGCACATTGGTCACGTGGGTTATTTGCAGACGGCGCGCTCTCTGGGCGACGTTCTGGTGGTTGGTCTGAACAGCGACGTCTCGGTACGCGCCATCAAAGGCCCGCCGCGCCCGCTCGTTCCCGAGGCCGAGCGCGCCGAGCTGCTGGCGGCTCTGCAGTGTGTCGATTTCGTCGTTGTTTTTGGCGAGGCGACTGCCGAGAACCTGGTTGCTGCGCTCAAACCTGACATCTACGTCAAGGGCGGCGACTACAAGGTCGCCGAGAGCAAGGAGCAGGGGGCAGGGACGGGCGCCGAGTACAGGCCGAATGCGCTGCCGATCGGGCAGAAGATCGCTCCAGAGATGCGCGTCGTACAAGGCTACGGGGGCAAGGTCGTCGTCTTGCCGTATAGCTCCGGCCACTCCACGACCACGCTGATCGAGAATATCCTGCAGGTGTACGGCCAGCCACGCTAGCCGCCGAGCGTCCAAGGTCACATGGACTTCGGAAGCTTTCTTGCCATCCTCTCTGTCACACACAAAGGACAGCACATGGGCACATCCATCATCATTACTGGCGCGAGTATTGCCGGGCTGGCGGTAGACGGCTACGTGCAAATGAACGGCTACCAGACGAAGATCTTTGATCTGCACACGCTGCGCGGCGGGCTATGCACGGCCTGAGAGCGCAAGGACGACGTGTTCGATGGCTGTATTCATTACCTGCTCGGCACTGCTAAAGGCCAGCCGTATCACAGAATGTGGGAGGAACTGGGAGCCGCGCAGGGGCAGCCAGTCGTCAACCATAGCGAGATGATGCTGCTCCTATTGCTGGGCATGAGCAAGACGCTGCCTGGCCTGCACAACTTCTACATGGCCGGGCAATGGGTAGAGCCCGGCGGTATGGTTGCGCTGTCTGCGATGTCGGGGCGCAATGTCATCCAGATGTTGTGCCAGCGCGATAAGAAGCCCTTTGTAACGAGTACTCCGTAGATGGCTAAAGATCGTATTGCTCGCTCGGCTGGTATCATCGCTCTGGGCAATGTCACGAGCCGGCTGCTTGGCCTGGTCCGTGACCAGATCACCGCCGGCCTCTTTGGCCGCAGCGGCGGCACCGACGCGTTCTTCGTTGCATCCAATATCTCGCAGGTCTTCTACGATCTGCTCATCCAGGGTGCAGTGTCGTCGGCGTTGGTGCCTGTGTTTGCGACCTACGCCGGCGAGAAGGATCGCGCGCGGCTGTGGCGGCTGGCGAGCCTGGTCATCAACATGGCGATCATTGTCCTGGCGCTGGTCGTGCTGCTGCTGGTGGTAGCCGCGCCGCTCGTTGTGCGGCTGGCCGGGCCGGGTTTCTCGCCGGACTTGCAGCAGTTGGCGACAGGCTTGACGCGCATCACCTTGCTGGCTGTCGTCTTCCTGGGCAGTTCGGCAGTGCTGACGGCGTTGCTCTACTCGCTGCAGGATTTCGTTTTCCCCGCCTTCTGCTCTGCTCTCTTCAATGGCTGCATTATCCTCATGGCTGTGCTCTTCCACAAGCAGCTCGGCGTGGGCAGCCTGGCGTTGGGCATGCTGATGGGCGCAATCGCCCAGGTGTTGTTCCAATTGCCGCCGCTTATCCGCCAGCGCATGCGCTATGCCTTCGCCATCGATCTGCACGATCCCGACCTGCGCCGCATCCTGATGCTCTACGCACCAGTGGCGGCTGGCTTCGTCGTCTCCGGTGTGCAGGTGTTCATCGACCGCAACCTTGCCTCACGCACGCCCGAGGGTAGCATCTCGGCGATGCAGTTTGCGACCCGGCTGATCCAGTTTCCTCTGGGCCTCATTCCGACAGCCATCGCCGGAGCATCGCTGCCGTTGCTGGCGCAACGCGCCGGCGATCCTGCGCTGTTCCGGCAGACGCTCGGCACCGGTCTGCGCTTGATTAGCTTCTTGATCTTGCCTGCGGCCGTCGGGCTGGCCATGCTGGCGCGCCCGATTGTTGCCGTTCTGTTTCAGCACGGGGCGTTTGGCGCTGAAGACACGGCGTTGACATCGTTGGCGCTGCTGCTCTATCTGCCCGGTCTGCCCGCGGCGGCCATCGATCAGATGCTCATCTTTTCGTTCTACGCGCGCAAGGATACCGCCACGCCGGTGCTCGTCGGCATTATGTCGACGGGCGTCTATCTCGTTGTCGCTCTGTCGTTGATCGGGCGGCTGGGGATGGCCGGCCTGGTGCTGGCCAACTCGGCGCAGTGGATAGCGCACGCCGTCATCATTTTCCTGCTCCTCTGGCGCAAGACGGGCGGATTGCAAGGTCTGGATGTTGGCCGCACCATCGGGCGCACACTGCTTGCCTGCGCGGTGATGGCCGGCGGCATGGAAGCTATTGTCCTGCTGGCCGGGCCGCGCCTGGGAACAGAAGGCCTCATCGCCAATGCCACACTTGTACTCGCAGCGGGTATCGGCGGCGGGATAGCATTCCTCGCCACGGCTTTGCTCCTGCGTATGAGCGAAGTGCAGACCATTCTCGGTCCTTTGTTGCGGCGGCGCTAGTACTACAACCTCACTTGCCAAAGTGACAGGTTTGTGAGATACTTGCTGTCTCTGGAAGGTGGAGACAGCGACAATGACTGATGATCTGGCCCAATGGGCCGATGACTATCTGCGCGTGATGTCCAGGGTTCCCACCATGATCGGCAGCAAGGCCGCCATGCCGTTCAACAACTACATCGAACTACAGAGCCGTGCGCCCGAGCTCAATCACTTCGTCGGCGAAAACCTCTTCGCCCTGGCGCACCAGCTTGGCTGCAAGGGCATGTACACGTCCTGGACGATGATGAACCCGACCTTCTTCAAGAACTACTACCAGATGTGCGTCGACGGCCGCTACGCCGAGGCCGTCGCCATCATGAAACGCCTGACCCGCTGGCATGCCGAAGCCATCAAGCCGCTGATCGCCAAGGGCTACCTTGACCCCGCGCTCGACAAGCCGTTCGTGGAAATGGGCGGCTGGCTGCCCGGCACGCGCCGCCTGCGCAAGCCCTACAGTTCGATCAGCGACGCCGAGATGGCCGAACTGCGCAAGAAGACCGCGGAGATCATGCCAGAGTTTCTGGCGTATAGAGGGTAGGACGAAACACATACTGGCAGAAAAGACACGCGCCTTGCTGGGGAGCGGCAAGGCACGCTACCTTTACTATCTCTGGTTACGACATTGATTCCAAGATAATCATTGCCCCCTCAACGTCCATAAATGAGACAGTGATGATACGGAGGGGGGAGACAGGGAGCGGGAGGGACACGGGCGCGTTGGAGCACGACCCGACCAAACCCCTTGACAACGAAGCGACGGTTGGCTATAGTAAGTACGTTCTGTGACCCGTAACGTGGCCGTGGTGATCTCGATGAGATTCACCTGCACGTCCCCTAGCCACACATCACATCCCGCCTGAGGAGAATGCACAGTGTCGCTTGACACCGTGAAGCTTGGCAAACTGAGCGTCAGCAGGCTCATTCTAGGCGGCAATCCTTTCGCCGGCTTCTCGCACCAGAATCCACAACGAGACGAAGAGATGCGCCGCTACTACACGACTGCACGCATCAAAGAAACACTGCGCCAGGCAGGGCAGGCCGGCATCAATACCTTCCTTGGTCGTACTGACCGCCATACGACGCGCACTCTTCTTGAATACAGAGACGAGGGCGGCACGATTCAGTGGATCGCACAGACAGCTCCTGAGCTTGCCAGCATCAGCCGCGCCATTCATGAGGCTATCTATGGCGGCGCCAACGCTGTGTTCATCCACGGCGGCCAGATGGACAACCTGATTGCCAGCAAACAGCTTGATCTGGTGGCGCCCGCGATCGAGCAAATCCACAAGGCTGGTTTACCCGCCGGTTTGGCCGGTCATTCCCCCGCCGTCTTTGCGTGGGCGGAACAAAATGTCAACGTCGATTTCTACATGTGCTCATACTACAACCCGTCGGACCGGTCGCAGACCGCTGAGCACGCCAGTGGCACGGAGGAGCAGTTCCTGTCCGAAACTCGCGACGCGATGATTGCCACTATCCGCAACCTGCGCAAACCAGTCATCCACTACAAGATCTTCGCCGCCGGCCGCAACAACCCCAAGGAGGCAGTCGCCTACCTGGCCAGGAATCTCCGGTCCACCGATGCCACCTGTATCGGCGTTTTCACGAAAGACAACCCCAACATGATCGCCGACGATATCGCTCTGTTTGAGCAGGCCCTACAGCTCGCTCAGCGACGCCGAGATGGCCGAACTGCGCAAGAAGACCGCGCAGATCATGCCGGAGTTTTTGGCGTATAAGGGGTAAGGGAGAACAGACAGAGTGAGAAAAGAACATGCGCCTTTTTGGAGAGAGGCAAGGCGCACTGCCTTCGCAGAGACCGGTTGCGATGCGGAATTCAAGAAGATCCTTGCCCCCTCAACATCCACCACCATGGCGGGAGTTACGGAACACGCGCGAACCGAGCACTCGGAATAGGAACCGCCTGCACTGAGCTTCGCTCGCGATTGTGCGAATCCCATCACTTTAGCAGCCGTCCAAAATGCGAAGGTGTGGTCAGAAAGTATCGGGAGGATTAGCTATGACAGACGCACGGGTGGGTATTGAGATAGAAGGCCCAGACGACGACCGAATCAAGCTAACTGACTACTTGGGCCACGGCTCGCTTGGCGAGGTCTAACGTGCAACTGCGATGCGCTCGTGCCGAATTGTCGCAGTCAAGGTTCTTCCCATGGACGCCTTCACAGACGAACCAGGTCGAACGGCGCTACTGAACGAGATACAGCTTGCTCCGAAAATCGTTGATCCCAACGTCGTGCAGGTGCTCTACGTACACACAGGTTCATCCCAGATCGGCCCTTATCTGGTAATGGAGTTCGCCTCCGGTGGCACGTTGCAGCAGTTGCTGTGCAAGCACCAGAACGAGAAGTCCATGATCCCGATGCAGCGAGCGCGCGAGATGATGGTCGACATTGCACAGGGAGCCAAGACGATCAATGAACATCTCATCCATCGTGATATTAAACCTGACAACATCTTGATCGATGGCAAGTGCGTGAGGTCACCGATTTTGGTATCGCTAAGGTGATTGATGAGCAAACCCGTACCCGTACATTCAAGGGGTCTCAACACGTCGCATATATGGCACCGGAAGGATGGGAGTACCAGACCAATACGATCAAACTGGACGTCTACTCTGTTGGGCTCGTGTACTATCAGATTCTAGCTGAAGCATCCATTGCTTCAATTCGTATCTGATCAAAACCATTGGCAAGCATGGCGAAAGGCACATCTCTTCTCTGTCTGCCCGGACATTCGCACGCTTAGGCCAGATGTTGGCACCAACCTGGCACAATTGGTTTCGCGTATGTGTAGTAAGCGACCTCAAGATAGGCCGGAATGGGAAGATGTATTGCGCATTCTCGGCTCACAGCCCAATGTGATCGCCAATGCAGTCGAGATCGCAATGAAGCGCCAAGCGCAGCTAGAAGCTGAAGCACTCGCCCGAAAGCAGGCTAGTGAGCTACAGGCAAGCAAAGGCGAGCTATATCAGTACTCATGCCAGCGGCTCCTGCAGGAATTCGATAGAGTCGTTGAGCAGTTCAACGAGGGCTATCAAAGTGGCAAGATAAAGGCGTACGGCAATGCATTCAGCGGCAGGCACTACAGCCTTCCAACCGGAGGACAGATTGATTTCTCGTTCTTCCCACGTCGCGACTCTGGCATTCCCCTTGCCGGAGGCCAATTGATTGGGGGTGGCTACGTCGAAATCAGTCGTAGCGCAAGCGGCAACCTACTCCTTGTCAGAGATGGAGATGATGACCTCTATGGGCGCTGGCTTGGCTGTCTGCTGACAGTCCGCGTAGGTGTGGATCCAAAAAAGATCATTGGTAGTTACGGCATTACATCGTCCACTGTGCAGCCTTTTGGACTGAAAAGAGAAGAGGATTTCTATGAGCACATACCGCTTGCAGATGGAC
Organism: uncultured Ktedonobacterales bacterium; assembly: GCA_964402955.1. Taxonomy (GTDB): domain Bacteria; phylum Chloroflexota; class DTOL01; order DTOL01; family DAOUCN01; genus CAYOEZ01. The sequence goes on along the minus strand of CAYOEZ010000020.1, from coordinate 9,250 downwards.
ACGTGATGCACATCTTCAACTATGATCTCAGAACGGACATGAAGCAGCTCTTTGTTGACCTCCTTGAGACTGCTCTGCAGAAGGCAACACAAAGCAAGTGACCACGGGATCCTCTTTGCCGCAAACCCGCAAGGTGGATGGTCTGCGAAGCCCCTGCGGTAAATCGTGGATGACCAGATGGTATGCGCAACTGGCCCACACGGCTCCCGTCTCCGTTCCATAATTCTGTTAAAAACGAACAAGTGATGCCTGCACCGCCCCCCAAGCCGGCGCTCCGCACCCCATACGAGTGCGGCTACCTTGTGCTCTCCCCTTCCTACAATGCGAGTGCTTTCCCGGCCAAGCAGGCAACGGACCGTTCCCGTCCTGTCACGCCAGATATCGCGCCCGGCTTCTTCCGATTTCCTGCCGCCCCCACACCCCCCGCCCCCTCGCCCTCGCCCGCGCTCCGGTACGCTCCCTCCGCCGCCAGGACCTGCTCGATGTTCGTCGTCGCCCAGGAGCGGATCAAGTCGAGCAAGGCAATGAGCGTGCGCCCTAGCGGCGTCAAGGAATAGTCCACGTTGGGCGGCACGCTGGAGGGGACGCGCCGCGTCACGATGCCGTCGCGCTCCAGCTCGCGCAGCGTCAGCGTCAATGATTTCTGCGAGATACCGCCGATCGCCCGTTTCAGCTCACCGAAGCGCTTTGCACCGCTCGTCCGCCCGTTCCTGTTCTTTCACGACGGCAAATTCCAGATGACGCACGTTGGTTGGGACGGAGTTGTTCGGTTCGGTAACGCTGAAGCGAGTGAACGGGCGGTTTGTCGCCGCGCGTCAGGACGGCCAGGGGCGCCACAGCCGACGACATCCATCGACGTGTCCGAGACGCGCCGCTTGTGGGGCGACCAGGTTTGTCTGTGGGGCGCTATTGCCTCGATCATCCTGACCGATAGCTTCAGCGACGACGAGTGCGAACGCTACATGGACGAACTCTTCCGCGCCGTCGCGCCCGGCGACCGCTTCATCCTCGGCTTCGGCGACAACGTTCCTACTGACGCCAGTTGGCCGCGCATCCAACAGGTGATCCGCTTCTGGGTTGAACACGGCGACTACCCTCTCGCATGACGACACACATAACCACTCACGGTGATCGGTAGCAATCACGCCTACTTGACGCTGCATGGTATAATAGGCGCGGCGGAGTGTTTGGAACAGCACGAGGTGAAAGAGGCTCGCCGTGCATGCAGAGAGGCAATACTCACCTGCATACAACCCGCAATTGGAGCTGGCAGAAACGTGCGCTGCCCGGGCATCTGTCTGCCCGACCGCACAGATGGCATGACCGGACACGATTTCTCGATATCGTGTCCAGTTGATTGTTTTCCCCGCAAGAGGGAGGAGGCGCAATATGTCATCGGTCAAGATCTTCTGGGATCCGCAGGGTATGGCGCTCGACGCGCTCGGCTCGAAGAAGTACCTCGACCAGACCGACGGCGACACGCCCTACATTTCCATGTCGATCCGTATGCTTAGCGTCGATGCCCCGGAGGTGCACTACCCTGGCACGAGTAAGCCATCGGCAAGTGACGCCAATCTCGCTCAGCTAGCCATCTGGATTCAAGAAGGCAAGGCGCCCGTGCACGCTGAGATGGCCGCCTATCTTTACCCGAAGCTGGCCACCGGCGCAGCCGGCACGCTGCAAGAACAGCAAGGCATAGAGGCAACCAACGTGCTCAAGGCCCTGATTGCCGACCGCCTGACGCTGCCCAACGGCAGGAAGCGCAACATCTTCGTGCGCACAGCCGATCAGCCCTTCGACGAGTATGGCCGTCTCCTGGCCTACTTCGCCCCGAACTACAGCAGTGCGGAACGGGCAGTCATGACACCCAAGGACCGCGCTACCTTTAACCTGCTGCTCGTCGAAACGGGCTGGGCTGCATCGTTCCCGATCTATCCCAGCCTGCCCAGGCACAGCGACCTGGTCCTGCTCTACGAGGCAGCACGCTCGGCCTGGGAGGGAAAAAGTGGCGCCTGGGCAGATCCACTGACGCTGGCGGGCTACGAGTTCCGCATGTGCATCCGGCTGTTTGAACTGACTGAGAAAATGGTCAAGACCCCCAAGAGCGTCACCTCAGCAGATCGCGAGAGCTGGGTCTATCGCTATTGCATGGATATGACGACCCGCGAAATCGTCTATCCTGAAGACTACATCAAGATACCCCCGCCCGGTCGCATCTTCATCTGGGCGCAGGACGTGTCCGACGCTGTCGCCCGCCTGAACCTCGTGCCCGCCGGCAGCGAGTAGCCCTCATATCGGCGCAGCGCGCCGGCGCGAGAATGCGGGATACAGGCTCACCCCTGTATCCCGCTTTGCTCTCCCTACTCCCTGCTCCCTACCTGCTGCCGACAGTTTCCTGAGCCTGGAACTGGCTCATGTACAGATCATAGTAGAAACCGCCGCCAGCGAGCAACTCCTCGTGCCTGCCGCGCTCGATGATCTGGCCGTCTTTCAGCACCAGCACTTGATCGGCGTTGCGAATCGTGCTCAGGCGATGGGCGATTACAAACGACGTCCGTCCGCGCAGCAGATCTTCGAGAGCCTTCTGGATCAGCCGCTCGGTCCGTGTATCCACCGACGAGGTCGCTTCGTCGAGAATCAGGATGCGCGGGTTGACCAGTGCCGCACGGGCGATGGAGATCAACTGCCGTTGTCCCTGGCTCAGCCCACTGCCGCGCTCGCCAAGCAGTGTGTTGTATTTATCCGACAGCCGATCGATGAACGTATCGGCCCGGGCCAGGCGCGCCGCAGCTACAACTTCCTCGTCCGTTGCTTCAGGCCGGCCATAGCGGATATTGTTGAGCACGGTATCGCTGAAGAGGAACGAGTCCTGCAGCACGATGCCAATCTGCTTGCGCAGGCTGGCCGCGCTCACGTCGCGCACATCGATGCCGTCGATCCGTACCGCCCCTTCCAGCACATCGTAGAAGCGGGGAATCAGGTTGATGATGGTCGTCTTTCCGGCGCCGGTTGGCCCGACGATGGCGACCGTCTGCCCTTGCTGCGCAACCAGAGAGACGTTCTTCAGAACAAGCTGACCCGGCTCATATTCCGAGCAGACTTTGTCGAACTCCACCCGCCCTTTGATAGCAGGCATTTCGATCGCGCCGGGCTTGTCTTCCAGGTCCGGCTTCGTATCGAGCAGGCCAAAGATGCGCTCTGCGCCAGCGACCGCGCTCTGGATACTCGCCCACATCACTGAAATCTGCTGGATCGGTTGGTTGAAGCGCTGGGTGTACGAGATAAACGTGATCACCAGACCCAACGAGATGACCGTGCCCGCCAGCGTCGAGCCGGTAAGGATTGCCCAGCCGCCGACGCCCGCCACCAGGGCGATCGATGCGTACCCGAGCGCCTCGAGGGCCGGGCCAAGCGCGCTGGTGTATGAGACAGCCCGGATGCTTGCGTCGCGCGCCGCCGCATTTGACACGTTGAACTCGTCGATGTTCTCGCTCTCGCGCCCGAACGCCTGCACCTCGCGCACGCCAGCCAGACTCTCCTGCAAGTCTGCGTTGACGTTGCCGACGCTCTTGCGCACGATGCGGAAGGCATCGCGTGCTTTGGCCGAGAACCACAGCGTAACAGCAAACATGAATGGGACAACGACCAGAGCGATCAGCGCATAGGCGACGCTCTTCTGCAACATCGTGGCAGCGATCCACACGATGAGCAGAATTCCCTGCGTCACGGTTACCAACGGGAAACTGATGGCCTGCTGGATCGTATCCGCATCCATCGTAACACGAGTCATCACATCACCAGCCTCATGCTGCGAGTAGTAAGCCAGCGACAGGCGATGGACGTGATTGAAGATCTTGACGCGCAGCGTGCGCAAGACGTTCTGCCCCATATAAGCCATTAGATAGAACATGAGCCCCATGAGTGCCGAGCTGACGACGTACAGCCCGGCAATCAACAGCACCAATCCGCCCAGCCCGGAAATGTAGTCGTTCGTCGTCGCCGTGCCGTCAAGCCTGGCGAACCAGCAATTGCTGGACACACTCGACGCGCTGGCGGCGGCTGCGCCTGACGGCGCCGCTCCCCCCGCCTCGCCCGTCAACTGCTGCAATTGCGCAGCGGCGCCGCTTTCAAGCGACTTCAGCGTCGCCGGCGCGATGAAACAGTCCACAGCCTGGCCAGTCAGATCTGGCGTGAGTACCTGCATGTATGTCGTGACAATCAGAATCAAAGCCACACCCAGCAAGAGCAGCCAGTACGGCTTAAGATATATGGCAAAACGACTCAGCGTTTGGCTTACATTCTGAGGCTTTCTGACCTCTTCGCGGAAACCGTGGCCACCGACTCCTCCACCAAACATCATTGTAGTATCCCTTCCTTAGCCGGAACGCCGGCCGCAAGCGCCTGAACATCTGCATCACCCATGAGTTGCGACGTGCAGATATCCGCATAGATCTCCGACGTCTCCATCAGCTCTTCATGGCGGCCACGGGCCACAATTCGGCCCTTGTCCATGACCAGGATTTGATCTGCGCTGCGCACAGTGCTGATGCGCTGGGCGATCACGAACGATGTGCGCCCCTTCATCAGCTTGTCGAGCGCCCGCTGGATGACCGCCTCGGTCGCAAAATCCACGCTGCTCGTTGAGTCGTCCAGAATAAGAATGCGAGGGTTCATGAGCAGCGCGCGGGCAATAGCCACACGCTGCTTTTGCCCACCGCTCAGAGTCGTGCCGCGTTCTCCAACGGGCGTGTTGTAGCCCTGGGGGAACTCCATGATGAAATCGTGTGCTGCAGCGGCCCTGGCCGCTGCAATGACTTCGTCCATGGTCGCGTCTGGCCGGCCAAAAGCAACGTTGTCACGAATCGTACCCGTGAACAGCGTGGTTTCCTGAAGCACAATGCCGATCTGTGCGCGCAGGCTTTCGAGTGTGACGTCACGCACATCGTGATCGTCAACTAACACCCGGCCTTCGCTGGCGTCGTAGAAGCGGGGCAGGAGGTTGACAATGGTCGTCTTGCCGCTGCCCGTCGCGCCCAGCAGAGCGATCGTCTGCCCCGGCCTCGCCTCAAACGAGACCTTGTCCAGAACGGGTTCCCCGCCCTTGAAATAGCGGAAGGAAACGTCATCAAACTTGACGTGGCCAGAGACAGCCTTGATCTCCCGCGCTCTGGGCTTGTTCTCCACATCGTTCTTGGTGTCGAGAATCTCGAAGATGCGCGTCGCAGAAGCCGACGCTTGAGCTAATAGATTGATGATGAAGCCCAATTGGCCCAGCGGGAAGAATACGAACATGAGGTAGAGATTGAACTTCTGCCATTCGCCGATCGTCATCGTTCCACCGATGATCTGGCGGCCTCCGTAGTACATGACGGCGGCCGTCCCCAGGTTCACAATCATGAAGATGATGGGGAAAATGAAAGAGAAGATGCGCGCGACCCGCAACTGCTGCGCGAGCAGCGAGTCTGCAGCTTCGGTGAAGCGCTCCTGCTCCTGCGGCTCACGGGCAAAGGAGCGCACCACCTTCAAGCCGGCCAGGTTCTCCTGTAAAATAGTGTTCATACGCGACACGCGAATCTGCACCTGCATAAAGAGCGGCCCGGCGATAGCGCTGAACACGCCAAAGACGATGATCGCAACCGGCAGAATAGGCAAGATCACGACCGTCAGGTTCACATTGGTGCGGAAGAGCAGGAACAGGGCAGACACCAGCAGAACAAGCGCTTGCACGAACATGACCAGGCCCTGCCCGACAAAGAGGCGCACCTTTTCGACGTCGTCTGTCGCCCGGATCATCAACTGACCGGTCTGATTGCGGTCGTGATAGCTGAAGGACAGGCGCTGGATCTTGGCAAACAACTCATTGCGGAAGTCAAAGGCCACATTCTGCGACACACGCTCTGAGTTGAACGATTGGCTAAAGGCAAAGACCGCACGCACAATGGCAAACGCCACGATAGAAACGCCCGCTGTCAGCAACGCCGTCATGGCGCCATTCTGGTCGGCCTGAAGCTGAACAATCGTCTTGCCCAGCGCCGTGGCCGCGATGCCCTGCACCGCCACCGGTAAAGCCAGCAACTGCTTGGCCGTGTAGCCCGACGTGATGGCGTCAATCAGGTTCTGCAGCAGTTGTGGAACAACCAACTGCGCCAGTGTCGCCACCATCAGCGAGCCATAGGCAAGGAAAGCCACGCGCCGGAACCGCCCGACATAGCGGATCGCACGCAGCAGCATCTTGGGGTCGCTACGAGAGCCTTGCCCCGGCCTCCCCCCCATTCCTCCGAATGGCCCACCAGCGCCTGCGGGCATTTGCCCGGACGTGGAGAGCGCTTTTGGTCGATTTTGCATTGCCGTCTCCTAGATATGTTGTGCCCGATGTAGTGCGCTCATGACTGCCCAAACACTTCTGTCAAAACGTACCACAATGCCCGTTGTTGTGCTGCTCTGTCCGTGCCCGCTATTCTAGCGCCGAACGCGAGTCCGCGCCGGACACAATACCGGGATTACTCTGGTGGCTTCCCCTCGTCGCGCTGCACCGCATCGTGGCCAGCGCACGGATGGGGCAGATTGCCAATCGCCCGGTAGAGCACATCCAATCCGGCCGACAGTTGCGCCTGCTCCTCGACCGTCAGTTTGTCCAGGATGCGCTCTATGCTGGCGATCATGGTGCGCCGCATTTCCTTCAGCAGGTCTAGCCCCTGGCCTGTCAGCTTGAGTTGCACCACCCGCCGGTCGTCTGGCACAGCAATGCGTTCAACCCAACCGCGATCGACAAGTGCACTGATCGTCTTGGACACCGCAGGCAAGGAAACCCGCTGCTTCTCTGCCAGCTCGCTCATGCTGAACCGGTGCGTCGCCAGCAGACCGAGTATTTGCATATGGTTGGGCTCGATGTGATGCTCCGCGCTGCGCAAGTCCCGGACAATCGACTGCATCATCAGCGGCGCGATCTCCAGCACCCGCCGCGCCAGAGCATGCCCGTCGCCATCCTCATCTATGTCAAATCCACTAATCATTAACCCTCCTAATTATGAACAGAGCTAATAATAATACGGATTCCACCGAATGTCAAGAGGTTGCGAGAAACAGGGTGAGTGTCATCTGTCTTGAGCGTGTAGGGCGCGGCCTCTTCGGCGCCAGGACGGGGACTGTCGTTGCCGCCCGAACGGCGCAAGGGAGCGCCTTACTACACAGATTGGTAAGGCCGGGGGCTGTCTTGAGAGGAGATGGCGCTCACGCCAATTAACAGGTGCACACCGCAGGCGACGCGAAAACCGTCTCGCATTCGAGACGGTTTCTTGATGTGCAGATGCGTGACAGGGCTTGCAGCGCAGATGCAGACGGCGCGCCTTATGAGCGGCGCACAAGCCCGGGGTTGCCCGTCTGTTTCGCCCGCTCGCAGGCAGCACTATGGGCGTGCCACTCCGCCGCGTCGTCGAGGGGAGCTAGCTGCACAGCGCCGTTGCGCCGCTCCAGCGCACGCGTGATAAGATAGTCGGCCAGGTGGGGATTCTTGGGCAGCAGCGAGCCATGCACATAGCAGCCCACCGCGTTCTTGTAAACGGCCCCTTGCAGCCTGTCCTCGCCGTTGTTGCCGTAGCCGATCGTCGTCGTACCCAGAGGCTGGCAGCCAGGGCCGAGATAGGTCTTGCCGCTGTGATTCTCGAAGCCAACCAGCGTCGCGTGGTCAGGCGCAAAGGAGAGCAGCGGCGCGAAGCTGGTCTTAACGACGGTGTTGCCGATCATGCGCCGGCGGCCGGCCACTGTCCAGGCGTCAAAGAGACCAATGCCAGGCAGGTCGTCACCCTCGAACGGGCGATAGTAGCGCGCCAGGAGCTGCAAGCCGCCGCAGATCGAAAGCAGCGCTGCGCCTGCCTCGACGCCGGCGCGGATCGCATCGCCCTTGCCGGAGCGCAGGTCAGTCGAAACGCCGGCTTGCTGCCAGTCCTGCCCGCCGCCGAAGAAGTACAGGTCGTAGAGGCGCTCATCGAGCGCGTCGCCCACCGTGACGTTATCGACGCTGACGTCAATGCCACGCCAGACGCAACGGCGTGCCAGGCAAAGGATGTTGCCCCGGTCGCCATAGGTGTTCATCAAATCGGGATAGAGATAGCAGATGTTTAGCTTCATCGCCGCGTCAATCATCCTGCCAGCGCGCCGCAAGGCCACGTCGCGCCAGTTCATTCTTCACGTCCAGCATAACCGTGTAGGTCGGCAGCACGTAGAGCGTTTCTCCGGACGGCGTCGCAGCGAGCGCCAGCGTCAGCGCCCGGCTAACGTCCGGCTCAACGGCAAGCTCGCCCTGTGCAGGCAGAGCGCCGGCATACTTGAGGCGCAACGCCATATCGGCGGCGCGGATGCCCGAAACCGTCGCTTGCGCCACCTTGCCGTGTAGCGCCTCAAAATCGACGTCCCAGAGCCACGAGACGTCGGTGCCGTCGGCCAACAAATCGTTGATCAAGATCAGAACGTGGCGCTTCTTGTCGCCGCCAAAGATCGTACGCAGAACTTCATTGAACCCGGTCGGATTCTTGACCAGGAACAGGGCTATCTCCCTGTCCCCTGCCTGCACACGTTCCATGCGCCCAAAAGCAGCATGGAAGCGCTCTGCCGCGTACTCGATGACATCCGGCGGCAAGCCAAAGGCCAGCGCGGTTGCCGTCGCTGCCAGCACGTTGTAGCAGTTGTACAGACCGGGCATCCCCAGGTGCATGTGCATCCGGCCCTGCCCCGCCGCAATGTTGATGTCGCTATCCCTGTCCGTTATGTCGATATTCGTTGCCTGGACATCGGGCGCAGGTCGCGTCAGACCGCACTTCGGGCAATGATAGCGCCCCATGTGTGAGGCGAAGACCGTGTCATACACCAGTGGGTGGCTGCAATTCAGGCAGTGGATGCTGTCCACCGCATCGGGGAGTTTGGCCAGAGCGCACGACGCGTCTTCGACGCCAAAGTAGAGCACGCGGCGTGTCTGTGTTGCGCCCAGATGTGCCACGCGCGGGTCGTCGGCGTTCAACACAATCGTGCTTGTGGGGGGTAGCATGGCCAGCGCTTTCTCCCAGATCGCTGCCACCGTATTGACCTCACCATAACGGTCCAGTTGGTCGCGGAAGAGATTGTTGATCACGACCACGCTCGGGCGGACTGCTGCAATGGCGTCGGGAAGCGTCGCTTCGTCCACCTCCCATAATCCGACATCGGCCGGCAGTGTCCCGCGCGCGCTCGCCGCTGCCACAACCGTCGCTACCATACC
>CAYOEZ010000019.1:0-34465 GCA_964402955.1 uncultured Ktedonobacterales bacterium | reverse complement strand
TCACTCTACCACAGCCCCTCACATCAAGCAACCGTGAGGACACCTGTCCTAATTCCGTGCCCAATCCGTTGCCAGCCCGTCCGTGACCAGCCCTTCCGTGTAATCAGTGTTCCGAATCCGTTGCCAGTCGTTGCCAGCCCGTCCGTGACCAGCCCTTCCGTGTAATCAGTGTTCCGAATCCGTTGCCAGTCGTTGCCAGCCCGTCCGTGACCAGCCCTTCCGTGTAATCAGTGTTCCGAATCCGTGACCGGCCCATCCGAGTAATCTGCGCCCAATCCGTTGCCAGCCCATCCGTGTAATCCGCGTTCCGAATCCGTTGCCAGTCGTTGCCAGCCTACGCAATGCGCAGCGTCAGCGCAGCCACCGACAGCGGAGGCAGCTTGACCTGTGCGCCGCTATCGGCGATCATGACGGCGTTGAACGGCCTGGCCTGCACGGCGTTGGGCTGCTCGTAGGTATTGGCCGCCTTCGGGTCAGTCCCGGCCAGCAGCTCGGCAGCGTCGAGCCCGACGATCTTGCGATCGGCCACTTTGAGCAGCACACTTGCCTCGTCGGTTAGCGAGCGATTGGTCGCGAAAACGTGCAAATGGTGGCCACTTAGAATCGCGCTGCTATCGATGTAGGTGACGGGCCCATTGTTCTTTCCCTCGTAGCCAGGACCTTTCACGACTGTCTGCAGCGCCACGCCCTCGCCCCGCTTGGCAAACATCTCGAAGGGGTAGAAGGTCGGCTGGATAAGCATATCGTCGCCACGCGTCAGCAGTGGGGCGATCACGTTGACGATCTGGGCGATGTTGGCGATCTTCAGCACATCTGCATGGCGGACAAAGCTGTTGAGGAAGCCGGCCACGACCAGCGCATCCTCCAGATTGTACACTTCCTCGATCAGATGGGGCGCAAACTTGCCCGCGCCATCGCCCACCCGGTCCTTGTACCAGACGTTCCACTCATCGAAGCACAGATAGGCGCGCTTCTTGCTGCGCCGCCGCGCTTGCACAAAGCGGCAGACGGCGTCCATCTCTTCGATCTGGCGGTCGATGGAGTTGGTAATCGCCAGGAAATCCGGCGTGTCGTTGTCGCGGTTACCGACATAGCGGTGCAGGCTGATGAAGTCAGCGAAGTCGCCCATATACTCAAGCACCTGGCGGTCCCACTCCATGTAAGTGGGCAGGGTCGTCGTGCATGAGCCACAGGCGACCAACTCCAGCGACTTGTCGACATCCTTCATCATCTTGGCAGCCTGCTGGGCGCGGATGGCATATTGGTCGGCCGGAACGTGGCCAAGCTGCCACGGCCCGTCCATTTCATTGCCCAGACACCACAGCTTGACCCCATACGGCTCCTTGCTGCCGTTGGCCACGCGCATGTCGGCATACTTTGTTCCCCCCGGACAGTTCGTATACTCCACCCAGTTGCGCGCCTCTTCCGGCGTGCCCGTGCCCAGGTTCACGGTGAGCATCGGCGTCCAGCCCATCTCGCGGCACATGGCCAGGTACTCATCGCTGCCAAAAGTGTTGGGCTCGATGCTCTGCCAGGCCAGCTCGCGTACGGTTGGCCGCTGCGCACGCGGGCCGACGCCATCCATCCAATGATACGCCGACGCGAAGTTGCCGCCGGGGTAGCGCATGGCCGTCATCTTCAGCCGCTTCAGCGTGGCCAGAACATCCATGCGGAAGCCCTGCTTGTTGGCATGCTTGCTCTTGGGGTCATAGACGCCCTCGTAAATGCAGCGACCCAGGTGCTCCATGAAGCCGCCAAAAACCCGTTCGTCAACCTGCCCGATCCGATAGCCAGTGTGCAGCGTGATCGTTGTCCTGTCCATGTTCACCATCCTTCTTAGTGCCGGCAGCGTAACCATTGCCGCCGGAGAATCAGAAGCTACCGTAGCCGTCCTGCAGGCTCACCTGCCAACAGCGATCGCCTTCTCCAGCACACACTGCAGCGCCAGCCGCCTGCCCTGCGTGACATCCATAATGCGCTGCACCGGCCATGTCTCGGTTGGTCCGACATAGAGCAGTTGGTCAGGACGCAGTCCGGCGACGTAGCGTTCGAGATCATCCACAGCGCGGTCGTTGAGTTGCAGCGACCGCACCGCGCCCATCGCTTTCCATGTGGCAATATGCTGCGCGTGCGCGCCGCAAAGATGGATCATCCCGCCATACGGGAAGGTGCTCAGCACTGCTTCATCGAGCGGGGCGAAGAACTCGCCATAGTGCTTCTTCGACACGACGTGTGTGGCGCAGCCATCAATCAGCCCATAGCCGGGCGGAGCGTAGCGGCTGGTCGCCACCGACGTGCGGCGCACCTGCGCCGGAATCACCTCACAGAATGTGCGCATGCAGGCAACAATCACATCATTAATGACGCCCAGGGCGTGATGCGCGACGTCGGGACTGAAAACGAGCGCCTCGAGCAGGCGCTGGCCGAAGACGTTGATACCGATGTTGATGGCGCAACTCAGCACAGGCATGCCGATCAGCAATCGCCCCTGCCCCACCTCGACGGCCATCTCCGCCAGCCGGATAGCCTGCTGCATGACTGTTGAACAGGCAAGATCGGGCAATCGCAAGTCGGCAATGTCGCCCGGTAATTCGCTCACCCACACCTGGCCTTCGTGGAAATAGACGTTTGCGCCCAGCAACGCGTCGATGAAGTGCACGCCAAGCGGGTCGAGGTGAATGACAAGGGGACGGAAAGTGATGGGATCGGCTGCGACTGCCGGCGCATTAGCCGCCATGTCATCGAGCACGTCATCCAGCCAGGCAGCCGGTTGCGCCAGCATGTCGATCTCGTTGCTGCCGTGCAAACCGTGCGATCGTCCATACAACTTGCCCGCAATTGAGATCACGTGAGGCAACGAGTGCCCGGCATAAAGTGCAGCGAAACGAGCGCGATGCATTGCCTGCACGAGTTCGATGTCCGGGGTAAGCCAGGATAGGTCACGTTCCATTGCACATCTCCCGGTCGCCTGCAGAGGATCGGACGAGCCGTTGCCGGGCGTGGCAAAGGGCGTCACCGCCGCCGGCGCTTTGTTTCGCGCCAAAGCATCACCAGGTCGGCGCACATGGCCAGCCCGGCGACGACCGCCAGCGTCATCGTGAACGGCCACGATAAGCGAGACGTTCCCACGAGATAGGCATCGAACGTGACACGTCCGGATTGTGGGCCGTGGCTGAGTTGGGCAGTGTGTATGCCCTGGCGCAGACCAGTAGCCACCACCGTCTGAACCTGCCAGCGCGTGCTCGGGCTGGCAAGATCGAGGTAGGCCTGGCCAGTCTTGTCCCTGGGCAGAGCATTGGCCGGCTGGCCATCGATGGTCACATACAGATTGCCTGCGCCAGGCTCACGCGCGGCAATGATATCGAGTGTACTACCCTGGAATGTAAGGGTGACCGCTGCTCCCGGTTCAGCGGACACCAGGTGCTGGCCGCCGCCGGCTGCCGACGCCAGCTCGTAGCGCCACGCTGCAGCAGCGCTGACCGTCGGGTTTGTCTCCTCAAAGTATCCGGAGCCCGGTCCCGCCAGCGCTGTCTCCGCCTTCACGGCGCGGTAGACGAGGCGCGGCGTGAAATCAACATCGACCATACGGAAGTAGTACTCTGCTGTGTCCGGGCTGATGTTGCCCACGTGGCGCAGATACCAGATATTGATGACGCCCACCCAGTCCCACTGCTGGCGGGCAATGCGCAGGCCGCGAATCGTATAGTCGGCCTGAGTCTGGTCGCTGACACGCGCCCAGATAAGCTTCTGGGGCGAAAAATCGTCCGGCGCAGCATTCCAGCCAAACTCGTTGATCCAGACCGCCTTATCAGCATCGCCATTGTGCTCCATGATGCGCCGTAGCAAGACGACACGCTGGAAGTTGAGCACATTGGGGTCGGGTGGGTCTTCGGGCGCCATTGCCTGGCCAAAGGCATTGGCAGCGAGAATGTCAAAGTAGTTCTTCGCTCCCTCATCATACATCTGTTGCAGGTAATCAAGATCGGAGAGAGCCCGCACACTGCGTTCCAGCGTCGGCGCCAGCGGCGCACTGAGGATGATAACGTTGGGATCGGCCTCTTTCGCCCGCTTATAGGCCAACCGCAGCAGGGTCGTATAGTCGCGGGCGTTGGGCTCAACGCCGCCCCACTCATACCAGAGGTTCGGCTCGTTCCAAATCTGGATATAGCGAATGCGACCAGCGAAGTGCTTGACAAACGTGTAGATGAAGTCGCCGTAGTCGCCGTAGTTCTCAATCGGGCCGCGGCCGCTTGTCGCCGCAGGACGCGCCCAGGCAGGCGGGCGATCGACGCGCGCGATGATCTGCAAGTTGTACTTGGCGGCCATATCGACCATCTTGTCGTATTTGGCCCACGACGAGGTCAGCGTCCCGGGGACGAAGAAGATCCCCCTATCCGGTTCGATTTCTTCCCAGGCAAACTGTTGCTTGAGCCAGCCAAGACCTGCCTCCTGGGCCATGCGCAGCGTCTTGTCCAGCTTCCACTCCTCAACCTCCAGAGCCAGAAATGTGTTTGCTCCATAGGGGTTGAGGTCCGTATTGGCGATCACACGCCGTTGGTGATAGGTATCTCGCGCATTCGGCACGCGCGCGCCAGCCGTGGCAATGATGGCGGCGCCGAAGGTGAGCACGAAGACCAGTAAGAGTACAAGCAGGACATAGATGCGCCGGCTGGCACGACCGGGACGCGCAGGTGCTGCCATGGGACCTCCGCAGGTCGGTCACTCGATGGAGACGAACTGCTGTCCAGTATAGCAAATTCCGCTCGTTCGGTCAAATCGCTGGGGGCGCATCCGTAAGAAGCTGCAGCACAGCGCACTGTCATGTGCCCCCTGCAAGAAGGTCTGGACGGACCCGTCATTGCGAGCGGAGCGAAGCAGTCTCCGCCGTTTCGCGTAAACAAGGAGATTGCTTCGTCGCAAAGGGCGCTCCTACTCAGAAACTCCCCACTGTCATTGCGAGCGTCCTTTGCGAAGCAATCTCCTTTGCACGCGGCGGGGGAGACTGCTTCGTCGCTGAGGAGCGCTCCTCGCAGAGACAGTTTCTGCCGTCAGGCATACCGCCAAAGGGGCGGTATGGGATTCTCGCAATGACGGTTGGGGCGCACACGACCTTATTGCAGTGGCCACTCGTCATTGCGAGTGCTGTTTACGAAGCAATCTCAGCGTTGCGCAGGGGGATTGCTTCGCAAAGAACGCTCGCAATGACGGGCGTTCCGCCATATTTGGAAGTGCTGGTCGCCGATTGACGGGCTTGACAGAGACATGTATAATCGTCACAGACACTGCCCAAGGAAAAAAGCCATGAAGAACGATCTTTACCCGATGATAAGCGTCGAAGAGGCGCAAGAGCGCATCCTGAGCTACTTCCGCCCGCTGCAAGCGGAGAGTGTAGCGTTGCTTGACGCACTGGAGCGCGTTCTGGCCGAAGACGTCGTGTCTGGTCTCACCGTGCCCCCACACAGCAACACTGCCATGGATGGCTACGCGGTCATCGCTGCTGATACCAGCGGCGCGACGCCGCAGTCTCCTCGCCAGTTGCGCGTGATCTTCGACCTGGCGGCCGGTCACACGACCGACGTGCGCGTCCAGCCCGGCACGGCCATCCGCATCATGACTGGCGCGCCCATACCGCCCGGAGCAGACGCAATCGTGCCCTACGAAGAGACCGACGAAGGCACGCTCACGCCCGGACAGCCGCGCACCGTGATAAACGTCTACAAGGCGGCAAAGGTGCGCGCCAATATTCGCCAGGCTGGTGAAGATATTCGCCAGGGCGAGACGGTCTTGCGCAAAGGCGCTGTCTTGCGCCCGGCCGATGTGGGTGTGCTGGCATCGCTGGGGCTGGCCACCGTCTCCGTCATTCGCCGGCCGCGCGTCGCCATCCTGGCCACGGGCGATGAACTGGTCGAGCCGGGCGCCAGCCTGGCGGCAGGGCAGATCTACAACTCCAACAACTACTCGATCGCGTCTGCCGTGCGCAGCGCCGGCGGCATCCCCATCGTCCTTGGCATCGCCCGCGACCGCATCGACGAGATCACGGCCAGGATTCACGGCGCGCTCGATGCCCAAGCCGACTTTCTGCTCACCAGCGCCGGCGTCTCGGTCGGCGAGTTTGATCTCGTCAAGAAAGTCCTGGCGACAGAAGGCGAAATCAGCTTCTGGCGAGTGCGCATGAAGCCCGGCAAGCCGCTGGCCTTCGGCCGCATACAGAACATGCCGCATCTCGGGTTGCCGGGCAACCCAGTATCGAGTCTGGTATCCTTTGACCTGCTCGCCCGCCCGGCCGTTCTCGTTATGCAGGGTAAAACCAGACTGCACCGGCCACAGATCGAAGCCATCTTCGACGACGAACTGCTGCACAAGGATGATCGCCGCCACTATCTGCGCGTCGTTGTCGATCAGATAGATGGCCTCTACCACGCCCGGCTGACCGGCGAGCAAGGCTCCGGCATCCTGACCTCGATGTCGCAGGCCAACGGGCTTGCAATTATCTCAGAGCATGCGACATCAGCAAAACGCGGTGAGCGGATTCCCGTCATTATGCTTGATTGGCCAGATTCATAGCGCTTTTCGACGGGTGAGCGTCATCTTGTTTGATCGTGCAGGGCGCGGCCTCTCCCGCGCCAGAATGCGGGCTGCTTTCGCTCTTGAACAGCGCAAGGGAGCGCCTTGCTACACAGATTGGGAAGGCAGGCGCTGTCTTCAGAAAACATGACGCTCACCGTTTTTGATCGGCCGCTTGCAGGATATGCCGTTTTCTGCTATCATAGGAAGAAATGGCAAACGTACAACAGAACGGAGAGTGTCATATGAAAGCAGTGACTGCAAAGCTATCCGGCCGCTACCAGATGGTCCTGCCCAAAGAAGCACGGCGCGCCCTTGGCGTCCGCGCCGGTGATGTCGTCCTCGTCATTGTCGAGGGTGACAGCGTCCGACTTGTGCCCCGGCCGGCCAGTTATGCCAAATACGCACGCGGTCTGGGCAAAGAGGCATGGACCGCTCTTGGCGGCGCAGAGGCTTTCCTGGCCGAGGAGCACGCAGCGTGGGAGTGAATGACCTGCAGCAGCGACTCAGGCAGGGCTCGATCATCGGGATCGACACCGTGACGTTCATCTACCAGTTCGAAGATAACCCATTGTATGCTCCTTTGACCCAGGTTGTCTTTGATGCAATCGAGGGAGGGCAAGTCACGGGAGTTACGTCAATGATCACAGTCGCTGAGGTCCTGACAGGCGCTAAAAAGGCCGGACACCCCCTCATCCTCCAATACCGAGCACTCTTTGCCGGCTACCCGAACCTCACTGTCGTTCCTGTCGACATGCAGATCGCCGAACGAGCATCCGATATGCGCTGCCAGTATGGGCTGAAGATGCCCGATGCCATAACCTTGGCGACTGCACTCGTGTGCGGCGCCCAGGCGTTGGTGACAAATGATCGCAACTTTACCCGCGTGACAGAGATTGCTGTCATCTTGCTGTCAGATTATGTGGGCGGCTAAACAGAATGGATATGAACGTGTTGTGGCAGATTCCCCTGCGCACGCTGATCATTTACGGCGTTGTTCTCGTTGGCTTGCGCCTGTCGGGCAAGCGGCAGATCGGTCAGATGACGCCATTTGATCTTGTTCTGCTCCTTCTGATCGCTAATGCTGTGCAAAACGCCATGACCGGACCAGATACGACCGTGCTCGGCGGCATTCTGTCGGCAGGCACCCTGCTGCTCGCCAATGCCGTCCTCGGTTACACACGTTTCCGCATACCCCGGCTGCTGAACGTGGTTGAAGGTCATTCGACGACGCTAATCAGCGAGGGAAAGGTAATCACCAAGAACCTGAGGAATGAGGAATTGACGCAAGAGGAGTTGATGGCCGCCCTGCGCGAGCATGGCATAGAGTCGGCCAGCGCCGTCTCACTTGCCACACTCGAGGTTGATGGCAGCATCAGCGTTGTGCCCATCGAGAGCGGCCATCTGCGTGGTAGGCGGCGCGCCGTGCGCTTCATCAAGTCCCAGCACTGAGCGACTGGAGGAAAGCAAACGTGGATAAGAGCACAGACCATCAAGTACTGGCCGCTGAGCCAGGGCTGGAGTGGGACTCGAACCTGGACGCGCTCAAGGTCGCGCTGGCGTCGGCCAATGCCGCATCCGGCTCGCCCTACTGGCGACTCATCCGGGCCATCTATGACGCCTCGGCGCGTGGGCGCAGCACCATCTACTGCGAGGTGCAGAACGAGAAGGGAGAGCGACTGATTGGACAGAAGCTCACCCTGTCATGGCCGGGCGGCTCAGGCACGGCAACCACCGAGAACAAGCCCGCGCCCGAGTTTGCCGCCAACTTCGGCATCGGCGGCAGCTATGACCCCACTCAGGGTCCCGGACCATACGCGGTCGGAGTAGACGGGCTGCCCAGCGACAAGATCAGCGGATTTGGCCGCCCCAAGGGCAATGACGCCATCTTTTATGTCACGTGGAGGAAGACCGTTTCTGGCCCAGGTTTGACCAAGAGCGTGATCCGCGGCATGGTGGTGGGCGGGCAAGCCGGCCTTGCTGTGCTGCTGCGCGGCGCTGGCAGCCAGCCGCGCCAGACTGCGCTCGACGGTGCGGGCGCCTTCGTCTTCGCCGACCTCCCCGCCGGGTCCTACACCATCGAAGTCAGCGGGGTCACGGTTCCAAACCTGCGCGTGGATGGATCATCGAGCCTCGATGTCCCCCTCATCGACCTGCGCCCGCGCCAGAGCATCATCCAGGGCGCCGTCCTCAAGGCAACGGGCGAGGCTGTCTCCGGCAGCAGAGTCACACTGACCAACGCCAACATGCGCCAGGAAGCGATGACCGACAGCAAAGGCAAGTATCAATTCGCGTCGCTCATGGCGGGCTCATACACAATCGAGGTATCCGGTCAGGTCAAGACAACGACGGTCAACGGACGCGAGCAAGTGACTGTGGACTTCCGCCTGCCCGCTGAGACAGTGCGCAAGCCGATCGCCCAGTACCTTCTTTTCGGTTCACCGCAACAGACGGGAACCCGCGCCAACTTGTTGTTGGCCGAAGACTATATTCTTAAGTTCACCCCCGCCATCGGCTTCAGCGTCGACGAAGCGTTGCAGGCCGCCACCGTGGTCATTGTTGGCGACGTGCAGGCTGTCAGCGCGGCCGATGAGGAGAAGCTCAAGGCCAATGGATGCCAGGTTACGCGCCTGGGCGGTGGGCCATATGCTATCGAGCAGTCGTTTGCCGAGTTGGTTAGGGGCAAGGGCCTATCGCCTGTCCCCGCCGAACGGCTGCGCGGGCCAGCCCGCGCCGCACGAGATAACGAGGATGTCTGAGATTCTCGAGCGCAGCAGGTGGAGCGCGACTCTGTCAGCGTTCGCTCTGGTGGCGGTGCTGGCGTTGGCACTGGGATTGCGGCTGAACAACCTCGTCCCGGCCGAACGCGGCTTGCTGTATGCGGCAGACGCTGATGAGGGCATCTATGCAACCAGCGCTCGCCTGGCGCTCGACGGCTATCTACCCTATCGCGACTACTTCTGCTCAGCGCCGCCCGTGGGGTTATATCTCTTCATGGCGGTGTTGGCGCCCACGTCACAGCCCTGGGGCGACAGCAACGGGTTCATGGCCCTGCGCTATGCGTCGGTTCTCTATGGCATGGTGACGATCCTGGCGGTCTACGCAACAGCATCGCGCCTGGGCGGGCGTGCTACGGGCTTGCTGGCTGCTGCTTTGCTCGCCATGGACGGCTGGGCAGTTGCCCAAGACCGGCGCGCTATGCTCGAAGCGCCTATGAACATGTTCTCGGCGCTGGCCATCTTGGCGCTCGTCGTGGCCGTGCAGCGCCAGAGCCGCTCTGTGCGTTGGTACGCAGTCAGCGGCGTTCTGGCAGCGCTGGCCATTCTCAGCAAGACGCAGGGGCTGGTGATCTTCGGCGCGCTCCTGCTCACGCTTATGCTGCAACGCCGCTGGCGTCCGCTTGTCAGTCTTGGCGCTGCTGCTGCCGCCACATACCTTCTCTTCAGCTTACCCTTTCTGGTCAGCGCTGGCGACGACTTCGTACGGCAGTTGATCATCTTCCAATTCTTGCGCCCGCCCAACGGCGACCCTGCTCTCATGTTACGCGTCAACGCCATTCGCAACTACCCCGAAGCGTGGCTGACAGTGCGCCTGGGACTGGCAGGCGCCGGGCTGCTGCTGTTGCGCTGGCTGTGGTGGATGGCGCAGACCGTGCGATCGAAAGAGCGACGACAGAAGTCGCACTCCACAGGCCAATGGCTGCCCGTGATGCTGTGGGCAGGGCTGGTTGCCGCATCGTTTGCCATCAGCAAGACGTTCTATTTATACTACTATGCGCAATTGGCCGTACCGCTGGCACTGCTCGGCGGCAGCTTGCTGCATCGTGGCATTTCGAGTTCCGATCTCTTCGGAGAGATCGGAACTCGAAATCGTGCAATCCCCACGCTGGTCGTTGCGCTGGCCATCGCGGCGCTGGCCATCTGGCGCGCTCCAACTGAGCTGCACGCCACCGTCCAGGGCACGCGCTGGGTCAAGACCGCCTATGGCGACGCCGCACAGTACCTCAGAACAAACACACCTGCCGGCGCCAGCATTCTGGCTTTCGAGCCGAACTATGCATTTCTGTCGTCGCGCCCGCTGGCGCGCCTGGCCGACGGCGATTTCTTTGTCGACACCCATGCCCACATGCTCTACCTGAACCTGGGCATCAAGACACGGTCCTGGCCCGATTTGCTCGGCCAGCTTGTACACCGTGACACGGTGGACGAGCAGACGATCCTGTGGCGCGAGCCTGCTCAAGACGCTGCGCTCGCCGCGAATGCGCAGTACATCGTCGTCGACCGCCGTGCCCGCCAACTACTGTCACCGCAAACGTTGGCGGCGCTGCAAGCGCGCGGCGACGAGCTTGCCACGTACGCAGACGTTGTCGTCAGCCGCGTGCAGGGAAACGACCAGTAGAGCACGCGCCGCACACGGTCGCATACAGGATACAACAATGAACCGTAAGGAAGTCATTCTTGTGCTCTTCCTCCTGACCTGCTTCACATTCTTCGTGCAGTGGTCGGGGGCGGAACAGCGCACCTTCTTCAACCTGATTCTGGCGGTCAACAACGATCACTCCCTGCAGATCGACCGCTACGAGAGTTCGTCGCCGGACAAGGCTTTCTACAATGGGCACTACTACTCCGACAAGGCACCCGGTCTGTCGTTTCTTGGCTTGCCGGTCTATGCCGTCGTCAACCGCATGCAAGACCTTGCCCGGCCGGGGCTTCTCTTGCCCTACGTGATATACATGGTGAGCGCATTCGTTGTGTCCGTTCCTGCTGCGTTGCTGTCGCTGCTGATCCTGCGCTTCTTGCGCCGGCTTGGTATTGCGGAGGGCCAGGCCTTTGCGACCACGCTGGTGATGGCCCTGGGCACGCTGGCCTTCCCGTTCTCCACCCTCTTTTTCAGCCATCAGACGGCGGCATTCTTTGTCTTTGCCGCCTTCTATTTGCTCTTTTCCGCCAGGGCTGAAAGGCTGGCGGGTTCCAAAGCGGCGCTCCTGCTCTTTGCGGCCGGCGTGCTCGTTGGCGTCAGCGTCATCATCGAGTATCCGATGGCCTTGATGGCCATTGTGCTGCTCGTCTATGCCCTGACCTGTGTCGACGACAAGAAGACAGCGCTCGCCTACATTGCGGGCGGGATTCCGCCGGCGCTCCTGCTCATGGCCTACAACTATGCCGCATTCGAGCACCCCTTGCGCTTCAGCTATTTCTACGAAGCAAACACCTGGGCCCAGGTGCACCAGCAGGGCTTCCTTGGCCTGGGCCTGCCGCAGCCTGGCACGCTGCTGACGGTGCTGGCCGGCGCGCGTGGACTGTTTACCCTGTCGCCGGTCCTCCTGCTGGCGCTGTACGGGCTGTGGGCAATGATCAGAGACAAGCAATGGCGAGCCGAAGGGCTTCTCTTCGCCACCTCCTTCGCCATCTATCTCATGATGACGTCGGGCTACAAGGTGCCGCCAACCGACATCTGGACACCCGGCCCGCGCTTCCTCGTACCCGTCCTGCCCATGCTGGCAGCGCCCCTTGCCTTTGCCGTGCGGCGCTGGCGCTGGCTGTTTGCCGGGCTGGCCGCGCTGAGCGTGGGGATCATGTTCCTGGCCACCGCAGCCAACCCGCAGGTCCCGCCCGAGGTCGCCAACCCGCTGTTCCAATACTGGTTGCCGGGCTTTCTGGACAGAAGCCAGCTAGTCAACACGTTGCCCTCGCTGCGCTTCGGCATCAGCAAGGGACTGAGCATGCTCATGCTGGCCGGAGCGGTCGGCGTGGCAGCCGTGGGCGTCGTTTGCACGTGGCTGGCGCGGCGCAACCAACGCGCTGAGACGATCGTCCTCAACGCATTCGCTGTGACCATGCTCGTCATCTATCTCTTGCTCGCCTGTCCGATCAATGTGCTGCGCCCATTCGACGTGCCGTCATCACTGAAAGGAAAGTCCGGCGCCGTTCCCACCACGATGCTATCCGCGAGCGGAACAGAGACCGGGCTGGCCGCAACGCCTGGAGACGCCGATGCGTAAGCTAGAGCTTGTGATCTTCTTTGTCATCTTCACCGTCTACTCATTCTTTGTGCAATACCCGAACGTCAACCAGAGCACGCGCTTCGACCTGACGCGCGCCATCGTTGAACAGCGCGTGGTGACCATCGACAGCTATCACGAGAACACGGTGGACAAGAGTTTCAGCAATGGGCACTGGTATACCGACAAAGCGCCGGGGCTGTCGTTGCTCGCCGCGCCGGTCTACGCCGTATTGCTCGCTATGCAGCCCGTCAGCGACCCCGCAGTGTGGCCCGGCTACCCGCTCTACGTCCTCAACGCCGTCACGGTTGCGCTGCCGTCTGCGCTTCTCGTGCTCCTGCTTTTGCGCTGGATACGCCAGGCGACAGGCAACGACAACGCTGCCATCGCTGTAGCTGTCGCCTTCGGCCTGGGGACGCTCATCCTGCCGTTTGCGACGCTCTTCTTTGGCCACACCACCAGCGCCTTTTTCTCGTTTGCTGCCTTCTATCTACTCTGGCAGTTGCGCCCCGCTTCCTCGTCGTTGCGACGGCAGGAACCGGGTGGGGGAAGACGGATGTTTTTCGCCGGGTTGCTGGCCGGGCTGGGCGCGCTCGTCGAGTATCCCAACGCTGCCGTCGCCGCATTGCTGCTGTTCTACGCACTGAGCATCGCGCGCGACCGGAAAACGGTGGTCTGGTATGCGCTGGGGCTGCTGCCGGCGCTGCTGGTTTTTGCAGCCTACAACATGGCGGCCTTCGGGTCACCGCTGAGTGTGTCCTACCTCTACTCGCCCAATGTCGCCAGCCTGGGCCTGTCGCACGTGCGCATGCCCACGCTTGTCGGATTGTGGACGATCACATTTGGGCCACGCGGGTTGTTTGTGCTGTCGCCTGTGCTTCTATTGGCCGCGCCAGGCCTCATCGCCATGTTCCTGCGCCCCACCCTGCGACGTGAGGCTGTGCTCTTCACGCTGATCACGGCTGGCATGAGCACACTCGCCTGGTTCTACTATGACACGCTGGGCGGCGTGCCAGGTCCGCGCTACCTGATCACGTGCCTGCCATTCGCCGCGGCCAGCATTAGCCTGCTCTTACCGCGCTGGTGGGCGCCGTTTGCGATTCTAGCCGCGTTCAGCGTCGCCATGTCGCTCATCGTAACGGCCGCTAATCCACTCGTGCCGCTAACTGTCGCCAATCCCATCGTCGAACGCTGGCTGCCCGCCATGCTCGAGCGCGCCATTGTCCCGACGACGCTGTTCCTGCGTTTTGGCCTGCGCAGCGTGCTTGCGCTGGTTTTTCTGGCGGCGATCCTGGCCGTGGGCGCTGTCGCATGGCTCGCCTGGCTGAGGCTGAACGGGCAGACGCAGAGTAGAGTCCTGACAGTCTGTGTCGTGCTGGCCGTTATCGGCTATCTCGCCATCGGCTTTCCCATAGACCTGCTGCGCCCGTTCACGATCCCGTCCACCATTGTGGGGGTTGTCCCATGACTGTTACACCTGTTGCCGATCGCGACCAGAACTCCACGCTGGCGCCGCGACTATCGCGACGTGAGATTCTCACGCTGTTCCTCATTCTTGCTGCGGCGCTCGCCGTGCGCATCTTTCTGACCGGGCTGGAGCGCGTCATCCGCTGGGACGAACCCGACTACCTGGCGCTGGGCATCAACCTGTTCTCCGGCGCAGGCTACACCACCGGCGTGGCGCCAGAGCTTCACTATACGCCGCTCTTTCCGATTATCAGCGGCCTGTTCTACCTGCTGGTGCGCAACCCGGAGGTCGCCAGCAACATTGTCTACGTCATTGCCGGGACGCTGCTGATCGTCCCGATCTACCTCATCGCACGCCGCATCTACGGCCAGCGCGTAGCAGTCATCACAGCCTGCCTGCTGGTGGTGTACCCCGCTCTTTCCGCCTCGGTTCTCTATTGGGGCACAATGACCGAGCCACTCTACGTTCTGCTCGTCTACAGCGCGTTCTATGCTGCGCTGCTGGCGGCTGAGGACAACAAGGTATCGGCGTTCGTGGCGGCGGGCGCACTACTCGGGCTGGGCTATCTGACGCGTCCCGAAGCGCTCATCACCTTGCTGGCGCTGCTTGCCTACCTGGCGCTGCTGCGCCTGCTGCAGCGTCGCCTGTTCAATCGTGGCACGGTATTACGGCTCGCAGCGTTCGTCCTGGCCTTTGCCCTCGTCGCCGCGCCCTATTTGGGCTTCTTGTATGCAAAAAGTGGTCGATTGCTCATTTCCGGCAAACTCGGCCTGACCTACGCCATGGGCCAGGCAGTTCTCGATAAGGACCCCGCTGAGTATGACCGCCTGATCGCCAGCCTGGATAGCACGGGACAGGAAATCGTCTGGTACTCCCCCGACCGTTTCAGTTACAGCGTGCTTGACGACTTGCTGGCGGACCCGCTGGCCTTTGTGCGCCGCATCGTGGCAAACGCCCGCATTCTGTCGGGGCAGTTATTCTCGCACACAATTTTCCCGACCATACTTGGCGTTCCGCTGCTGCTTGGCTTGCTCGATGTGGCCTGGGATCGGCAGCGCTTACGCCGTGAGCTATTCCTGGCAGCCATCGTCGCAGCGCCATTGGTCGCCTTCCTGCCCTTCCACATAGAGATTCGCTTCTTCGCGCCGCTCTTTCCTGTGCTCCTCATCTGGACAGCGCACGGGCTTGTCTATGCAGGCCGATGGCTGGCGGCGACCGGTCGCGCGCTGCTCTCCTCGATCAGCGAGAACGGGCGGGGGCAACAGATGCTCACGATTTTGCCAACCGCCATCCTTCTCGCTTACTTTGCGTTGATGATTCCCCTTGTCGTTCGATCCGGACAGCGCGCATTGGACTGGACACACAAAGACGCAGGTCTGTGGCTCAAGCACAACACAGCGGAGGGATCGGTCATCATGAGCCGCGATCTGGCCATTGCCCTGTATGCCGGGCGGCCCTGGATTCCTTCGCCCAACGCCGCCTACGATCTCACCATGGGATATGCACAGCATCACAACGCGAGCTACTTCGTGGTCGACGACGCGGAGATCACGACGCTGAAGCCGCAATGGAAGGCGCTGCTCGATGACCAGAATCCGGCGCCTGGACTATTGCACGAAGAGACGTTCACACATGGCTCACAACGTACCATCATCTATCGAATCCCATAGCGTTCTGCTTATCAACCCACCCAGCCCGCCCGGCCAGGCTGCCAACCGCGAAGGAGCGGGAGGTTTCGGGGCATGGAGCGCGGGCGAGGATGGCTTCATCTATCCACCGCAGACGCTCGCCTACACCGCCGCCGTCCTACGTTCGCGCGGCTGGACGGTGCGCGTGATTGACGCCACCGGTGAGCGACTCGACGCCGGCGCAACCATGCAGCGCGCCGGCCTGCGCAGTCACGAGATCATTGCCGTCCTCGCCGCCCACATCTCGCTGGACAACGACATCGCGTTCATCAACCAACTGCATGCGGCACTGCCCCAGGCGCATCTGCTGGCAATCGGTTCGAGCATGCCATTCACCGGCCCGATTTTGCTCGAGCGCACCGACGTCGAGCACGTCATCGTCGGCGAGCCGGAAGCCATGCTGCTGCCGGTCTGCCAGACGCTGAAGGGCGAGAGCAGCATTCGTCGCCTGCGCCGCGCCGTCACCGCAACCGACGTGGCGACGCCCGGCATCGACCGCGATGGCCGCCTGATTGTCCTCGATAGCCTGCCTTTCCCGGCCTGGGACATCCTGCCCGTCGACAGGTATCCCTTTCTGACCATCTCGACCAGCCGCGGCTGCACTGACACCTGCCTGTTCTGCCCCTACGTTATTGGCCAGGGCAGATACTCTCGCGCCCGCGCCGCAGAACGCATTGTGGACGAAATGCAGTGGCTTGCCTCCACCTTTCACCCCAAGCGTGTCATCGTGCGCGACCCCGTCTTCGCCCTCGACCGTCAGAGAGCGGCACAAATCTGCCAGGGCATGATCGACGGCAAGATCAGGCTGGCTTGGGAATGCGAGTCTCGCCCTGAGCACTTCGATGCCGGTCTGCTGCACCTCATGCACCGGGCCGGTTGCACCACGATCAAGCTCGGCGTCGAAACTGTCGACCAGGCCGTGCTGCACGCCGTGCGCCGCATTGCCCCGGATGGTAAGGCAGACGACTACATAAAGCAGACAGCAACCGTGGCCGGCGTCTGCCGTTCGCTTGACATGGCCTGCCGAGTTTTCGTCATGACGGGGCTGCCCGGGCAGGACGATAGCGCAATCGACAGCACACTGACCGCTCTACAGAGCATCCAGCCGACCGCCGTTCACGTCAAGCCGTTCCATCGCTACCCCGGCCTGCCCATGCCTGCGGCCAATCTGGACGAAGAGCGCCGCCGCGGCGTTGCGCAAGCAGCGCTGATGCAGGACACGCTTGCCCACATGCCGCGTCCATCGCCACTGACCCCATACCAGAGACTGCGCGGCTGGTTGCGCAGGAGGATACAGCAGTGAGAGCTTTCGTTACGGGCGCCACTGGCTTCGTCGGAGCGGCGCTGCTGCGCGAGCTATTGGTCGACCACATCGAGGTCTGCGCACTCGTCAGACCCGGCGCCGATCTGCGCAATCTGGCAGGGCTGGATATCACGACAGCGACAGGCGACCTGCGCGATGCTAGCAGCCTGACAGCGGCCATGGAGGGCTGCGCCTGGGTGTTTCACGTTGCTGCTCATTACGGAACGAAAGAGAGTGACGCCGACCTGATGTATGCGGTCAATGTCCAGGGCACGCAGAACGTGCTTCAGGCAGCGCGCAGCGTTGGCGCTGCACACATCGTCCACTGTAGTACGATCGGCACAATCGGACGCACCGGCGACGGCAGCCTGCCCAATGAAGATACCCCCTTCAATCTGTGGCAAGACGCCAGCCACTACGCCCGCTCCAAGTATCAGGGCGAGTGCGCCGCGCTGGACGCTGCCGCCTCTGGCCTACCGGTTGTCGTCGTCAATCCCTGCGCGCCGGTCGGCATGCGCGACATCAAGCCGTCATCGTCGGGCCAGCGCATTCTAGACGTGCTCAACGGCAGGCTCCCCTCCTACCTTGACGGCGGCATCAATCACGTCGCCGTAGACGATGTAGCACGTGGACACATTCTGGCTGCGCAACGCGGACGCGCCGGCCAGCGCTACATCCTGGGCAACCGCAACCTGATGTTGCGAGACTTTCTGGACCTGGTCGAGCACGCGTCTGGTCTGCTCGCGCCCCGCCCGCCGTCAGGCTTCAACCCTCTGGCTTTCTTGCGCCGCAAGCCGTCTCCAGCCGGAGGAGCCAGGCCGGCGGCCCTCGTCTGCGACTGCACGAAGGCCGTCAGCGAGCTTGGCTTGCCCCAGACGTCCCTCGCCATGGCCTTCTTCCAGGCGGTCAGGTGGTTCCGGGAGAATGGCTATCTGGGCAAGGCGCGGGGGTAAGACATTCGCCAGGCTGAAGCCATGCGCTACAAAAACGAAGCCCTTCGGGCTGAATCGCGGCGACAGGATGGCCGCGTGGGACTGCAGCGGCTATGGATTCTACTGGTTGTTCTTCATCATTGCTGTGGCTTATACTTCTACCGTGCTTTTCACCTGCGGGGGCGTAAATCCAGCGCTGAGACACCCGGTAGAGCGGGGTGAGCTTCGCAGAAAGTACTGAGTTCTTGCCGTTTTTCTCTGCGTTCTCAGCGAAGCTCACCCCGCTCTATCGGGTGTCTCGGCGGTGAAGAAGGCCGTCTTTACTCATGTGCGGTAGTAGTGCTAACAGGCTGCATCTGTCCTACAGAGGAGCACGCTCATGCGTTACTCGGTTTCGCTCGAAGAGATGGAAGGTCGTTGGGTGGCCTTCGTGCCGGCGCTACTCGGATGCTTTGTGAGTGAGGCGACACGCGACGCTGCCGTGTCCGCGCTTCCGGCCGGCGTGCGTGACTATGCGATGTGGAGAGAGAACAAAGGTGATGCAGCAACCGTGCTCGACCCACATCCGGAGTTCGTGATCGATGAGATGGTACGCGAATGGCCCGATCCTGCCCACCCGGACTACGTCGTCAGTGCATTTTTCGCTGCCGACGTTCCTCCCCTCGCTGCGCACGACATCAGAATGGGTCTTCAGCTACTCGACTGGTCATTCGCGGACCTACGTGCGGCAGGAGATGTCCCGCGGGTCGCTCGCACAAAAAAAGTTGAGGACAATTGGTCTATCGCAGGCATCCTCAACCACTGTAGCAGGGCGGAATGGTGGTATCTTGACCGGCTCGGTCTCGCTCCGGATGCGGCCAGCGAGCCCGCAACCTGGCAAGAACGTCTCATTCTCGCTCATCAACAGCTTGTAAGCGTGCTGCCGCAACTTGAAGGGGTTACTCGCATCGAGCTCAAGAACGCTGAATTGTGGTCGCCGCGTAAGATGCTGCGCCGCGCGCTCTGGCACGAGCGCGATCATACACAGCATATCTACCAGTTCCGATCCCGGCTGGGCATCTGATATGAAAATGCGCCTGTGGAGTGCGACGAAGGGATTCGTCGCACTCCAGATTGCAACGTTTTCATCCGTGGGTGTGGGCCACGGCGCATGGTGACTAGTCAGAGAATCGCTTATCGCCTGCCAGCGCCCATTCGGGGCAGCAGCCTGTCGCCTTGGCTGCTGCCCTGTTCTATCTTGCAGGGTATTGTGCTATAATACTCCTGGCCGCAGAACCCGTGCGCAACGTGCGCGGGTAAGTTCATGATGAGGATCGAACCGTGCGTTTTCGTGTCAAGTGGGGCATCCTGCGTGCCCTGATGGAGCTATCGACATTACCGGTGCTGGGAAAGCTGTGTATGTGGCTGGCCGGCCTACCGCTGGGTCCGTACAAAGACAAGCGCGCCCTGGCCAATATCACCAGCAAACCCTACGTCTCCCCGCGCGCACAGATCAAGTGCCCGCGCCTGCGCCTCTCACCCGGCTGCTTCATCGATGATAACGTGACCATCTATGCCCACAATAACGGCGGGGGCGTCACCCTGGGACGCAACGTCCACCTCTACCGCGGCACGATCATCGAGATTGGCGCAGGCGGCAGCATCGTCATCGGCGACAATACGCACATCCAGGCCGGGTGTCATTTGAAGGGCTTCTTGCGCGATCTACGCATCGGGGCCAACGTGCAGTTGGCGCCCCATTGCGGCCTCAGCCCCTATGAGCACACCATCAGCGACGTCACGCGCCCCATACTGGAACAGGGTATCGAAAGCAAGGGCGACATCGTTATAGAGGATGACGTCTGGCTTGGCCTGGGCGTCAACGTTCTTGACGGTGTCACGATTGGCCAGGGCGCGGTGATTGGCGCCGGCGCAGTCGTCACGAGCAGCATTGCGCCTTATGCCATCGCGGCCGGAGTGCCGGCGCGCGTCATCGGCCAGCGCGGGGCGCAGTCCGGTTCGCCCCGGGCCAGCGTCAGCGCGGAGGCGGAGTAAGGCGTGATCAGCAAGCGGCTGGCGGCGAGCATCCTGATCGGGCTGATCGGCTTTCTGGCCGTGCTGGCGATGGCCGGCTCACTTGGCATCACCTGGGACGAATCTATCTACATGCGCACGTCCCGTTTCTACTGGAATTGGGCGCAGACGCTGCGGCGTGATCCGCTGGCGGCGCTGAGCAGAGACAGCATCACGCAAAACTGGGGCGCCATGGTTGCCCAGGACGTGGGGGCGGGCGGCCAGTTGGGCGATATGCACCCGCCGCTGGTCAAGCTTGCCGCCGCATTCACCTGGGGCGTCTTTCGTGCGCTGACCGGCGACCTGGTTGCTTACCGGCTGGCCAACGCCTTGTTCTTCGCTGTGCTGTTGGCCATGCTTTTCTGGTGGGTGAGCGAGCTGGGCGGCTGGTTGGCGGGCATCGCCGCCGTTCTTTGTCTGGGTCTCCTGCCGCGTTTCCTGGCCTATGCCAGCTTCCTGGCCCTCGATGTTCCGCTGGCCACCGTGTCGCTCATCGCCACCTACGTCTATTGGAAGACGATCGAGCGCGCCGGGCTACGCTGGGCTATACCGTTTGGCATCCTGTGGGGCCTGGCTCTGGGGATCAAGAATGGCGGCTTGCTGCTTCCGGTCGGGCTGGGCCTGTGGACATTGCTCTTCTATCACACGCGCCAGCACATCGTGCGCCTGGCTCTGTCGGGCATGGTCGCAGTGCTGGTCTTCATCGTCTCGTGGCCCTGGCTCTACTTCGACACGCTGGCCCGGCTGCGCCTGTACATCGACTACTTCTTCCTGAACCATACCAGTCTCTTGACCATGCACACCTACTACCTGGGCCAGATGTACGCCAGGACGCCCTGGCACTACCCGCTCGTGTTCACGGCAGCCGTCACGCCGCTGCTGACGCTGCTGCTGATGCTGACGGGGCTGCTTGGTGTGCTGGGCAGCGGCAAGGCAGACCGCGCCGGCTGGCTGCTTGTTCTGAGCGCGCTGGGGCCGATGCTGCCGTTTCTGGCAACGATCACGGCCGGTTACGATGGCGAGCGCCTTTTCTTGCCGGCATTCCCGTTTCTGGCGGCGCTGGCCGGGCTGGGCTTTGCCAGGGTCAGCGAGCGAGTGTGGAATCTGCTGTGGCGCTTCGTCCCCCGCCTGACGGCGCGGCGGCAAAGCACATCTCTGCGCTGGATTGTGAGCGCCACGCTGCTGCTCGTTGTGTGTGCGCCGCCCGTTGCCGCCATTGTTCACCTGCATCCCTACGAGCTAGCATATTATAGCGCGATCGTGGGCGGCATTCCAGGCGCGGCAGAGCGTGGCCTCGAAACGACATTTTGGGCCGACAGCTACCAGGGTGTCCTCGGCTATCTAAACGAGAACGCGCCGGCCGGGGCGACTATCTGGGCCGACGCGTCAAACGTGATGATCTCATACCAGGAGACCGGCCGCCTGCGCAAGGACCTGTTCATACCGCGAGCCGACACGATCGCTCCCGATGGCGGCGACTTCGCCGTCATTCAGGCGCGCCAGTCGCGCTACACGTCTTCCATAACCAGACTGATGCTATCACGCCAGCCCGCAGCCACAGTCCAGGTTGACGGGACGCCTCTTGTTCTGGTCTATCGAGTCAGGTAGGGAAAAGATGAGAAACCGAATCGCTGTGCGTCTCTTGCCGCTTCTTCTTTTGTGCGCTGCATTGCTGGCGCCATCCGCAGCACGGGCCGATGGCACGCCCACGCCGCAGCGTCCTTTCCGCGTTTATCTGCCCGTCATTATGAAAGACCTCGCTCCGGCGGAGCCCATGACCGTGGCCTTCCAGCAGGGAGCCGGCGGCTACAGCGGTGAAACCGATACCTACATCAGCAGCTATGGCGATCCCTATGCCCCCCACGGCTTCGAGCCGATCATGGCCGTGCGCTGGCAGCGCTCGCAAGTGAGCGACGCCGAGGCCGGGCTGATCCGCTTCGATGTCAGCTCAATTCCGCCAACCGCCACCATCAAGTCGGCCACACTGACGATGTACGTCACCGGCCGCACCAACGCTAACCCGATCTCTCTTGCCGCCTTCGGCGTCTTGCGTCCGTGGAGGCCTGACCAGGCCAACTGGATCAGCGCCACGCAAAGCAGCGCCTGGGCAGTTGTCGGCTGTAATGGCGTGAATATCGACCGCATGGGCCAGGCGACGGACAACACAGACACCTCCGTCACTGGCGTGTGGATCAACCTGTCACTGACTGCCCTGGTACAGCAGTGGGTGCGTGATCCCGCCAGCAATTTCGGGGCGGCCATCAAGCCCACCGGCACATCATCCACTCCGTCCGTGCGCTACGAGCTTGCTGCGGCGCTGCATCCCGATCCCGGCCTGCACCCCAGGCTCACCGTCACATACATTCTGCTACCCGCGCCTGTCCCGACCGTAGCGCCGCCAACCGCCACCGCCACGGCGACGCCCACGCCGACATCGAGTGTGCCATCGCCGACGACAACCGCCAGCCCAACACCGACAGCAACTTGGACGCCGTCTGCATCTTGGTGGAATACGGGCTACACCTACCGCCGCCGCCTGACTGTGCTGACAGCCGCGGGTTACGGCGTCGCGGCAGGGTATGCCGTGTCGCTCACGCTGAACACCGACCAGCTCATCGCCGATGGCAGGATGCGCGCCGACCGGCGCGACTGGCGCATTGTCGCATGGAATGGTTTGCTATGGGAGGAGCTTGATCGCCACGTCGTGGGGCCGGCCGAGACGTGGTTCTCGCTCGTGCGCCCGATCGCCGCCAACAGCCGGGACGACTTGTATTATGTCTATTACGGCAACCCTGCCGAAAGCGGCGACGCGCTGGCCGACAAGAACTACATCTATGCCTTCTACGATGATTTCGATGCCTACGATGGCAGCAAGTGGCCCTGGCCCGCTCCCTCGGGCATCCAGGTTGGCGGCGGCGTGATCACGGTCACAGCATTCAACCCCGACGGCGGAGCGGCGGACAGTTGCCCCGGCGCATACGATTGCATGCTGAGCCGGCAAACGTTTGCTGTGGGCTATCAGGTCGAGCACCGCGCTCGCCATCCCGACTATGTTTATCTCAAGATGCACGACGCTGACCAGGGCTTCTCCGACGATGGCCACACGCACGAGGTCAAGCTGCGCTCATACAACACCGGGATGTTCCAGCGCGTCAATCGCGATGGGACAACCAACGTTGTCGCGCAGTGCTGTAAGCCGGCGGACACAGCCTGGCACACCTTCCGCATCACGCGGCTCGATAACAGCACTATCCTCTTCCAGGTCGACGATAGCCCGGTCGAGACGAGCACAACCCATCTGCCGCTCATGGCCCTGCCCGTCCATATCCGCGCCTATTCGAACGAGCCGCTCGAGGCGTCGCGCAATGTCGTCGACTGGATCAAGGTGCGGCCCGTCGTGGCCGAGGAACCAATCGTTGCCTGGGGCCGCGAGGAGCAGGCGCAATTCAGTGCACCGGCGCACGTGGAGTAATGAATGGACCTGGCAGAATACTACGACGACTACTGGCGCGTTCATGGCGACAACTTCGATACCAGCCGCCTTAAGATCATTGTTGAGCGCATCAACGCCGGCGATGACGTGCTGGAAGTTGATTGCGGGCCGGGCGTCCTCTCTGCCATGATGGTTGCCCGCGGAGCGCACGTGCGGGGCACCGACCAGTCGCAGGTAGCGGTGCAGCGCACGTTGGACAAGGGAATCCCCTGCCAGAAAGTCGATCTCGACGATGAGACGCTGCCTTTCGCCGACGATAGCTTTGGCACAGTCGTGTCCAATTCGGCCATCGAACATCGCTTCTTCTCGGAGAAGTCCCTGGCCGAGTGCGTGCGCGTGCTGAAACAGGGCGGCACATTCATCATCTGCCTGCCCAACACGGCGCACTGGATCTGTCGCCTGTGGTTGCTCTTCGGGCGCTTTCCCTATGTGCGCAACTCGCCGCTCGATCAGACGCACCTGCGCTTCTTCACCGTTCACGAGGCCAGGGTTCTGTGCCGCAAGTACGGAGCGCGCGTGACGGCCGTCGATGGCCACGCCAGTCTCTGGGTGCGTGGCTTTTATCCCCGCCCGCTGCGCTGGCCGCCCATCGCCGCCATCTATAACCGGCTGGCCCGCATCTATCCGTCCCTATTCGCACGCGACTTCGTCCTCGTGTGCAAGAAAGAGGTGCGCCCAGCATGAGCATTGGCCGTCAGGTAACACGCGGCGTCTTCTGGGTCGGCTTGTCGACACTCACCACCCAAACGCTGGCTTTCATCACCCGCCTTGTCCTGCTGCGCATCCTCTTGCGTACGGATTTCGGCCTGGTGGCGTCTGCCACCGTGGCGATCAGTGCGCTGCAACTCTTCCGCGAGTTCGGCTTCGGCGAGGCGCTGATCTACCGCCGCGATCGGGTGCGTGAAGCGGCCGACACCATGTTCGTGCTCCTCTTTGTCATCTCGCTCGTGCTCTATGGTCTGGCGCTGCTTGGCGCAGTGCCAATTGCGACATTCTTCTACCCGGGCGCGGCGCAACTGTCAGACCGCGCCCAACTGGCCGAGATCTTGCGCATCCTGGGGATGATCATGGTCATCGGCTCACTTGGGCAGGTGCCGCTGACCATGTTGGCCAGGGAAATGGACTTCCGCAAGCGTCTCCTGCCCGACATCGTGCCGGAAGTCATCAAGGACACAGTCACAATCGTCCTGGCGTTGAAAGGGTTTGGCGTGTGGAGCCTGGTCTACGGGCAGCTTGTTGACATCACCCTCACAGCTATTCTGGCATGGGTGGTCGCTCCCCTGCGCCCGCGCCCGCGCATCCATCTTTCTGTGGCACGGGAGATGTTCGCCTACGGCAAACACATCCAGGCCAGCCAGATTCTGATCTACTTCATTACCAATCTGGACAACATGTTTGTGAGCCGCATGCGCGGCGCGGACGATTTGGGGGTTTACAGCCAGGCATTCACGCTGTCCAATACGCCTGCGACACACATCACCCGCTTGCTGGGCCAGGTCATGTTTCCGGCGCTCTCACGGGTAAGCGCCAGCCTGGCCGACGTGCGCCGCGTCTTTCTGCGTGCCGTCAAGTACACGGCGATGGTGAGTATTCCGCTGAGCGTTGCCATCTTCGTGTTTACACCGCCATTCATGGATATCTTGTACGGCGCAAAGTGGATGAACGCCATCGTGCCGATGCAACTCCTGGTCATCTATGGCGGGATTCGCTCGATTGCCGCCAACATGGGCCCCGTCTTCAAGGCGGGAGGCAAGCCGCAATGGCTGGTGGGCATCGCCACCTGGCGGCTGGCGACCATGCTCATCTTGCTCTACCCGGCGACCGTGTGGTACGGCATCGTTGGCGTCAGCGCACTCTCAGCTATGGTGGCCGTCGCCGATCTGATTATCTCGGCGATCCTGGTCAATCGCATCATCTCGACGGACATGAAGGATTTCGCACAGATACTGGCGCCCTTCCTCGGTCTGTCCATCGTGGCGGCGACGATTGCGCGTGCGGTTCTGTGGGCGCTGCAGGGTATCTACCCGCCATTCGCGCTGTTGATGGCCGGCATTACGATGGTCATTGTCTACGGCGTTCTGGTGTGGCGTGTCGATAGCGAGGCGCGCAACCGTATCGTCGGCCTGCTCAGCGAGGTTCCCCTGGGCATGCGCGTCTTGCACATGCTGCGCATCGATCCCCAGGCTGCCGTGCCCGTGGACCAGCCATGAACATCGTGTTCATCTCGCGCGTGGCGATGAATCCCTATGTCCACCTGCTCGGCGCTGCGCTCGAGCAGGCGGCGCCGGCAATCGTCTGTTCCTATGAGCAGGCGCTAAACCCGGCGCTTGTGGCGCGCTGGCGCGGCAAGGCCGATGTGCTGCACGTGCACTGGGCGGAGGTGCTCTATCGCTCGTGGTCGGGCCCACGCTCAGCGCTGCGGCTCGCCGCCATGGTCGCGGCGCTTATTCAGGCCAGGCGGGCCGGCATGGCCATCGTCTACACGGCGCATAACGTGCAACAGCACGACAGCAGCGCCAGCCGGCTCGACGCACTGGCCAACGAGGCAATGTACCGGCTTGCCGATGTCGTACACGTCCACGATGAAGAGGCGCGCCGCGAGGTGATGAAACACCACCGGCCACGGCGTATCGCCGTCATCCCTCACGGCAACTACATCGGCGCCTATCCCGACACCTGCACGCGCGCAGAAGCGCGGCAACGGCTGAGGATCGACGACGGCGAGTTCGTCTTTCTGACGCTGGGCCAGGTACGTCCATACAAGGGTCTCGATGACCTGATCAGTGCGTTTCGCCAGTTGCCGGGCGGAAGTCTGCGCTTATTGATTGCGGGCAACCCGCACAACCCGGCCTACGGCAACGCCTTGGCCAGGCTGGCGGCGGCCGACACGCGCATCCGCCTCGACTTGACATTCGTTGCCGATACGGACATTCAGTACTATATGCGCGCTGCCGACATCTGCGTCTTGCCCTACCGATCGGGGACAACGTCGGGCGCGGCGATCCTGGCCTTCTCGTTTGGCCGCCCGCTGATCGCCCCTGACGTCTTCCCCTTCCGCCCACTCATGGAGGGAGGAAGCGGGATACTCTATTCTGCTCAGCCTGACGGTTTGCGACAAGCACTGGCTGCTGCGCCCCACATGGATATGGCCGCTACCAGTGCTCGCGCTCTGGAGGTTGCCC
Source organism: uncultured Ktedonobacterales bacterium (assembly GCA_964402955.1). Classification (GTDB taxonomy): domain Bacteria; phylum Chloroflexota; class DTOL01; order DTOL01; family DAOUCN01; genus CAYOEZ01. Next base: position 7,782 of record CAYOEZ010000019.1, on the reverse strand, counting down.
GTGCGCTCGACTGGCAGGGCATTGCCAGGCAGCACCTGAGCGTGTACACGCAGATATGCGCATCTGCCCGAGATAAGTGACATGCTGACCGGACAATCGATCCTCTGCTTTGCTCCCGGCCCGTGGAGCGATATGTGGCGCAACCGCCACCAAATACTGAGCCGCCTGGCGCGCACCAATACCGTGTTGTGGGTTGAGCCGCGCCTCAGCCTGAAGAAGACGCGCGAGCACTGGCGCGACGGCTCCCTGTCGTGGCTGCCCCACGTTGAGCACATTCGAGACGGTCTCCATGTCTATCACAACCCTGCCCTGCTGCCATCGACCGGGCCGCAGGCATTGCGCCGGGTGTCCAACAAACTCTACCACAGCGCATTGCAGTACACCCTGCGCCGCTTGCACATGGACCATCCCATCCTATGGTTGTATCTGCCCGAAATGGCTGCTATAATAGGCGAGTACGAGGAGCGCCTGGTTGTCTACCATTGTATCGATGAGTACACCAGCTACGCCGGCATCCCGCAGTCGTACATTCCCACAATGCGGGGATGGGAGAGGCTGATGCTCAGCGGAGCAGATGTCGTGCTGACCACAGCGCCTGCTCTGTTTGAGAGCAAGAGCCCGATCAACGGGAAGGTGTACCTGGTTCCAAATGCCGTCGACTATGATGGTTTTCAGCGCACGTTGGCCAGCGCCGATGCGCCTGCCGCGATGACTGCGCTGCCAAAGCCAGTGATTGGCTATGTCGGCGCTATCAATGATAAACTGGACTATGCCCTCCTGGCCAGCATCGCCACCGCGAGACCAGACTGGTCGCTGGCGATGGTCGGACCGGCGACAGTCACTACGCAAGAGGACATCGCCGGACTGGCTACGCTGCGGCGGCAGCCCAACGTGCATTTTCTGGGCCAGGTTGCTGTTTCTGACGTGCCGCGCTACATGGCAGCCTGCCAGGTGTGCCTGCTGCCCTACAAGGTAAACGAGCGCACGCGCAACATCAGCTCGCTCAAGATGTACGAGTACCTGGCCTGCGGCAAGCCCATCGTTGCCACCGATGTTCCTGCCGCCCACGAGGTGCGCGACGTCGTGCGCATTGCCGGCGCCAGCGCCTTCGTCGCTGCCATCGAAGAATCTCTGACCGGCCCAGCCGCGGCGGAGCAGCGCCGTCAGGTCGCCGCCGCCAACACCTGGGATCAGCGTGTAGAAGCAATTTCCGCCGTTCTTGAAGAAAACTTGCGAGAGGTTGATAACATTGGACGTTGATCTCTTCTCTTACGTGCGCGTGATTGTACGCTGGTCGTGGGTCACTCTCATTGCCGTGGCTGCGACGGTTGCGGTGATCCTGTATGCCAACGCCGACGTGCCGCTGGTCTATGAAGCGACGGTCAAGTTCATCATTGCCGCCCCGGAGCCGGACGAGGTGACTCTCTACAGCACGGTCCGACCAGGCGTCGCAAAGGATGATATTGCGGCCGTGCAGGCGGATTTCTCGGCCATCATGCGCGGTGCGGTCGCTGCCCAGATGACCATCGACACGCTGGGCCTCAACATGACGGTCCAGGAGCTGCTGGATCAGGTCATCAACGAGATTCCGCCGTTCTCTGACTTTGTCTACGTCCACGTGCGCAGCCCCAATCCCAAAGATGCTGCAACCATCGCCAACGTCCACGCCGCCAGCACACTCAAGGCCTTCGGTGAAGCGCGCGCCAAGACGACAACCGTGCGCCTGCAATTCATCGCCGAGCAGTTGCAGGCGGCGACAAAGAGCCTCAACGATGCGCGCACGGCCCTGCTGCGCTTCCAGACCAAGAACGGAACCGCCGATCTGACGCGTGACATCCAGGGCTATCAGGACACTCTGCGCACATTGAAAACGGAACGCGATCGCAACCTCGTCGAAATTGAACGCGCCAGCGCCGCCGCCAGCTACTATGTTTCGTTGTCACAGAAAGCAGCGACCGAGAACGACACTGTGGCGGCCAACTCCTATCGCGCCTCTGCTGCCGCCAACCAGGCGAGCATCGAGGGATTACGCGCCGCCGTCACCCGCCAGAATGAACTCATCGCCCAGAAAGAGAACGAGCTGCTCAGCCTGGTCAGCCTGACGACAGAATACAACCGCATTCAGAGCGAGGTGCAGCGCTCCGACAGCAACTACAACTTCCTGAACGGCAAGCTGAGCGAGGCGCAGACCAAAGAGGCGGATGCACGCAGCGCCGGCTTTGTGCAGATGTTTGAGGCAGCGCAAACGCCAACGCGTGCGCAGAAAGTACAGACGCGCAGCATGCTCATCCCTGGCGTTGCCGCCAGCCTGGCCGGGGGCATCATCCTGTCGTTCTTGCTCGAAATCATATTCGGGCGCTCCCGCCGCCGGCGCTCTGCCGGTTAGCATGTAGGAGACGGAGCAGCGGCTGTGACGAACGCGCGACACCCTGCTTGGGAAGCAGGAGCAGTAGCCTTAGCAGGTAGGAGAGGAGCAGCGGCTGTAACGCCGCCCGCTAAACGTGAAAAGAATCCTGTATATCGAGAGCGCCCCCCAGGCGGGCGGGTCGACGATCAGCTTGTACGAGCTTGCTCGCCGTATCAATCGCCAGGAGTTCGAGCCGGTCGTCCTCATGTGCGCCAGCAATCCCTACCGCGCACGCTTCGAGAGCGCCGGCATTCCTGTCATTGCAACGGTATCATATTGCTCTGTGCGCACGCCGGCCTATCCGCCGGCGCTGGCCCAGGCGCGCAACAGCACGTGGGCGGTCGCTCTGCGCCGCAACCGCATCAGCCGCGCGCTCTGGCGCGCCGCCGGGCTGGCAACGCGCACCGCGTTGCAAACCTGGCCGCTGGCCCGGCAGGTCCAGAGCGTCATCGAGCAAGAGAAGATCAATCTAGTGCACCTCAACGATGCGCCGGAACTGCACCAGGCGGGCATCATCGCCAGCCGGCGCGCCGCAGTTCCCTGCGTGTGCCACGTCCGCTCCATGCCTGCGCTCGACGCCGTTGACCGCTTTCTGGCGCGCTACGTTTCTCAATTCATCTTCATCTCTCAGGCCGTCGAACTCGATCAGAGACAGAAGGGCGTGGGCAAGCGCCCCGGCGTGGTCGTGCACAATGCGCTCGACCTGTCAGCCTATGCCACGCTCGACCGCCAGGCGGCGCGGCGGGCGTTTAACCTGGCAGAGGATGATCTCGTCGTCGGCATGATCGGACGCATCGAGCCGTGGAAAGGGCAGCGCGACCTGTTGGCGGCGCTCAGCCTGCTGGCGCCGCAGTTTCCGCGCCTGCGTTGCTTGATCGCGGGCATACCTGAGCTTGACGGCCAGTGGTATCTGGATGAGCTGAAAACTCTGGTCACGTCGCTGCGCCTGGGCGACATCGTCCGCTTCGTGGGCTTTCAGGACAACGTACCACTGTTCTTGTCGGCGCTCAACGTGCTCGCGCACACGTCGGTGCAGCCGGAGCCGTTCGGGCGCGTGCTGATCGAGGGCATGGCAGCGGGGTTGCCCGTGGTTGCAACCAACGCCGGCGGGACGTCGGAGATCGTCGAGGACGGACGCACTGGCCTGCTGGTTCCGCCCGCGCAGCCCGAGGCCCTCGCACAGGCGCTGGCGCAACTGCTCGCCCACCCGCAACAGGGCAAGGCGATGGGCGAGGCCGGCCATGCACGGGCAGCAGCGCTCTTTAGTATCGAGAACCAAATTGCCGCTATCGAAAGCATTTATCGGCGCCTCGTATGAAAGGAACCGTGTCCCGACTACACACGTGGCCGCCAATTGTGAATAGCATGTTTATGCTGCTGCGCAACGTCGCTATTGCGGCGCTGGCGCTTGCCGTTGGGCTGACGTTCGGCCTAACACTCACCGGCAACGGTGCGACCTGGCCGATTACTGTCGTTGGCCTCACCCTCTACGCGATCGTGCTTGTCGCCAACCCGTTGGCAGGACTGCTGTTCTGGGTCGTGACCGCTCCGTTCTCGCGTTTCCTGTACCTGGATATCCTGCTGGGGCGCGGCATTCCCGACCTCACACTCACGCGCATGTGCGCCGCTGCGCTGCTGATCCTGATTCTTGCCCAGCTTGCCGTTGGCAAGATACGTGCGCCGCGCCTGCTTGGGCTTGATCTGGCGATACTGGCCACGCTGATCGGCATTGGCCTCTCCCTTCCGGCGTCCTATGACGGCTTCAAGGCGGCGGTCACCAACTACGCCGATACCTATTTCGTGCCCGCAGTCATCTATATTCTGGCCCGCTTCCTGGAGCGCGAGCGCCGCCATGCCGAGTCCGTTTGCACAGCGATCATCATTATGGGCGTCATCCTCACATCCGTCGCCATTCAAGAGCAACTTGGCGGGCAGCCGCTCTTCATCTATTCAGAACGCTCATGGGTCTACACAAAAGACATCCACAAGCTATCAGGCTTGCTTGGCAGCCCCGCCTTCTTTGCGGCGCTGATTGCCATGTCGAGCGCATTCGTCATCTGTCGCTTCACACAGGCGAAAACGCTTGGCGGGCGGCTGATATACGCACTGGCCCTCGCCTATGTGGCGATCGGCGTGTTCTACACCTACAACCGCGCCGGTTACATTGCGCTGGCGCTGAGCCTGGTTCTGGGCGCTGCCGTCTGGCCCACCTTTCGCCGTGTCTTCGTTGTCGCCGTTATCGTGGGCGCGGCCGCGCTTGCCCTCTCGTGGAATGCGGTCCAGCAAAGCGCTGTCGTCTCGCAGCGCATTGGCGCACGCGGCCCGGTCGAGTACCGCATAGAGATATGGAGCAACGCCGCGCTGATTTTCTCGCACAACCCGATCCTGGGGCTGGGCTATTCCAACTTCGGCACTGCCTATCTCAAGAATAATCTGACCTATGCCGACGCCAACGTGCTTCCTGCCCCGCACAACTCTGTGCTCGAGGTGGCGTTTAACTCAGGCATCGTGGGCGCGTTGCCCTATGTGACGATGTTCGGGATCATCATTGTTGGCGCAGTACGCTTTCTGCGACGCGCGCGTGATCGCCTGGAGGCAGGCCTGGTCGCCGCCTTTGCGATCGCTCTGGTTCCCTATCTGGTCGAAGCCATGGTCATCGACATGGTTTCGGCATATTATGTCAATATGGTCATGATGCTGGTCGTTGGCGCTCTGTTCGGCTGGCAATCTGAGCAGCAGACGCAACGGCAGACGGCGGCGGAACCATTCACCGTTGTCGCGCTCCAGACGCCAACGACGTAGTGGCGCTGCTTGCTGCGCCAGCCCAGCGACGTTGAGACAACACAGATTGGCGCAGCAAGCAGCGCCACTACGTCGACACCATAATGCTGGACAGCCAGACGGCGGCAGATAGTTTGCCCGCTCAGAGCACTTGAGGAAATACATGCGAGTCGCAATTCTCGGCCAGTTCCCGCAAGACATTACCCGGCTCGGCGGTGTGGAAGTAGCCATCGTCTACCTGATGGATACATTGCGCTCCGTCGGCGTCGATGATCTACACATCATCACCTGCCGCACCGAGTTGGAACGCGCCCATACAACGACCATACGCGACGCCACAGTGCACTACCTGCCGCGCCGCAATCAGGGCCGTATGACCTGGCATCTGCGCGAGGTGGGCATGATGAACGCGCTGCTGCGCGATCTGAAGCCCGACATCGTGCATGGCCACAGCACCGGCCTCTATGCCGGCGCCGCGCTGACCAGCGGCTTTCCCAATGTCATCACCGCCCACGGCATCATCGCACGCGAGGTCGCCCTCTACCAGGGGCCGGGTATGCGCCTGCGCGGGAGCATCGACGTCCTCTACGAGCGCTATTGCCTGGGTAAGGCGCGTGACATTATCGCCATCTCACCCTACGTGCAGGATGTCTTCCAGCCCATGACTAAAGCCCGCTTCCACCTGGTCGAGAACGCCGTTGACCGCAGCTTCTTCGCTCTGACGCCGCAGCCGCAGAGCGGGCGTATCCTGTTTGCCGGAGCCGTTCTGGAGCGCAAGGGGCTGATTCCGCTGCTACAGGCGCTGGCAACCGTCAAACAGTCGCACCCCAACGTCGAGTTGCGCATTGCCGGCGGCACGCCGGATAAAGCCTATCATCGGAGATTGCTGCATGAGATCGACAGCCTGGGCATTGCGTCCAATGTCACATTCCTCGGTCTGCTCGATCAGGAGCGCCTGCTCGCCGAGTACCACAGTTGCGCTCTTACCGTCATGCCGTCATTCCAAGAAACAGCGCCCATGGCCGTGCAGCAATCGCTGGCAGCGGCTGTACCCGTCGTGGCGACGCCGGCCGGGGGCGTCCCCGCCATCGTCAACGACGGGGTTACAGGATTGCTCGTTGCGATCGGCGACAGCGCTGCTCTGGCAGCGGCCATCAATCGACTCCTCGCTGACGAGAGCTTGCGTGCAGCGATGGGGGCGCGCGCACGCACCGAGGCCGAGACGCGCTTCAGGCCAGAGGTCGTGGCGCACAAGACAAAAGCCGTCTATGACGAGGTTTTGTCCCGAGCGGGGAGGAGCTAGCAGTGCGCGTTGCCATTGTCGCTCTCTACCCACTCGACAGCGCCCACATGATGGGCGGGATGCGCGTCGCCGTCTACAACCTGGTGCAGGCGTTGGCCGCCTTCGCTGACCTGGACATTCACGTGATCTACTGCCACGCCGATGTGCCGCACGATCATGTGCTGCAGCAGGGCCGGGTCACGGTTCACTATCTTGCGCTGCCACGCCGGCGTGTGATCCCGGGCTACGTGCGCAGCCTGATGCGCATCAGCGCCTGCCTGAAGGAGATCAAGCCCGACGTCGTCAATGGCCACACCAGTCATTTCGTCATTCCTGGCCTGCGCGCCGGGCTGCCGACCGTTCTCACCCTGCACGGCGTGGCCCATCGTGAAGCAGCCATCTACAATCAGACGCTCTATGACCGTCTGCGCTTTGGCCTGGCGCTGATCTACGATCGCTACACGCTGCCGCGCGTGCAGGACATCATCGTCATCAGTCCCTATGTCATGCGCGAGTATGCGGGGCGCACGCCCGCCCGCTGGCATCGCATCGATAACCCGCTGCCAGAAGACTACTTCCACCTTGAGCGCCATGAAGAGCCTGGCCGCATTCTGTACGCCGGCACCATAACGCCGCTCAAGGACATCCTGACGCTGCTGCGGGCATTTGCCATCGTGCATACGACGCTACCTGCTGCTCGTCTGCGCCTGGCCGGGCGCACCGTTGACGCCGCCTATGAGGGCGAGTTGCGCCAGTTTGTCGCCGCCAACAGCCTGACAGGCAGCGTCGAGTTTCTGGGGCTGCAAGATACGCCGGGCATGCTGCGCGAGTATGCAGCCTGTGCGCTGGTCGTCCTGCCGTCACGCCAGGAAGTGCTGCCCATGACAGTGATCGAGTCGATGGCGGCGGGCATCCCCGTCGTCGTCACCCGCGCCGGAGGTTTGAGCGATCTGGTCGAGGAAGGCGTCACCGGCCCGCCCGTGGGCCTGGGCGACAACAACGCCAAGGCTGCCGCCATCACCCGCCTGCTGCAGGACGCCGGCGAGCGCCGGCGCATGGGCGAACAAGGCAAGCAGGTTGCGCAGAGCCGCTTCCGCGCCGCCGCTGTTGCAGCGCGTTATCGCGAGGTATACCGGGAAGTCGCCGCCCGCGCGATCAATCAGTAGGGCAGGTTTCCATACCTGCCAATGCACACCACACGCGTGGGCCTTCGTCGGGTATGGAAACCCGACCTACTATTGCACCATTGTCGCATTCTCACACAGGAGCTCGCTATGCCCAACTGGATCGTCAGGCAATACCAACCAGAAGA
>CAYOEZ010000018.1:13142-35285 GCA_964402955.1 uncultured Ktedonobacterales bacterium | reverse complement strand
TTACCCATGGCGGCGCGGGCAGCGCCGATGTGCAGGTAATCCGGTCGAAAATCGTGGCCCCACTGCGAGATGCAGTGCGCCTCGTCCACCGCCAGCAGGCCGATCTGCACCCGCTTCAGCGCCTGCTGAAAGGGAACGCTGCGTAGACGCTCCGGGGCAACGTAGACCAGGCGCAACGAGCCTTGCGCCAGCGCCTGCAAGCGCGCCGACTGCTCGTCGGAACTGAGCGTGCTGTTGATGTAGGTGGCCGCGACGCCGCGGCGGGTGAGACTGTCGACCTGATCTTTCATCAGGGCAATGAGCGGGGAAACGACGAGCGTAACGCCAGGAAGGAGCAATGCGCTGAGCTGGTAGACAAGCGACTTGCCGGACCCGGTCGGCATCACGACCAGAGTATGTCTGCGCGCCAGCACGCTCTCGATGGCCTCGGCTTGTCCGGGGCGAAAGGCGCTGAATCCGAAATACTTGTGCAGAGACACGCTGAGATCGTCAGACATGACGCCCCTCCATGCTCGCGCAGATTTGCCATCGACGGGAGAATGCTCAACTTACCCTTCGAAGCGATAGCCGGTGCCGCGTACGGTGATAATGCGCACCGGTTGCGCCGGATCAGGCTCGATCTTCTCGCGCAGCCAGCGCACGTGAACATCAACGGTGCGCGTCTCGCCGCTGTATTCCCAACCCCAGACTTTCTCCAGAATCTGGTCGCGAGAGAGAGCCATACCACGGTTGCGCGCCAGATAGACCATCAACTCATACTCTTTAGGTTTGAGCGCCACTGTTTCACCGTTGACCTGCATCTCGCGGCGCGTCAGATCAATGACCAGGTTGGCGAAGGAAAACTTTTCCTCAGGCGCGCCGGCCGGGCTGGTTGACGCCATTTGTTCGCGCATCAAGCGCACACGCCGGAGCAGAGCCTTGACGCGCGCCAGCAGCTCACGCATGCTGAACGGCTTGGTCAGATAATCGTCGGCGCCGACCTCCAGGCCGACCACCTTGTCGATCTCGTCGTCGCGGGCAGTGAGCATGAGGATAGGCACACTCATCTCGCGGCGCAGAACACGGCAGACTTCAAAGCCATCCAGACCGGGCAGCATGACATCAAGGAGAATGACGTCCGGCTTCTCACGGCGCGCCACATCGATGGCAGTCAGACCATCGCGGGCGGTGCAGACCAGATAGCCCTGGCGGGTCAGGTTGTACGACAGCGTATCAACAAGCGACGGCTCATCTTCAACAATCAGGACCTTGTCGATTGGCTCAGGCATAGACACCCCTCTTGCGCCGCACACAGACGGTGCGCGGCCACAGACGTCTGGAACCTACTTTCCTAACGCCCTCTTCAGATCGTCGTAGCTGGTCATCTGCGCTACCGTGACCAGGAAGTCACGTATGGTGGGACTGCGCCGGCGCAATTCACGCAGGTCGTCGCCAATGGGATCGGAACGGATCGCGTCGGGCCCCTCAGCATAGGAGCCATAGAAGGCAAAGAAGGCCTGGTTGAGCTTGCGCAGGTAGAAACCGTTCTCGGCCAGATACTGCCGCCCCTGCTCCATGACAGCGTCAGCGCCGGCGATGTCATGCGCCTTCAGTTTGTCCTCAGCAGCGATGTAGATTTTGCGCAGCTCGCGGTTGGCGTTGAATCCCTGCGGCTCAGCGGGTTTGGGCTGCTGAGGCGTGGTGGGCGCAGGCGTCGGGAGCGTCTCCCATGGTCGCGGCGTTTTCTCTGCGCCGTAGTACTCTTGAAGCACAAGCACCCCAACATCATCGCCGAAAATGCTGCACACTGTCTCGTTCATAGCCGACACCTGGCCGTCCCTGCCATAGGCGCCGCCAAGTGGGCGAAACATCAGGTAGATATGGCACCACTCGTGCGTAATGGCGCCGACGACGAAATCGCGCGGGGCTGTGCCCGCAATCATGGTCGGATACGTCGAGTAGCCGCCGATGGGCACGAGCAACGAGCTGACCCCCAGGTCGCGGTCAACGGCTGCTTCCAGCGCGTCGGTCTGCTGCGATGTGATCGTGCGTTGCAGAGCGACCTGGCTGCGCATGACGAAACGATCGCGGTAGGAGACAACCAGCACGTGCGGCAGATCGATCAGTTCGAAGAAGACGGGCGGGAAGAAAACGCCCCCGGCCTCGAACAGCGTCGTATTCTGCTCTTTGAGGACCTTCTGCACTTGATCGGCCAGGACACGCTCGACGACAACGCTCTGCTGTGCACGCCGCTGGCGCAGGACGCGTAGCTTCCCTTCCAGATCAGCCATCTGTGGATCGGAGCTCGTCACACCCCGGTTGGCCAGACTCCGGATCTGCCCTTCCAGATCATTGGCCTCGTCGGCAGACGAAAAGAAATCATCAAGCGTACGCTGTTTGTCGTCAGCACTCAGTCCCTGCCACGGCTTGGAACCAATGGTCTGGCCTATCTTCGTGCCTATAGCGCCGACTGTCCAGTAGGTGAGGCCAAAGGTTTCCGCGCCGGCCAGTGCGCCCAGGCGCGTCTCATAGTAGCCCCGCGCCGTCAGTCCGGAGGTCGGGAACATGCCTGATAGTAGGACAAGCAGAAGCAGGACAGTAAGCAGTCTGTCCCACACGTGTGAACGTCGTCGTCTTACCGCCATTGTCACATCCAATCCCATGCGCGCAACCCGGGCGCAACGTCAGAAAGTGCCACGCTCCATCACTTCACAAAGGTAAAGTTCACGCCATCCCAGGCGTAGACATCAACCTGATTGCCATGGCGAGCGCTAATCTCGATACGCCCGTCATTGTTGACATCGGCAAGGTCGTAGCCGGATTCGCCGAAGTAGTCCTTGCCCGAGAAATAGCCGCCCACCGGCAGCGCCAGCCGGTAATCTGCCGGCCGGCTGACAAAGACGAACAGCATGCGCCCGCCAGTCCAGGAACTGGTGACGCTGACCAGAATCTCCGCTACCCGGTCGCCGGTGATATCGACCAGATCCAGATTGACGGGCAGAGCGCCGCCCAGTTGCGGGCTACTCCACGCCAGTCGATAATCGCCCGGCGCTGCCGGCGCGCCATAGTACTTGAACACGGCGACATGGATGGCGCTGGCGCCGGGCATGCGGTAGGCTGCCACAATGTCGAGCAGGCCGCTGCCATCCAGGTCGCCAAGCGCACGCGCCACGACCGTGCTGCCCAGCGGCAGCAGGCGCATAACATCGACAGCCTCGGGGCGCAAGGGGTCGATGGTCGGCGTGCGCGTCACCGTGGCGGTTGGTACCTTCAGGGGAGCGAGCAGGATCGTGCCGGTCGCGAGCGTCAACGTCAGGCGCGGCCGGTGCCTTTCATCGCGTGAGTCTGCCGAGGTGAAGTCATACTGCACAGCGTTGGGTGCGTCGCCGCTTATGAGCAAACCCTGATTGGCCTGCGGGTCCTTGAGCCAGGCCCTGACCAGATCAGTCAGGTCGAATGTCAGCCAGACGGAGCGATCGGAGACGACCGTTTCGCCAACCGGCTGCTCGACGCGATCAGTCTCGCCGTGCGCGCCGGGTGTCTGCCAGAGCAGCCCATTGTTGGCCTTTAACCAGGTCGCCTCTTTCAATATCCAGGGCTTGAGGGCGGAGCGTAGCGTCAGCGACATGGGCGTATCATTGCTACGCGTTGAGACGTACAGGCTCATTTCCGCGCGCACAATCGGCATCCGCAGTGGCAGATCGCCCAGATGGAAATAGATGAGCGAGGCCATCACGTCGCCCTGGCGCACGCTGAGGGTAGCAGCCTCGGCATAGTTCGTGGTGCGGTTCCAGGCGCTGATCGTCGTGTCTTCCGTCCCGCCGTAGGGGACGAACTGCCCGCTCATGAACCAGGGCGCGCCCTGCTGCAAAGTCAGCGTTTCGAGCGACGGCGTGGCGGTGGCGGTGCGCGTCACGGTGGCGGTGCGCGTCGGCACAGGCGTCAGCGTCGCCAGGCGCGTCGGCCCCGCTGGTGGCGTGGGCGTGCCAAAGGCGGCCGATGGTTTGGCGGTGGGAACGGTGAGCACACGCTGGGTCGGCGTGGCGTCAGGGCCATACATGGCTTCACGCCACTCGCGCGGCAACTGCGGCGCACATCCAGCCAAAGCTATGGCCAGAGCCGCCAACATGAATAGATGAATACCGTGTCGGAATGTCACCGTCCACCCTCCGCGCAGTGTGCGTCTATTATAGCGTATCGAGAGATAGCGGACAAGACGCCCGCGCATTGATCAATTGACAAGGGTAGAGGCAAGCATTACAATGCGGCCAAGGAGCACACAGACATGCCATCGCCTTTGGATACCGTTTTCGCGACGCTGGGCATTGCCCCATTGGACGCGGGCGTGCAGATCGTACCGGCGGCCCAGATCGCCGCGCCGGCGCCGTTTTCCTCTCTTATTCCCTTTGCCAGCACCCGGCCGCTGCTCATTTGTGGGCTGGCCGATCAACCGACGATGCAGCGCGTGCAGGCTGCTCTGCACACACTCTATCCGGATAACCATCAGGTGCGCCTGGTGCGGGGGCACGCGGTTGTCGTCAGCACAGTGGCGCAGCTTGAGCAAGCGCTGCCCGCCGCCGACCTCTGCGCTTACCTGCCTACTCAGCCCATTCTGGCCGCCGTGCGCTCGTTCGACACACTGCGCGAGATCACTGCCCGGTTGCGCGCACCCGATGGCTGCCCGTGGGATCGCCAGCAGACACATGACACGCTCAAGCCGTTTGTGCTCGAAGAAACCTACGAGGTTTTGGAGGCGCTGGACAGCGGCAACCATCAGGAGCTTTGTGAGGAATTGGGCGACCTGATCATGCAGGTCATGATCCATGCACAGGTGGCGATCGAGAATGGCGAGTTTGACGTCAACGATGTTCTGGCCGGTATCTCAAGCAAGCTGATGCGCCGCCATCCCCACGTCTTTGGCGACGTGCAGGTCAGTGGAGCGCAGGAGGTCCTACGCAACTGGCAGAGTATCAAGCAGGAGGAAAAGAAAATAAACGGAGACGAGCCGCCGGCGTCACTGCTGGGCGGCGTGCCCGTGCAGTTGCCCGCCCTTGCCTATGCCCAGGCGATCCAGGAGCGAGCCGGCCGCGTCGGCTTCTTGCAGGCCACGCCGGCGGTTGCGCAGCTCGTTAGCGCAGCGCTCGCAGCCGTGAATCAGGCCCGGACAGCAGATGAAACATTCGCTGCCTACGGCGATCTGCTCTTTGCGCTGGCGCTGCTGGGGCGGCAGCTTGGCGTCGCTGCTGAGGATGCGCTGCGCATGGCCAACCAGCGCAGCCGCGAACGGTTCAAGGCAGTGGAGACATTGTGCCGGGAACGGGGGCTAGACGTGCAAACGCTGGATGAGAAGCAGCGCGGCAACCTGTGGGCCGAGGCAGGAGATAATACATAAAACAATCCCACCGGTTGCGCAATCGGTGGGATGCTTGAGGCCCATCTCAGCGAGGCAAGATCTGCACCAGGGCTGCAGTTGGGCGAGAAGGAAATGGCGATTCTCGCCCCACGCCTTGTAGCGCAACTCGGCCACTTTGGCACCGTTCGTGTCCGCCGTGATCGCCGTCGAACCCAGGTTGTCGCCCAGGAGGTAGTGGGGCAGAGCCGATCCCAGGCGAGTGGCGACGCGCTGGCTGCCAGCGTAGTAGTAGGCGCGGGCGGTGGATGTAGCCTCCCCCCCTTCGGGACGCCTGTCAGCTGGGCAGCGCCGGGAGGACGGCACTGCTATCGCCCCGGCGCTGCATTTGCACCACACCCTGGCGCCAGCATTGGCCGTGACTCAGACCAGTCCCGGCTTCTCAGTAGGCGGGCACCTCGATGAACTTGATGCCCTTTGCCGCGTCCGCGTCCTCAAGGCAGCGCTTGAGGCGAGCCGATACGTAGTTACTATTAGGACAGGTGGCCGCAGGGCGAGGCCGGGTCAAAGGTGCACACCTTGCCGCTCATGAGCACAGAAGCACAGATGGACACGGATGTCCCATCTGTGTCTTTCCGCGTGCATCCGCGGCAAACAGCTTACCCTCAGGGTGAATAGTTGCCCTGTGTCGGACTGTGGCAGAGTGTGGCTATCTGTGATATAATTGGGGACGAGGTGTGGGGACGCTATGCAACAAACACGGCTGAATGGACGCTATGAGCTGCTGGAGAAACTGGGTGAGGGCGGAGTCGCAGTTGTCTACCGCGCCCAGGATACCCTGCTCGACCGTGTTGTCGCGGTCAAAATACTGCGCTCTCAGTTAGTTGGCGACCCCACGTTCCTGGAGCGTTTCCGGCGTGAGGCGCAGGCCGCTGCCCGTCTCAGCCATCCCAATATCATTGGCATCTACGATGTCGGGCAGGATGGCGAGCAGCACTACATTGTCATGGAATACGTCCAGGGCGAGGACCTGAAATCGTTTATCACTGCCAATGCGCCCTTGCCCGTCGCGCAGGCCTTCGCTGTGGCCGAACGGATCTGTCTTGCGCTCGATCACGCCCACAGGCAGGGATTTGTTCACCGCGACATCAAGCCTCAGAACAGTCTCGTCGCTCATGCGGGCGGGCGGGGCGCAGAGAATAGCCCGCTGGTGAAGGTGGCCGACTTCGGTCTGGCGCGCAGCCTGTCGTCGCTCACCTTGTCGGAGGGTGGGCTGGTCTTCGGAACCGTTCAATACCTGTCACCGGAACAGGCGCGGGGTGAGCCGGCCACGGCTGCCTCGGATATCTATGCGCTTGGCGTTGTCCTGTTTGAGATGCTCACGGGACGGCTGCCCTTCGAGAGTGACACGCCAGTGGGGCTGGCGCTCAAGCATATTCAGGAAGAGCCGTCGCCTCCGTCACGTCTGAACCCCCGCCTCCCTCCGACTGTGGACATGTTTGTCTTGCGGGCCATGGCCAAGCAGCCAGAGCAGCGCTTTGCCTCGGCGGGCGACATGGCGGGGGCTTTTGCCTCCTATCGCCAGTTTGGCGAAGAAGTGACGGGACGTTATCGCCCGGTTCAGGCAGGGGCGCGGCCAGTGGCGCCTCGCACTGCTGCTCCGCCTGCGCCGCGCACCCCGGTCGTTGCGCCGCCTGCGCCACGCCGGCAGCAGTCGCAGGGATTTGACTGGCTGTTGCTGATCTTGTTCCTGGTGACGTTTATCGCGATCGCCGGGCTGGTGCCGCTGGCCTTCGCTGTACGCGATACGGTTTTCCCTCCATCGCCCACGCCCGTGCCACAGGTCAGGGTGCCCAATCTCGTCGGGCTTGAGCAAGTTGTCGCCGAAAGCCAATTGCAGACGCTGGGTTTGGTCCTGGTGGTGCAGGACGGTCGTTTTGACGACAAAACGCCGCCGCAGCGCATCATCGCCCAGCTTGTTCCCTTTGGCACGGCGCTTACCCAGGGCCAGCCGGTCGAGGTGATTGTCAGCAAAGGGCCTGAACAGGTCAAAGTTCCGCCGGTTGTCGGCCTGTCGATTGCCGAGGCGCAGACCAGGCTGAGCAGTGTTGGTCTGCGCAGCGACAGAAAGGATAGTCCGAGCACGCAGGTGCAGGCCGGCATGGTGATGGCCCAGGACCCGCTTGCGGAGACTGCGGTTAGCCGCGATGCGCCCGTGCATCTGACGGTCAGCGTTGGCGATCGCATCATCGTGCCTGAACTGCGTGGCAAGTCCGAAGCCGACGCACAGCGCCTTATTCTTGAAGCCGGTCTGGCGACCACATTCGCAACCCTGCAGTCTGCGGAGGATGTTCCCGAGCAGCTTCGAGGGGCCTTCAATACGTTCCCTGTTGGCGCCGTCGTCAGTTCCGACCCGGCTGCGGGAACATTGGTTGCGCGTGGCACAGTGGTGGTCATAGCTGTGCGTAAGAAATGAGAGAAGCGATGACTCTGAGTGTATCTGACGGCCGGCGACGGCTGGGACGGCGCATAACCTGATAGCGTGAAGGTGGAGATCGGGTATGGATGGAGAGAGAAAGCTCGGCGCGATTTTGCGTGCAGCGCGTGAGGCTAAGGGCGCGACGTTGCCTGCCGCCGAAAAAGCAACCCGCATTCGCCAAAGATATCTGGAGGCACTCGAGGAAGAGCGCATAGCCGACCTGCCGGAGCCTGTCTTTGTCAAAGGCTTCATCCGCAATTATGCTATCTTTCTTGGTCTCGATCCTCAGGAGATGCTTGGTCTCTATCGTGGTGAGCGCGGGCTGAAAAAGGACGTTGCCGATGTGCAGCCGGAGATTGAGCCGCTGCGCACCCCGTCGCGAGTTACTCCGGCCCTGCTGACGGTGGCGCTGGCTGTCGTTGTTTTCATGCTAGTGATGTATTACCTCTACCAACAATACGCTGCTCCGCCGCCCCAGCCGACGCCAACGATTGTCCTGGAGGCGTCGACCCCTACCGGCACCCCCCAGACGTCCGGGACGGCTGTGGCCACGCGCGTGCCAACCCCGTCGGCCCAGGACGTGACAGTGCCTGACGTGGCCGGTATGACGCTGCAAGAGGCCGACGACGCGCTGCGCCTGCTTGGCCTGCGCATCGAAGTTGTGGATCGTCGCTTCAGCGACGTGGCGGCAGCGGGCATTGTCCTCTCGCAGACGGTCAAGGCGCAGACCAAGGTACTGAAAGAGTCGGTCATTGGCGTGTCCTTGAGCCGGGGCGGCCAGTTAGTCTCTGTGCCTCGCCTCGTCGGCCTCCCATACACTGACGCCGTCGCTCGTCTCAGGGCGGTGGGCCTGAGCGCTGTGCGCAGTGACGTGACCGCCCAGGCCGCTGCCAATATCGTCGTCGGGCAAGACCCCCCCGAAAATGCCCAACTAGCGCCCAACTCCGTCGTGAAGGTGACGGTCAGTATGGGCGATATGGTCAATGTACCCCCTGTAAAAGGACTTGAACTGGAAGCAGGTAAGGATGCGCTACTCAAGGCCGGCTTCGTCATTGGCCAGATTTCTTTCCAGGGCAAGGACAAGGTGCCGCCAGCAGACCGGGTCGGTGTGTGCGAGGGATGCATCGTGAGCTACGAGCCCTCTGGCATCGTGAAACGGGGCGCCGTGATTAATATCGGTGTATGGCGGCCATAGCGTGAAAGCCCTTATTCTTGCTGCCGGTGAGGGCACCCGCCTGCGCCCGCTCACGCTGACGCGACCCAAACCCATGCTGCCGATTGGCGGCGTTCCGTTGCTGGAACTGTGGCTGCGCTTGTTGGCGCGCCACAGTGTGCGCGACATCGCCATCAACCTGCACTACAAGCCTGAGATCGTGACGTCGTACTTCGGCGCTGGCGAGCGCTGGCACGTGCACCTGACGTACTCCTACGAAGAGCAGATTCTGGGGACAGCGGGCGCGGTGCGCCGCCTGCAATCGTTTCTGGACCAGCGCTTTTTTGTTCTCTACGGCGACGTGCTCACCGACCTGGACTTGACCGCCCTGGCCTCGTTTCATGAGCAGAGGCAGGCAGGAGTGACCGCCACCCTCTATCGGGTGGCGCGGCCCTGGGAGTGCGGCATCGTGGAGAGGGATGGCAGCGGGCGCATCCGGCGCTTTGTCGAGAAGCCGCGGCGCGATCAGGTGTTCAGCGATCTGGCCAATGCCGGCGTCTACGTCATGGAGCCAGAGCTGATCGCGGCCATCCCGCCCGATACGTTCTACGACTTCGGCCATGATGTTTTCCCCGATCTGCTCGCGCGTGATGTGCCCATCTATGGCTATCCCATTGCTGCGGATGACTACCTTCTCGACATCGGCAGCCCGGACAAGTACGAGCAGGCGCAGCGCGACTGGGCGGCGGGGCGAGTGCGGCTGTAGCAGCGGGTGTTTGTTTAAGGAGCGACGTCTGGCATCTACATGGGGCCGGATGTCCGGGACACAAGATGATTATCACCCAGACACCACTACGCGTCAGTTTTCTTGGCGGCGGCACTGACTTCCCCGACTTTTATCGGAGCGAGGGAGGCTGTGTCGTCAGCTCGGCCATCGACAAGTACATCTATGTCATTCTGAAGCAGCGCTTCGACGAGAAGATTCGCGTCGGCTATACGCGCACAGAGATGGTCGACTCGATCGATGAGGTGCAGCACGAATTGGTGCGCGAGGCGCTGCGTCTGACGGGCATAACGCACAAGGTTGAAGTGTCGACGATGGGCGACATTCCATCGGAGGGCACTGGCCTGGGCTCGTCAAGCACGGTGACGGTCGGTTGTCTGAATGCCATGTACTCGTATCTGGGTGAGCCGAAGGATTCGGAGCGGCTTGCTCAGGACGCCTGCCACATCGAGCTCGACGTGCTGGGCAAGCCCATTGGCAGGCAAGACCAGTACATCGCTGCCTATGGCGGTCTGCGCTTCATCGAGTTTGGGCCGGGCGACCGGGTGAAGGTTGAGCGGCTGCACCTGTCTGAGCGCTCCTACGCACGCCTGAGTGAGAATCTGCTCGTTTTCTGGACGGGCATCAGTCGCAGTGCGTCATCGGTGCTCGAAGAACAGAAGAACAACATCGCCGAGCGGCTAGACACCTTGCGCCAGTTGAAGGCGCTGGCTGTGCAGGCGCGTGCCAGCCTGAATGCCGAGGACTTCGACGAACTGGGGCGGCTCATGCACCTGGGCTGGGAGCACAAGAAGGGGCTGGCCAGCCGCATCACGACGCCTGTTCTCGATGAGATGTATGCGGCAGCGCGGCGCGCCGGCGCGATCGGCGGCAAGATAACCGGCGCCGGGGGCGGCGGCTTCCTTCTGCTCTACGTGCCTCGCAAGCGCCAGGATGATGTCCGCTCTGCGCTCGGCCACCTGCGCGAGCTGCCGGTGGCGCTGGAACCCGACGGCAGCAAGGTTATTTTCAACTTCCACGGCCGGAGATAGGCTGGGACGCGGATCAACACGGAAAGAACGCGGATTTCCGGTAGACTAATAAGCTTGATCCGTGTGCATCCGTGCACTTTTCATCTTATCCGCGTCCTGTTGAGCATTCGGAGGGTTACATGGAGATTACCTGGCTCGGGCATGCGTGCTTCAAACTGAAGAGCAAAGAAGGCGTCGTCGTCAGCGATCCATTCAGCAAGGACATCGGCCTGACCCTGCCGCGCATGCAGGCGGATATCGTGACCGTGAGCCACGAGCACCTCGGCCACAACCATACGACGAGCGTCGGCGGCAGCCCGCATGTGATCAGCGGCCCCGGCGAATACGAGGTCAAGAATATCTTTGTGACCGGCATCGGCGCCTATCATGATGCGGAGCAGGGCAAGAGTCGGGGCAAGGTGACGATCTATCTGATTGAGATGGAAGACCTGGTGATTTGTCACCTGGGCGATCTGGGGCATGTGCCGACGCAGGCGCAGATCGAGGCGATCGGGCATGTGGACATCTTGCTTGCGCCGGTGGGCGGCGGCAACGCACTCAATGTGGCACAGGCGGCAGAAGTGATCAATCTGCTTGAGCCACGGGTTGTGATTCCTATGCACTATCACACAGCCGGTCTGGCCACTGCGCTCGATCCTTTGACCCGTTTCACGAAGGAGATGGGCGCCCGCAGTGATCCACAACATAATCCTGTTCACCCTGCATTGCGCCTGGAAGAAGTGGAGCCTGGCCAGCCGTGGCTGGAGCTCACGCGGCCCATCGCGGCGGCCGCTGCGCCGGAGCCGCCTGTGGTGTGGACGTGTAAGCTCAAGAAGTCATAATCATTGTCGCCGATCTCCACGAATGGATGGGTGTCTATTCGTGGAGATCGGCAGGTGGCAGTGCTATTGCTGCTGTTGTGCTGCCTTGGCGGCGCGGGCAGCCCTGATCCAGTTCATGGCCCACTCGTCGCGGCCCAGGAGGACATCGCTGGCCAGAATGGCCTGGCGCACCTCAGGGATCGTCGGGTCAATGATGGGGCAGTTGACGCCATTGGCCATAGCCATCGTCAGCATGGCCACGTTGAGCTTGACGCGCTCGGGCAGGCCGAAGGACACGTTGCTCACGCCCAGTGTCATGTTGGCGCCCAACTCGCTGTGGACCATGCGGATCGCATCGAGCGTCGTGCGCACCGACGATGGGTCGGTCGAGCAGGCCAGGCACAGGCAATCGAACACCAGGTTCTCGCGTGGGATGCCCAGGGCCTCGGCGCGACCGGCAATCTTCCTCGCCACTGCCAGCCGTCCTTCGGCGGTCGACGGAATGCCTTCCTCGCCAATGCACAGGCAGACGACGGCAGCCTTGTACCTGGCGATCAGCGGCAGCACGCGCTCGAGTTTCTCGTCCTCGCCGGTAACGGAATTCACCAACGCTGTGCCGGGATAGATCCTGAGGGCTGCCTCAAGTGCGGCCGGGTTGGCCGAGTCGATGCACAGGGGCACGTCGGTATTGTCCATGACGACCTTGAGAGCCTCGACGATCAGACGGGGCTCATCGCCGCCGGCAACGCCGACGTTGACATCGAGCATCAGCGCGCCGGCTGCTGTCTGCGACCTGGCTTCGCTCGCGACAATCGAGAAGTCGTTCGCCAGGAGCGCGGCCTGCAGCCGTTTGCGACCGGTGGGGTTGATGCGCTCGCCGATAATGACCGTGGGCAGATTGTCTGCGATCGTGACGGTGTGGTCGCCACGGGATAAGGTCAGGTGCATGATGTCATCCTCCAGAGCATAAAAGTGCGGGGATCGGGTGTATGAGTGATCCTGATGGATTCCTCTATGCCCAATCCCCGCCTGTTCGACGGCTGTTTCTCGGTTTCGAGCTACTTCTTGAGCAAGGATGTCGCCAGCTCTGCAGCCGAAGCGGCATCAGCGGCGT
Source organism: uncultured Ktedonobacterales bacterium (assembly GCA_964402955.1). Classification (GTDB taxonomy): domain Bacteria; phylum Chloroflexota; class DTOL01; order DTOL01; family DAOUCN01; genus CAYOEZ01. The sequence goes on along the minus strand of CAYOEZ010000018.1, from coordinate 22,595 downwards.
AGCCATCGGCGCCGATTTCATCGGCATAGCGCTGGGTGAGGGGTGCGCCGCCAACCATGACCTTGACGCTCTGGCGGATGCCAGCTTCACTGAGGGCCTGGATGGTGGTCTTCATGTTTGTCATTGTCGTCGTCAGCAGGGCAGACATGGCGATGACGTCAGGCTTGCTCTCTTTGACCGCGGCAACCCACTTCTCTGGTGCAACATCAACGCCGGCATCAACAACCTGGAAGCCGGAGCCTTCCAGCATCATGCCAACCAGGTTCTTGCCGATGTCGTGCAGATCGCCCTTGACAGTTCCCAGAACCACAACGCCACGCGGCTGGATCTTCTTCTCCGCGAGCAACGGCTTGAGCACGGACATGGCGGCGTGCATGGCACGAGCGGCCAGCAGGACTTCGGGAACGTAGAATTCATTGGCCTTGAAACGCCGTCCCACTTCGCTCATGCCCACGATGAGTGACTCATTGAGGATTGTCTGTGGTTGCACGCCTTCCGCAATGGCATCCGTCACCAATTGCTTAACGAGGGGCGCTTTCCCATCGATGAGATTCTGGGAAATCTTGGTCAGGTCCGCCATGAAAGACCTCCTTTAAGGTGTATGGATTAATATGGTACACGATCCGAAAGCAGAGATTGCAATCTACGTCTTCAATAGGACGCTTCAGGAACACGGGTAGTGTACCACAAAGCCACTCAGGAATCAATAGGCGTTATGGCCTGTCGCCGTTCCCGCGCCTGCCGCTGCGCCGGGCACGGGCTGGTCTAGGCCAACTCACGGCACACTGCGTCCGTGACGTCGGTCGTCCTGGCTGAGCCGCCCAGATCGGGCGTCAGGATAGCGCCAGCAGCGGTCACTTTCTCGACGGCCGCGTGGATGCGCTGCGCTGCCGTCGCCTCGCCCAGAAAGTCGAGCATCATGGCGCCGGCCCAGATGGTGGCCAGCGGATTGGCAATGCCCTTGCCCATGATATCGGGCGCAGAACCGTGCACCGGCTCGAACATAGACGGGTAGCGCCGCTCCGGATTGATGTTAGCGCTGGCCGGCATGCCCAGGCTGCCCATCAACGCGCCGCCAATGTCCGATAGAATGTCGCCAAAGAGATTGGAGCCAACCACGACGTCGAGCGTCTGCGGGTGGGTGATGAAGCGAGCGGCCAGGGCGTCGACGTGCCATTTTTCCGTTGCCACGTCCGGATATTCTGCGGCCACCTGGCTGAAGACCTCGTCCCAGAATACCATGACGTGTTGCATGGCGTTGGACTTGGTGGCGCTGGTGACCTTCTTGCGCCGGGTGCGCGCCAGGTCGAAGGCGTAGCGAATGATACGCTCCACGCCGCTACGCGTGAAAATTGTTGTCTGTACTGCGACTTCGTTGGGCGTGCCCGCCTGCACCCGCCCGCCTGCGCCCGAGTATTCGCCCTCGGTGTTTTCGCGTATCACAACGAAGTCGATGTCTTTGGCGGTCTTGGTGCGCAGATGACCCGGAATGCCGGGCAGCAAGCGCACGGGACGGACGTTGGCGTACTGGTCGAATGCCTTGCGGATGGGTAGAATCAGTCCCCAGAGAGACACATGGTCGGGCACGGCCTCAGGCAATCCGACCGCGCCAAAGTAGATCGCGTCGTAGAGGCGCAGCGTCTCCATACCATCGGCAGGCATCATCACACCGTGGTCGAGGTAATACTGGCAACCCCAGAGGAATGAGTCAGCGTCCAGCGCAAACCCGCCATCATTGCGCGCCGCCAGGTTGAGAACCTGCATGCCGGCCGGAATGACGTCCTGGCCGATTCCGTCGCCGGCAATGAGCGCGATCTTGTGTCTACGCATCTATCCTCCTATAGAGGTGAAACTCCCCGATGTCTGTTTCGATACGGTAGTCCTGCTGGATGAGGCGCTGGAACTCGGGAAAGCCTGCGAGCAGGCCGAAAGAATCCACGGCCTGGAGCGGATTGATGTCATTGGTCACGAGCACGATGTAGAGCGGAGGGCGCGCCTCAAGATCGTGCAGGAAGGTGCGTCGCGCCTGCACACGGAAGGCCGTCTCCGGGCGATCAAAGGTGAGAGGGTAGGTGAAGATGTAGCGTGTGGGCGAGCGGCGATCGGCAAGGTAGTTGACCAGGGCCTGAAAGCCCCACACGAGCACATAGTCGTCGGGCGCGCTGTGCGCTTGCAGGTACAACGCCGTCTGCTGCGTTTGGGCGAAGGAGTAGATATCGCGCCCTTGAATGTTGTGGCTGAAGTTGGCCAGGTACTGCTCGGACGTGGTGCGTCCCAGTAGATAACTGGCGTCGCGTTGCCATTTTGGCGCGTGGTCGTGCAGGAGTGCAGCCGCATAGACGGCAACCACAGCCAGGCAGACGAGCGCCGCCAGCATGCGCCGCGAGCGGGCCTGCGCCTGGCGCAGCTCGCGGCCGATGGCCAGCAGCCCCCAGGCCGCGAGCAAGGCCAGCGCCGGCAGAACCGGCGACCAATGGTAGCTGAAGAACTTGCCCTGCGTCCAGATGCCTGCGGCCGCTGAGATCAGCCAGATGGGGATGACCAACCGCGCCGGCGCGGCTGTCAGGGAGGAGCGCTGGCCGGCGCTTGCGGAGGCGGATGCACCGATCGCCCACAAGCCTACCACAGCCAACGGCGCCAGGATGTTCATGGACGCGCCAAAGTCGAGCGTCCCGCCAACAATGCCGGCGAGGGTCGGATTGCCGCCGATGCGGGCGTGGTAGGTGTTGAACACCAGCACGGTCTGGATCAGATCGTTTAATGCTCCGTTGGCGGCGAAGTACACGAGCATGGGGACAAAGGACAGCGCAAAGCCCATGCCCAGCACAAACACAGGACGCGCCATACGCCGCGCGCCGGCGCGCCAATAATGGACAATCACCATCAACGCCAGGCCGGCCAGCAACGGCAGCGCCGATGGCTTGAAATAGATGGTGGCGCCACAGAAGATACCGCATAGCGCCAGCGCCAGGTCGGTTTCCGTCAGCGAGCGCCGAGAGTGCGCCGGCGCGTCCTCTGCGAGAGAGGGTTGGGAGCCTTGGCTGCTAGCGAGCGCTCGCAGCAGGAAGTAGACGGCGATGGTGCTCGTGCAGGTCATGTAAATCTCGGCCTGGCCGCGGTCCCACCACTCGAACAGCAGCGTCGCGCTCACGCCGTAGAGGAACGCCCCCAGCAGTCCGGCGGCCTCACCGTGCAGTCTGCGGCCAATAAGATAGAGAAACAGCGCGGTGATGGTGAGAGAGATGCCATCGAGGAGATGCACGCTCGGCATGCCCTGACCAAATGCAGCAAAGGCCAGGGCATAGGCAACATAGATCCCCGGGGTCTTGTGATCCCAGGCGTCACGGTAGGGCACGCCGCCGTGCAGGATGGTTTGCCCGATGTAGGCAAAGATGCCCTGATCACGGCCAAACGGCTCGGCAATCACAAGGAGATGAAGCAGAAAGGTGACGCTGAGCACAAGGGCAAGCAGTACGCTTGCCTGCGCCCGGCGCCGGCCCATCCGTGGACGATTGCCATCCGTGGCGCGTTGCGCCCCTTGCGCGTTCATGCGTTTTCCTTTGTGCTGCGTCTACCTCATTTCTGGAACCGTTGCCCGGCCAAAGAGCGCTGCCAGGTCATCGGCGGACTCGTGGTCAACAATTGCCAGAACCTCATCGCCGGCCGCAAAGATGGTATCGCCACGTGGCATGACGATCTCGTTCTGGCGAATGATACCAGCGATGACGGAGTTGGGCGGCAGCTTCAGGTCTCTAATGCTCTGCCCCACGGCGCGCGCTCCCATCGGTATCTTCTCTTCAACCAGGGCATATCTGCCGCGCCGCAGCTTGACCAGCGTCATCATGTCGCCAAGCGACATTTCTTCGGCAATCAGGTTGGCCAGAATCTCCGCCTGGTTCAATGCAACATCGACGTTGAATCGTGCGTCGAACAGCCAGGCTGAGCGTGGGTTGTTGACGCGCGCAATCGTGCGCGGCACGCCGTGGCGCGCACGCGCGTAGTAGCAGAGCGCCAGGTTGTCGGCGTCGCTGCTTGTGCACGCGGCGATGACATTGGCTTGCTCGATGCCGGCCTGCACAAGCAGTTCGGGGTCGGTGGCTTCGCCCTCAAAAATCGTCTCGGTGGGCAACTGGCGGTGCAAGCGCGATAGCACATCTTCTCTAGGTTCAATGATATGGACCTGGTGCTCCTGGGCCAACAGCAGGGTGGCAAGATGCGACGCTGTACGGCCGCCGCCGGCAATAAGCACAAACATCTACTTTGCCTCCTGGGATGGAACCAAACGATGGCGCAGGATTCCGATCCCTGCCAGGGTCGCACTCACCTGCAAGGTGTCATCTTTCTCCAGGCAGGTGTCGGGCGTGGGGAGGCTGGCCCGGCCGCCGCGGCTAATCGCCACGGCAATGGCCTGCCCTTCTGGGAGGAGGTCCTCGACGGTGTGACCTTGCCACTTCTCGTCAATCATGATCTCATAGATCTCAACTTCGCCGTTGCCGGCCGAGAAGATCGAGTGCATATCTTCGTGGTAGAGCATCTCCTCGATACGCTGCACGCCCCAGTCGGTCGAGCTGACGACCTGCAATCCGAATGCCTCATGCAGCGGCCGCCAACGGGGGTGGAAGTTGCGGGTAACGACGTGAGGGATGTGGTAGACCGTGCCGGCGATGTGGGCGAGTACAGCATTGAGGGAGTCGGAACGCGTCACCAGCGCCATGCCGTCGGCCTGTTCGATGCCGGCGCGATGAAGCACGTCTTTATCAAGCGGCTCACCGGCCACCATGCGCCCGCGGAAATCGGCGGGCAGATTCTTGAACTCTCGCTCGTCGCTCTCGAGAACGACGACAGTATGCTGGTTCTTTGACATGCGGTAAGCCAGCTCCGCGCCATGCCGGCCGCAGCCGACGACAATGACGTACATCCTTTTTTTCCTTTCGCTGACATCCTGAAACTAATCGACCAGATAGGGAACATCGGCGATGACGATTCCCTCGGTGCTTAACAAACTAGAACGCAAGATGTCCGCAGTCTGGTAGTGCAGTGCACGATGTTGTGCGTGCTTGGGCACGAACTGCGGAACGACGATGGTGATGATCTCGTTGGGCTGGCGGTGAGCAAGGATGTCGTCAAGGTAGTCCAGCAATGGTTCAATCATCAGGCGGTAAGGAGAGTCCAGGATCACGAGGCGCACGCCATCGCCCCACAGCTCCCACTTGGCCTGCACGCGCGCCGCTTCGACCGGGTCAATGGAGACATGCACCGCCGTGATGTCGTCCGAGAGAGTGCGGGCGTAGCGCAAAGCTGCCAGTGTCCCGCGATGGACGCCGCCAATGGGGACAATCACGCGATGCCGTCCGATCGTGGGCGGCGCGCCGAATTTCTCCAGGGAAAGCTCTCCGGCCAGCTCTCGATAGTGCTTGTGGATGCGCGAAAACAGGTAGACGACCGCGGGTATCAGCAGCAGGACAATCCATGCTCCGTCCCTGAACTTCGTCAGCCCAAAGATCAGCGCAACAAAGGCTGTGCAGATAGCGCCCACAACGTTGCTGAGCATCTTGATCTGCCAGCGGTGCTCGTAACGCAACGTTGAACCCGGCTCAACGACCTCTTCTCCCGGCGGCATGTGCCCCACTTTCCACCAGCGCCGCGCCATGCCCACTTGCGACAGCGTGAATGAGACAAAGACGCCGATCGCGTACAGTGGGATCAGCCCGGTCACGCTTGCCCGGAAAATGACAATCAGGAGGCAGGCCATGAGTCCGAGCACGATAATGCCACGTGAGTACACCAGCCGGCTGCCACGGTAGGTCAATTGGCGCGGCATGAACCCGTCGGTGGCCAGGATGGCGCTCAAGCGCGGAAAGCCGGCGAATGCCGTGTTTGCCGCCATGATCAAGATGAGCATCGTGGCTGAGATGACGCCCAGGTAGAGCACGCCCCGTCCATCGAGCGCAGTGCGCACCAGTTGTGAGATGACTGTTTCATGTTCTGATGGCACCACATGGGCGTGCACAGACAGAAAGGTGATTGCCAGAAACAGCACCCCCAGAATCAGCGACATCCAGATGAGCGTGGTGCCGGCCTTCTTACTGCACGGTCACGTGAACGCGGTGAAGCCGTTGGGACACGCCGCCACAGCGGTCAGGGCTGTGGTCCCGCTGGAGAAGGCGTGCAGGATCAGAAAAAGACTGATGGGCTGCAACGTCTCAGCGAAAACCTGTGGTGGATCCTGGACCACGTCCAGGCTGCCTGTGAGATAGCGGAACAGGCCGACGCACACGGTGAGAAACATGCTCACCAGGAAGAAGTAACTGGGAATTGCAAAGAGGGCGCCCGACTCTCGCACCCCGCGCAGGTTGACAAGCATGATGAAGAATACCAGACCCACGGCGACGGCCACGCGGTAGGCAAAAAGCTGCGGGAAAGCAGAGACAACCTGCGCCACGCCGGAAGACACGGAAACAGCGACGGTGAGGACGTAATCGGTCAACAGCGCCGCGCCGGCGACCATGGCAGGCCGGTCGCCCAGGTTGTCGCGCGAGACGATGTAACCGCCGCCGCCGCCGGGGTAGGCATGTATGATCTGCTCGTATGAAATGGTGACGATGGCCAGGAGCAGAACGATGGCGATCGAAATCGGCCAGGCCAGGGTGAATGCCGCTGCCCCTGCAACCGCCAGGATGACGAGAGTTTCCTGGGTGGCATAGGCTGTCGATGAAAGCGCGTCGGAGGCGAAGACAGCCAGGCCGACCCTTTTGCCCAGAGTCTCATGGGGCGCGTCGGCAGTTGGCAGTGGCCGGCCAATCAGCCACGAGCGCAACGAGCGCGGCGGCTTGCGCATAGCGTTGCGATGAAAAACAGTCGTGCCGTTCTGATCGTCGAAGTTCGCCATTGTTGTGCGCCTGAAGAATTATACTAACCGAACAAACGCCACCGCACATGCACAAAACGGATAAACGGACGGGTCCGCTTATCCGTTCGGGCGCGCGATGCGCTGCATAGCCGAGGCAACGCGGCGCATTGTACACGCTTTGGTATCCCTTGTCAAGATAATTGTGCGACAGTGCACAAGGAGCAGCCCGCCCTGTGGCGAGTGACTACTCGACCTGATAGGGCACATCGGTAATCATGATGCCGGGCCGGTGAACCAGCACTGAGCGCAGCAGGCTGGCTGTGCGCGCGTGCAGTGCGTTGTTCCACCAGTGCTCGGGCACGAATTGCGGCACAACGATCGTAACTGTTTCGTTCGCCTGGCGCTTCGCCGCCATCTCCTCGATGTAATCAAGCAAAGGTTCCAACATCAGACGATAGGGCGACTCAAGAATCAGCAGGCGCACACCATCACCCCACACTTCCCACTTCTGCTGCAGCCGCTCCGCATCCGCCGGATCGATCGAGACGTGCACAGCCGTAATATCATCGGACAGCGTACGCGCGTAGCGTAGCGCGGCCAGCGTGCCGCGGTGAACTCCGCTGATGGGCAAGATGACGCGGTGGCGAACAATGGCGGGCGGCGCTCCGTATTTTTCCAGGGAGAGCTGGGCGGCAAGCCGCCGATAGTGTCTGTGGATATAGGAGAACATGGCGACCAGCATCGGCACAATAACAATGATGAGCCATGCTCCATCGGGGAACTTGGTGACGGCAAAAACGATGACCACGACCGCCGTACACACTGACCCGAAGCCATTGACTACCATCTTCAGCTTCCAGCCATTTTCGAAGCGAAGGGTGGAGCCGCGTTCTTTCACTTCTTGCCCCGGCTGCAGCCGTCCCGATTTCCACCAGCGGTGCGCCATGCCGCCCTGTGACAGCGTAAATGACATGAAGACACCGATGGCGTACAACGGGATCAGCCCGTTCACACTGGCCTGGAAAACGAACACAAGCAGGGCGGCGATGGCGGCCAAAGCCATGATGCCGCGTGAATAGACGAGCCGGCTACCGCGGTAGGCCAGTTGGCGAGGAAGGAAGCCGTCGGTGGCCAGGATGGCGCTCAGCCGCGGAAAATCGGCAAAGGCCGTATTCGCAGCCAGGATCAAAATGAGCGACGTCGCCGAGATCAAAAGAGCGTAGAGGATGCCTCTTCCGCCAAAGGTGGTGCGAGCAAGTTGTGAGATCACTGTCTCTGCCTCAGATGGAATCACGCCGATGTTGGCCGACAGGAAGGTGATACCAAGCAGCAGGCTGCCCAGAATTGCAGACATGATCATCAGTGTGACACCGGCATTGTGGCTGCGCGGTTCCTTGAACGCCATGATGCCGTTTGAGATCGCCTCGACGCCGGTCATAGCTGATGTGCCGCTGGAGAACGCACGCAAGATCAGAAATAGGCTGATCGCCTGGGTCTGGTGGATGAGTTCTAGCGGCGGCGGGTCAACGACTGTACCCAGAGAGCCGGAGACATAGCGGAAGAGACCGACGCCAACCATGAGATACATCATCACGATAAAGTAATAGCTCGGAACAGCAAAGAACGCGCCCGATTCTTTGACGCCGCGCAGATTGATCACCATCACGAAGAGGATCAATCCGATCGATAGCCACACGCGGTAGGGAAGGATCTCCGGGATCGCCGAGACAATTTGGGCGACGCCCGCAGAAACAGACACAGCCACGGTCAGGACATAGTCGGTGAGTAAGGATGCCCCGGCCGTCTGCGCGGGCAATTCGCCCAGGTTGTCGCGTGCCACGATATACGAGCCACCCCCGCCCGGGTAGGCGTGCAGGGTCTGCTCGTAGGACAACGTCACAATGATGAGCAGGGCGGTGATGGCGATGGCGATTGGGAAAGCGAACACGAACGCCGCCGTTCCCGCCAGGGCCAGGATCACAAGAATCTCCTGCGTCGCGTAGGCGGTGGAAGACATGGCATCTGATGCGAAGACAGCCAGACCGACGGTTTTACCGATCGTTTGATGCGGGGCGTCTGCCGTCGACAGGGGACGCCCGATGAACCATGAGCGCAGCGAACGCTTGGGTTTCTTGGTCGGATTACGGCGCAAGATGGCGGTTCCGTTTTCGTGCTCTATCTGTGCCATGTGCTTTACCTCTACTCCGATTCACAAAAGAAACCGCAATGAATAGGCGAAAAGCCCGCCTATTCATTGCGGTTTCGTCGTTTCTTATTGATACCAGCGGGGCATTCTACACCCGGCACAGGTGTTTGTCAATAGGACGCGCGAAAAAATTCTGGAGGCAATCGCTAGCGGACCTTCGTTCCGCACTCGCCGCAGAACTTCATGGTCGGCGCATTCTCGTGGCCGCAGGTGGGGCAATGGCCTCAGGCAAGGATGCCTGAGCTACGCCGTTGTGGGGGTGGCCTAAGGCAAGGATGCCTGAGCTACGCCGTTGTGGGGGTGGCCTAAGGCAGGGATGCCTGAGCTACGCCGTTGTGGGGGTGGCCTCAGGCAAGGATGCCTGAGCTACGCCGTTGTGGGGGTGGCCTAAGGCAAG
>CAYOEZ010000018.1:0-13042 GCA_964402955.1 uncultured Ktedonobacterales bacterium | reverse complement strand
TGAGCTACGCCGTTGTGGGGGTGGCCTCAGGCAGGGATGCCTGAGCTACGTCATTTTCGCGAAATTGGCGAGCATTCGCAGCCCCACGGCCTGGCTTTTCTCAGGGTGGAACTGGATGCCAAACAACCTGTCCCTGCCGACGATGGAGGCAAACGAGACGCCGTAGTCGGTGCGGGTCAGGATGACGGACGGATCGACGGGCGCGACGTAGTAAGAATGGACGAAGTATGCGAAATCGCCGTCATTGACGCCGGCGAGGAGCGGAGACGGGCGCACGATGCTGATCTGATTCCACCCCATATGCGGCACCTTGAGCGGCCCGCTGAAGCGCGCCACCTTGCCGGACAGGATGCCCAGCCCTTCATGGCGGCCCATCTCCTCGCTCTCCTCGAAGAGGAGTTGCTGCCCCAGGCAGATGCCGATGAATGGCCGGTCGGTGGCGACTTTGCGCAGCGTTTCCACCATCCCGGTGCGCTGCAGGTTGGCCATGGCCTCGCCAAAGGCGCCCACCCCGGGCAGCGCCACGTGCGACGCATCCAGCACCCGCTGTGGTGACGCCGTAATCTCTGCCTCGTACCCAACACGCTGGAAGGCTTTCTGCACGCTGCGCAGGTTGCCCATACCGTAATCGACAATGGCGATCATCGTTTTGGTTTCAGAGACGCCCGCTCGCGTGCTGATTCTACTACCGTACAGCAGTAAGGACGGCTTTCTTCACCGCCGAGACGCTGAGAACACGGAAAAAACCAAGAACTCAGTGCTCTCTGCGTCTCGGCGTCTCTGCGGTGGATTCACGCCCTCACGGCTAAAAAGTGCGGTAGTAGTACCACGAGCGGACCTCTAGATACTCCCTTTCGTTGATGGAATGCCGGATCGGCGCGCGTCTTTCTCCACGGCCTGGCGCAGGGCGCGGCCAAGCGCCTTGAAGATGGCCTCAGCGACGTGATGTGCGTTGCGGCCAGCCAGCCTGCGCACGTGGATAGTGAGATGCCCCTCACGCACCAGGGCGTGCAAGAACTCCTCCAGCAGCTCCGTGGCGAAGGCTCCGATGTGCTCAGCCTCAAACTCGACGTCCCAGCCCAGCACAGCCCGGCCCGATACATCGACGGCGACCAGGGCCAGCGCTTCGTCCATGGGCACAATGGCGTCGCCGTAGCGCCGGATGCCCGCGTGATCGCCCAGGGCGCTATGCAACGCCTGGCCGAAGACAATGCCAACGTCTTCGACGGTGTGGTGGTCATCCACCTCGGTGTCGCCGCTGGCATGAAGCGCAAGGTCGAACAGCCCATGGACGGCGACATGCGTGAGCATGTGATCGAGGAAGGGCACGCCGGTTGCGATATCGTGTGTGCCCTGGCCGTCCAACGCCAGCGTGAGCTTAACCGATGTTTCTCTGGTTGTGCGTTCAATCGTAGCAGTGCGCATGGTGTGCCCTCAGTACGTCAGTTGATCTAAAAAACCGGACTATAGTCTTTGACAATGATCGGGAAGTAGATACGCGGCGGGTAGGTGGCCGTTGCTGTGCGTGTTTCGGTGGGCGTTGCTGTCGGTCCGCCGCAACCTACTGCCAATGTATAGCCGCCCGATGCTCCGGCGAAGCCATCGACGACGACGTAGTATGTGCCTGCCGGCGCGTTGAGGATCAGCGCCGTGTTGTCGCCGTAAGCTAGACAGGACAATGCGCTGGGCGCTGCGAGGATGAAGACGTCCAGGTCGGCGCTCAGCCCGCTGAGTGACGCACTGAGCGGGCCGGCGACGGTCGTCGTGATGACGTAGAGATGGTCTGGCCCGCTCTGGTCGCCGGAAAAGCAATTGTAGCCATTGAACCGGTTAGCGGCGCCGCTGGTTGAACCTGAACGTACAGCTTCACACGTGACCGGTGTTGCCGCCTGCGTGGCCGTCGCAGTGCTCGTGCCGGTGCGCGAGGCCGTGCCGGTGCGCGTGACGCTGGCTGTGGCGCTGCTGGTCGGCGTGGCCGATCCGGTGACCGTCACGGTGGCTGTTGCCGTTCCTGTCATAGTCTGGGTGCGTGTGGCCGTTTCGGTCTCCGTGGCCGTCGCTGTGGCCGTCTCTGTCGGGGTGGCGGTCGCTGTGTCCGTTGGCGTTGGCGTGGCAGTCTCCGTAGCGGTTGCTGTTTCTGTGACGGTGGGCGTGGCCGTCTCGGTGCTGGTCGCCGTCGCCGTCGGTGTGTGTGTCTCCGTCGCGGTCGATGATGGCGTCGGTGTATAGGTCACGGTTGGGGTGGCGGTCGGTGGGACGGGACAAATGGGCGCCCGGGCGCGGCGCACGAAGTAGCTGGAGCCCCAGCGCTCGTTTTGGTTCACAGTCAGGAGATCGGACTCGTCAAGCTCGCAGCAACTGACGGTGTCTGTCACCGAGAATGTGGCGACGCGCGAGACGGGCATGGTTACGCTGATGCGGTGTGTTGTTGTGTATGCGGCAAGTTCCGGCCCACAATGCAATGGCTGGGGCATATTCTCTAGACCCGGGCAGTGATATGTGGCGATGGTGGCTGTAATGACCCATCCTGGCTGTGTCGTCGTGACGATCCAGGTCTTGACCCACTGCCGAAACTCGTCCTCGTCATGCTGTTCGAGTGGCTTGATCCAAATGCCTTCCCAATACTGCCACCACGTACATGGGTAGTCGCCCTCATCGACAGCACAGAGAGGAGAGTCTGTCAGCCCTGATGCGAAGAGCGCGGGCGCTTCTTCGACCACGCTGGTGGGCGCCGGCAGCGCGGCATCGTCTGACCAGGCGCTGGCGCCTGCGCTCGGTGTGACCGCTATGGCCACAGTCAGGCCAAGAAAGAGGCAAAGTCCTGCGATCAGGATGGCGGCTGCCTTGTCACGCATAGACATCTCCTCGTGAGTTGTCCTGTCGTCCGAAGAACAACGGATAAGCGAGCAGTCGGGTATCACCGAATGACGATCGGCAAATAGACTCGGACTGTGCCGGGCGTGGCTATGGCCGTTGCCGTAGCGGTGGGCGTCGCGGTTCTTGTCGCTGTGGTCAGAGCAGTCGCAGTTGCAGTTGGCGTGGCTGTAGGAGTCGCGGGTATAGGTGTCGGTGACGATGTCGGTGTTGGCGTTGCGGGCAAAGGACCGCTCGAGCTCCAGATCTCCGGACTGGTCAAGAATGAGCCAATGAGTCCTTCAGACGTGCCCAGATAGAGTGTGTCGCCCAGGACAGCCAGCGCGCCGGCTTCATAGAAGGTGTGCGTGCGATTGTGCTCGCTCAGCCCGCCACTGACAGCCCGCTGCCAGGCCTGCCCGTCGTAGGCCCAGACTTCCGCAAGCGGCTGAGAGCTGTGCCGGACGGCGGCGTAGAGCATACCTTTGTAGACTGTCAGGGCATTGACGGTGTACAAACCGCTATCGCCAAGGCCGCCGCTGAGAATGCGTTCCCAGACCTGGCCATTGTCGCTACGCCAGACTTCTGCGCCCGCTGTCTGGTTCTCCGTTGCGGCGAAGAGCGTCTGGCTCATGGCGGTTATCGCCGTGACAGCGGTGTTGGCGCTGCTGCCAAAACCGTCTGTGACCACACGCGTCCACTGCAAACCGTTGGCGCTGCGCCAGAGCTCTGCTCCGCTCTTGTTCAGCGTGCCGGCATAGAGGTCGCCGGCAAACGGCGCCAGAGAGACGACAGCGACGTTGCCCGAGTTGGCCAGGCCATTGCTGACAACCTGGGTGACGGTGAGACCATCGTAGGCCCATATCTGTGCGCCACCATACTCATAGCGTGTACCGATATAGAGCTTGGCATCGAAGGGTGTGAGCGCACTGGCGGCGATGTTCTTTGGATCGGAGGGAAGGGCCGACTGGTCGAAGCCGCCCGTCAGGGCGCGCGTCCAGGCCAGCCCGTCGTAGGACCAAACCTCGGCGCCCGAACTCTCGTCTTGTTGCGTGCCGGCATAGAGCGTGCCGCTATAGGCGGCCATCGAGACGATGGCGCTGTTGAGTATGTCCCCCATGCCGCCGCTCACCTGGCGCGTCCACGATGCGCCGTTGTAGCCCCATATCTCGGCGCCCATCGTTGCATTGGTCGTACCAGCGATGAGCTGGTTGTCATATGCGGCGAGAGCGCGAATGCGGACGTTGTCACAGCCTGTTACGGGCTGGCAAACGCCAAAGCCAGCCGGATTGACCAGCGTCCATGCCCAGGAGCTGAGCTCCACACTGCTTTGTGGTGCAATGCCGCCGGCTTGCGCCAGACCGGGCAGGCTCTTCATGCCCACGCTAAGGAGCAGCGCCGCCAGGCAGAGAACCACAGAGCCTCTGGCGATCGTCGTCCACACGCGGCCAATGGCCTGTCGTGTCATAAAGGCTCTCCTTCATCGAGAGGATTGGGGATCGGGTGACATGCTCAGGATAGCGCGATTATACAGCGCTCTGGAGGGCTTGTCAACGAAAGGGCGCGTCCCATCCCGCTCCTAATAACGCCTCAGAACGGGCGCGGATACGCCGCAAGTGTGGTGAGAGGGTGGACGTGACTAGACGAGGCGCACGTGAATATGACGGGCAGCAGCTAACCCCAGGACAATGCTATTCTCGCCCTGTCGTAGCGTCAGCGTTTGATTGAACAACATCACGTCAGTAACGGTGATGACAGAGCCTGGCAGCAGGTTGTGTTGTTGCAGGTAGGTCAGGAGATCTCTGTTCTCTTCGCCCTCTTCATCGATGCGCACAATTGTGCAGGTGGTTGCGGGATCGACTGCGGTGAGAGGGGTGAGTGAGATCAGAAGCTCCTCGTTGCCGGGCAGCGGATTGCCGTGGGGGCACGTCAAAGGATCGTTGAGAACGGCGGCCATACGCTCCGTCGTCATGTCGGATAGGGTATGCTCGATGCGGCCTGCTTCATTGTGCACGTCCGACCAGGGAACACCCAGCACGCGGCTGAGCAGGTGTTCGCTGAGCATATGGCGGCGCAGCACCGCAGCAGCCGCAAGCCGTCCCTCCGCTGTCAGTAAGATGCGTTGATGCTCATCGACGAGAAGCCATCCGTCGCGTACCATGCGCTTGAGCGTGATGCTGACGGTAGGCGGGGAAACGTTCATCCATTCGGCCATGCGCGCGGCGATCACGTCCTTGCTATCGCGCTGCATGACGTAGATGACGAGCAGGTAGTCTTCAATTGTGGGCGTGATTGGGTTCTCTGCCATACTTGCCCTTACCCGATGCCGGCGCCAGTTAGTCCGGCTGATCGTCCACAGTGCGGCGAGTTGCGCCGCAAAACACTTGACTTCATTTGCGAGTTAGTATATACTAACCGTGAAGAGCAGCACAATATGTCATGTGTCCTTGTCTGTGGCTATTATAGCACGCGGAGACGCCTCATGCAAGCTCCTGACCTGCCGGTCTGTCCACTGGATAGCGTGCCATCGCAGGCAAGTGGTCACATCGTGTCGCTCGATGGCGGGCGTGGATTTGTGAGCCGGCTCGCTGCCCTGGGTTTTGTGCCTGGCGCGCGCTTCTCGATGGTGCAGAACTTTGGCCGCGGGCCGCTTATTGTCCTGGTCTGCCAGGCACGTGTGGCGCTGGGCCGCAACGAGGCGGCGCGCATTATGGTGCACGAGGAGACAGTGTCATGAGTTCTTGTCATGGCAATGGACAGAGTATGTCGGCAGCGGGCGGCATAACGGTGGCCGTGGCGGGCCAACCCAATGTGGGCAAATCGACGGTCTTTAACATGCTGACGGGGCTCAATCAGCACGTCGGCAACTGGCCGGGCAAGACGGTCGAACAGCGCTGCGGCGTCTGTTCCTATGATGGCGTTGAGATGACCATCGTCGACTTGCCGGGCACATACAGCCTGACGGCCAACTCACAAGAAGAGCTGATCGCCCGCGAGTTCATTATCACGCAGCACCCCCAGGTCGTAGCAGCCATTGTCAATGCTGCGACTCTGGAGCGCGGCCTCTATCTTGTGGCCGAGATAATGGCGCTGGATGTGCCGCTGGTGATTGGCCTGAACATGATGGATGTGGCGCACGAGGAGGGGATCGACATCGAGCCGCATGTGCTGGAGGCGGCGCTGGGCGTCCCCGTCGTCCCCATGACGGCCTCGAGCAACAAGGGCGTGCAGCGTCTGGTGCAGACGATCGCGGCTGTCGCCAGCGGGAGCATCACCTGCACACCAAGCAAACCGGACATCAGGGCCGACCATCGGGCCATCCTGGCGCAGGTTGAACAGATCATCACCCCGTTCGTTCCCGCTCTGTATTCTGCGCCCTGGATGGCGCTCAAGTTGCTCGAGGGCGACCCCGCGGTGGCGACGATGATGCAGCAGACCCTGGCGGCGGACGCCTGGCAACAGGTGCAGGGTATCTTGCGCCGCCATGAGGATGCAGCGCTCGCTATTGCCAGCGGGCGCTACGAGTGGATTGGGCGCATGGTGCGCGCCGCGGTTGTGCAGCCGCACGAAGGGCAAGTGTCGGTCACAGAACGCCTCGATCGTGTTGCCACGCACCCCGTGTGGGGGCTGGGCCTGCTCGCGGTGATGTTGGCGATCATCTTCGGCCTGACCTACACGCTGGGCGCTCCGCTGCAGGCCTGGCTGAACAAAGCCGTTGTCGGCGGCCTGGCGAGCGCTGTGACAGACGGCCTTTCTGCGGCTCCGGCCTGGCTGTCGGGTCTGCTGGTGAGCGGCGGCATCGGCGGGGCGGGCACCGTGCTGACGTTTCTGCCCATTCTTGTGGTCTTCTTTGCCGCCATGGCCGTGCTGGAAGATGTGGGCTACATGGCGCGGGCGGCATATGTTATGGATCGTTTTATGCACCCCATGGGCTTGCACGGTAAGTCATTTCTCCCTCTATTCCTCGGTTTTGGCTGCAATGTGCCGGCAGTGCAGGGCGCACGCATCATCGAGGAGCCACGGGCGCGTCTCCTGACGATTCTGCTGGCGCCGCTGGTGCCCTGCACCGGGCGCATGGCTGTGGTGGCGTTCATTGCGCCGCTCTTCTTTGGCGCCGCGGCCACGCTCGTCTCTTGGGGACTGATCATGGTCAGTCTGTTTGTCCTTGGCCTGGTAGGGATGGTGGTGAGCAAGACGGTGGCGCGTGGCGAGCCGGTCGCCTTTATTATGGAGCTTCCCCTCTACCATCGCCCGCACCTGCGCAGCATTGCCTTGCTTGTGTGGCAGCGCTGCCTGTTGTTTGTGCAGCGGGCGGGCACGCTCATCCTGGCTTTCTCAGTTGTCATCTGGGTGTTGGGCTGGCTGCCCAATGGATCGCTTGAAACAAGCTGGCTGGCCGGCATGGGCCGTGTGTTGGCGCCACTCGGCGCGGCGATGGGGATGGACTGGCGCGTGCTGGTTGCGCTCCTGGCGTCGTTTGTTGCCAAGGAGAACTCGGTCGCAACGCTGGGGGTCCTGGTGGGAAGCGGAGAGAGCGGGCTGGCTGCTGCGCTGCCGGCCATTCTCAGCCCCGCGTCAGCGTTGGCGTTTCTGGTGGTGCAGATGTTGTTTATCCCCTGCGTGGCGACGGTGGCGGCCATCCGGCAAGAGACGAATTCCTGGCGCTGGACGTTGGCGAACATGCTGCTGCTCACAGTCATCGCCTTCGCAGCCGGCATCGGCGTCTACCAGGTGCTGCGCGTCTTCTAAACTGCTACTATGGTGGGAACAACACACATCTGCGGATCGTCCGGTTTTTCGTACGTTCGCTTTCCATGTCTGTTTCATCCTGGCATCGGTATAGTCCGATTCGATCGCAAGGCTTCCGCCGTTGCGGGAACGGCGGAAGCCTTTTCTATCTCCTATCTGAGAGCAATAGACAGCGACCTGACAGTTTCTGGCAGTAGGATTGTGCTAGACTATCTATTGTGCAGGAACGCCATTGTGCTATACTAGATATGGAGGGTGGAAAAATGAGCGAAACACCAGACATCGCGGCCGCGCTGCGTGATCCACGACAGATGGAAGAGTTGTACCGGCGCGCGGTGCGCGCGGGCGAAGAGTCGGCATGGGCAGCGGAGGTGGCGCGGCTGCACGGAGAGTCGCCCGACGATCCTGTGTTGGCAGCCTGGTACTATCGATTACAGCCGGCGCAGGCGGAAGGGCACACACCCGCTGCGCATAGCTGGCGCATTCACTGGCAGCTCGCGGTTCCCCTGGGTCTCCTGCTGGGTGTCGTCTTCTATTTCCTGCTGTTGGAAAGCCTGTTCGCCTCAAGCCCCGGCAACGCTCCGTATCTCGTCTACCTGTGGGCGCCCCTGGCAGCCATCGCTATTATCGCCCTGGTGGTCTTCGGTATGGCGGGCAATGAGTTGATGCGACGTGCCCTGGCTATTAGCGTTGCCATCATGGCCGTGGGCTTCTATGTCACGTGGCTCAGTGACTCGGCTCGCCTCGATTACCAGGTCCTTGGCGCCATGCACCTGCCGCTGGCGGCGTTGGTTGCAGTCGGTCTGGTCGTTGCCGGATGGGGATCGGACGACCAGAACCGCTTCGCCTTCCTGATCAAGTCGATGGAGGCTGTGGTCACAGGAGGCATCATTGCCGGGGCTACCGGGGTATTCCTCGGGGTGACGGTGGGCATCTTTCAGGCGATTGGGGTCACATTCCCCGACGAGCTGGCGCGGCTGGGCGCGGGGCTGGCGGCCGGGCTGATTCCTGTGCTGGCTGTGGCGACGGTCTACGATGCGCGTTTTGCCCCCATTGCACAGAACTTCGAGGGCGGCATGAGCAGGCTCATTGCCACGCTGGGCCGTTTCTTCCTGCCGCTGACATTGCTGGTGGGCATTGTCTACGTCGTCGCCATCCCCTTCAACTTCTGGAAGCCCTTTGAGCAGCGCGACGTCCTGATTATCTACAATGGTATGCTCTTCGCCGTGATGGCGCTGCTGATCTTCGCCACACCGGTCGCCGCGACGGGCGTCTCCGGTGATGTGCTGGCGTGGTTGCGGCGAGGCATCGTCGCAGTGGCGGCGCTGACCGTGCTGGTGAGCATCTATGCGCTCTCGGCGACGGTTTACCGCACCTCGATCGGGGGACTGACAATCAACCGGCTGACCATCATCGGCTGGAATGTGATCAATCTCGCCATCCTGGTGCATCTGCTCTATGGCCAGGCGTGGGCGACGACTACCGGCTGGCTCGCCGCCATCTGGCGTACCTGCCGCCTGGGCATGATCGGCTACGCCGTGTGGGCGCTCTTCCTGCTGCTGGCGATTCCCTGGCTGTTCCCGAAGTAGGGCCGGGAGCCGGGTATCGGGAAGCGGGTATCGGGGCGGGTCGGTGACCTGCCCCGTTTTTGTTTGTCAGGCGAACGTTGCATGTGCGCCGCAAAACGGGTAGAATGGAGTGTAGCACAATTGGAGAAGGCAAAAACAACATCAGGAGATCGCTTGTGATCGTTCATCTCGCATACGGCAAGACAGGACTAGACATTGACGTCCCACAAGACCGCACGACGGTGATCGAGCCGCGCTTTGTGGCGGCGTTGTCCGACCCGCAGAGCGCGCTGCGCCAGGCGCTGGCGTCGCCCATCGCCAGCAAGCCGCTGCGCGAGCTTGTCGGCCCGCACGATACGGTCGGCATCGTCATCAGCGATCTGACGCGGCCTATGCCCACCGCCGACGTCGTGCAGGCCATTGTCAGCGAGCTGCCGCAAACGCAGGCTAAGAACATCACCATTTTCGTTGGCCTGGGCACGCACCGCAAGATGACTGACGCCGAGGTGCAGAGTGTGCTGGGCGATCTGGCCGGGCGCTACACCGTCTCGCAGACCGACTGCCGCGATAACGACGCTTTCACGACGGTGGGGCGGAGCAAGGACGGCAACACGATCCGCTTCGTTAGCGACTTTCTGAAGTGCTCGGTGCGCATTGTCAGCGGATTGATGGAGCCGCACCTTTTTGCCGGCATCAGCGGCGGGCCGAAGGGCATTTTGCCCGGCCTGGCTAGCATGGATACGATTATCGCCAACCACAGCCCGGCCCACTTGCTCAGCCCCCGCGCCACCTACGGCGTCACGCACGGCAACCCGCTGTGGGAGGAAATCCACGAGTCCGTCCTCATGGCAAAGCCGACGTTTATGGTCAATGTCACCGTTAACAAGAACAAGCAAATCACGTCTGTATATGCGGGGGAGATGGATGCAGCCTATGAGCGCGGCGCTCAGTTCGTGCGCGAGACGGCGATGGTCAAGGTCGCACGGCAGTATGATGTCGTGGTGACGACCAACAGCGGCTATCCTCTGGACCTCAACTATTACCAGACCGTCAAAGGTCTCACCGCCGCAGCCCCTCTTGTCAAGCGCGGCGGCGCCATTATTGCCGCCGCCGAGTGTTGGGATGGCATCCCTTATGGCAGCCGCATGGAGTCGATTCTGCGCAGCGTGACGATGCCCGGCGAGATCATCGATGGCGTCATGAGCGGCGCCTTCGCGGGCATGGATCAGTGGCAGGTGCTGCTCTACGCGCAGGTCCTGCAGAAGGCAACCGTCTACCTCAAGAACGAGCGCCTCAGCCCCGACGATGTGCGGGCGTGCCTGGCGGCGCCCTGCCAGGATGTAAGCGCTACGTTATGCTCGCTGCTGGAGCACTATGGCCCGGCCAGCACAGCGTGCGTCTTGCCCGAGGGGCCGCAGACGATTCCTTACTAATCTGAGGCATGACGGCGCTGCCTTGTGTCTACAATTGTCACAGAACATAGGGGGTGTTTATGGCTAACCGTCCGCGTGTCGTTCTCATTTCAATCATGGCGGTGCTTGCCATTCTGCTGGCCGCAGCGCCCGTCATTGCCGGCGTCAGCGGGCCCGGGGTCGTCAGCAGCGCGCTCGGGCCGCAGCTTCTCCTCATTAGCGCTGCGCCGGGCCAGTTGGCCGCGCTGAGCGCGCCCCCGTTCACCCTTCATGCCGTCGTGGGCGACGCTCAGACGAACCAGTACATTGCCAGCGGCGCAAAGCAGGCGCTTGCCTACGCCGAAGCGCACAGCTTCGCTGCCAGGCTGCTCGATGCGAACACACGCGGCAAGGTGTACTATTTCCTGGATACGGTCGCAGAGGGCGCTCGCGCAGCGGCGCAGCGCGTTGGCGCCATCGTTTATACCGACGATACGGTGCTTCTCCTGGCTGTGCCGGTCATCCGGGAGCGCAGCGCGCTGGATGCGCTGTCAGCAGGCGGCATTCACGTGCAACTGCTCAGCGGAGCGGCCATTCACCTGCAGGAGCGTGTTCTTTCCGTGGCGCTTGTCAGGCCATCGACTGGCGCTAATCCGGATATCGCCGCACTGCTGCCCGCTGTGACGGCAGATAAGCTGTCCACGCTTATCGCCAAACTCAGCGGCGAGCAGCCGGTCATTGTCCCCGACGGTAGAGTGACGTTGCTCACGCGCTACACATTCTCCATCGGTGTCACGAACGCCAGAAATTACATCCACGAATACTTTCGCTCGCTTAACCTACAGGTTGCTGATGTTGGCTGGACCTATGGCCGCTACAGTGGAAGCAACGTCATTGCCGACTTGCCCGGTGTGCGTAACCCCAATAACATCTGGCTGATCGGGGGACACTTCGACAACACGTCACAAAGCCCTTACACGCGCGCTCCCGGCGCCGACGACAATGCCTCCGGTGTTGCTGCCATGATGTTGATCGCCGACATTCTGCGTCACTATCAATTCAGCGACACGATCAGGTTCGTCGCCTTCTCGGGCGAGGAACAGGGCATGTGGGGGAGCAAGAGCTACGCCTCCCGCCTGAATAGCGCGGGAGCGCAGGTGATGGGCTACATTGACCTGGACATGATTGGCTGGGATGGAAACGGCGACCGCGTCATCGAGTTGCACAGCGGAACGCGCGCCAACTCTGTGGCTCTGGCCAACGCCTTCATCGATGCCAACGTTCGCTATGGCACGGGGCTGACGGCCGAGTTGAAGCAAGGCAGCGCCAGCCGTTTCTCTGACCATTCATCGTTCTGGGATCAGGGTTACCCGGCATTCATGGCGATCGAGAACTTCTTTGCCGACAGCCGGGCGGCCGATCGCAACCCTTATTATCACAACACGGGTGACCTGCTCAGCCGCGTGCGTCTGGACTACGTGGCGCGCTACACGCGGGCAGCCCTGGCGACCGTCGCCGAGTTGGCCGGCATGGGCGCTCCGCCCGCTGCCACGCCGACAGCATCGGCTACGCCAGAAGCTACCGCCACCGCCACGGCTACCGTCACCCCTACGCCCGGCGCAGCCACGTGCAGCGATATTCTCGTCAATGGCGACATGGAAACGCAGGCTGGCTGGGCAATTGGCAGCACGCCGCGGCGATCTGCCTACGCAACGACGCCGGTCTTCTCTGGTGCACGCAGCCTGTATCTGGGCAACGCCCCGGCGCTGCGTGATGTGCGCAGCTATTCGTCTGCCTACCAGCGCCTGCGCATCCCTGCTAACGCCACTGCCGTACTCACAGCTCAGGTCTGGCGTGGCACGCAGGACAGCGCAGGCGACCGTCAAGAAATGCTCTTGCTTACTCCTGCCTATCGTCTGCTGCGGGTCTTGCAGCGCGGGCTGGCCACGGATCGCTCATGGCAGCCGTGGCGCTTCGATCTTAGCGGCTACGCCGGCCAGGATGTTGTGATCTACGTCAATACGTATAATGACGGCGATGGCCGGCGATCGTGGATGGCGGTGGACGACATGCGCCTGACGGTCTGCACGCGACCGTGAACAGAGCCATGATCCGTAGCGTAGCGGCAGGTCTGAAACCTGCCTTCCCACGTCCATATGGGGCAGGCGGGCAGGTCTCAGACCTGCCGCTACGGATAGGCGTGCGGCTTCACCCAAGCCCTGGATTTGGCTGCGCAGGCTCTTGTCTTGCAGGGTGGCGATGTGTTATAATTGCACGCGCACCGAATGGGATGGCAGGTCACGCGACTTGCCGCCACGGCGCATGGACGCGGAGAGGTGTCCGAGTGGTTGATGGAGCGCGTCTCGAAAACGCGTGAGCCACAAGCTCCGTGGGTTCGAATCCCACCCTCTCCGCCACATCGTTTTCTGAGTCAGAGACAAATCATCCATCGCGGATGTTCGCCCCTGCTCGAGGAGTTCC
>CAYOEZ010000017.1:32688-37305 GCA_964402955.1 uncultured Ktedonobacterales bacterium | reverse complement strand
CCCGCCATCTGTGCACCCCCACAGTGTGGATGCACTCATAGAGTAATACACTCGATGGCGGTCAGAGTGACGCACGACGCGCCCTGACATACAAACACGCCTTGCTGAGCAGCTCGCAAGGCGTGTTTTGCTGGCAGGGGAGCAGCCCGATAGCTGCATCGCACGATTGACCTATGGGTCGTAGATAACCGAAATCGAATTGTCGCCGTAGTTGCCCACAAACACGCGTGCAGTTGGCGGATCGACGACCAGACCCAGTGGTTGGCGACCGATGCCGTCGGCGGCGTCAAGGATGGTGCGCACATCGCCATTCGATTCCAGCACCCACACCTCATTGCGCGCCATTGCCGCAACATAGACGCGCCCGTTGTTCGGGTTGACGTCAATCCAGCCGCCAGCGCAGGAGTCGCCCACCGCAACGTCGCGCAGCGGTCTGCCGCTCGGATCATAAATGGCCAGGCGCGTCACTGGGCAGCCGCCGCCCGCCGCTCCGTGCAGCACATAGAGCGTACCAGTTGCATCGTTGATGGCCATGCCGAATGGCGAGCCGCCTGGCTCGAGCGTGCGGATACGGTTGCCGCTATCGGCGTCCAGGACCGTCACATTCTTGGAATCTCGATTGCCGACGTAGACCTGGCGGCGCGCGGGGTCAACCACGACGGCAAAGGCGCCCGGCCCGGTGTAGATCTTTTTCCAAACACTGGCGTACAGGACAGCCGAAACGCCGCTGCCGCGATGCAGCGCAACCCACACGCGCCCCGTGCGCGGGTCGCCGCCGACCCAGCTTGGCTCGTCGCCAACAGCGATGTCAGGCAGAACGCGCGATCGCGTGGCGGTATTGATACGCGCCACCATGCCCGATTGGAAGTTGGCCACGTAGAGCAGGCCATTGAGCACATCGGCGCCGAAGGGCTGTGAGCCGACATGGACGGGAGTCGAGGCCCGCAGCGTGTCCAGTGACACCGGATAGGCATCGCCCGTGTTGCGGCTAAGCCCCCACAGCGTGTTGCTGGCGCGATCGATAACCAGAGCATTAGGCCCACGCATACCATTGGGCACGATAACGGTCGCCACCACAGCAGGCTGCCCCGGCGTCATCGTCGGCGTCGGCGGCGCAAACACCGGCGTGCGCGTGGCCGAACAAGTGGGCGTCGGCGTGAAAGGCTGGTCAATGACAATGACGGGCAGGAGCATGACATAGAGCCCACTGACCACTTGGGGTGTAGCGGTCGCGGTTGCCAGCGGCGTGAACGTACTGGTGGCTATCGCTCCGGCCTGGGTCGGCGTGGGCGACTTGAACCATACAGGCGTCTCCGTTGCTGTGCCTTGCGGCGCGGGCGTGACGGTGGCAAACGGTGTCTTGGTGTTGGTCACGGTGCGCGTCATGGTCCTCGTGCCGGTTGCAGTCGCCAGGCCAGTCTTGGTTCCTTGCGGCGTGTTCGTGACAGTCGGCGTCGACGTTGGGGTGAATGTCTCGGTTGGCGTTGCTGTATGGGTTGGCGTCAGCGTCAGGGTTGGTGTACCCGTATTCGTTGGCGTCTGTGTAACTGTCGCCGTTCCGGTTGAAGTTGGCGTGTTGGTCCACGTTGGCGTTGCCGTGGCCGTCACTGTCGCGGTGCGTGTGGCCGTCTCGGTTGGCGTCTGTGTGATGGTGGACGTTCCGCTGCTGGTGGCCGTGGCGGTAGCCGTCCCCGTTTCAGTGGGAGTGCCGGTCGCGCTGGCTGTGGCGGTGAGCGTCGGCGTGCCTGTTTCGGTTGGCGTCGCCGAACCGGTGACGGTAGGAGTCGGCGTGGCCGTGTATGTGTCTGTCGCCGTGGCAGTCGCTGTGTTCGTCGCAGTATGAGTTGCGGTTGCCGTCGCGGTGGGCGTGTCTGTCGCTGTCGCCGTGGCAGTTGGCGTGAGCGATGGCGTATTGGTGGGAGTAGCCGTCTCAGTTGCCGTGGCCGTCGGCGTAGCTGTGCCTGTCTCTGTATGCGTCGCTGTCGCCGTGGCAGTTGGCGTGAGCGATGGCGTGAAGGTGGGAGTAGCCGTGTCGGTTGGCGTGGCCGTCGGCGTGTATGTTGCCGTTGGCGTGGCCGTGCCGGTCTCGGTTGCGGTCGGGGTGGCCGTAGCGGTCGCCGTGGGCGTAGCCGTGGGCGTGGCCGTGCCTGTCTGCGTCGGCGTGGCTGTCTCTGTCGGCGTGGGCGTGACGGTCGGCGTCTCCGTCGGCGCCGGCGTTTCGGTGGGCGTCCCGGTGGCGGTGGCCGTCCAGGTCAGTGTCGCGGTGCGCGTATTGATCGGCGATGGTTGCGGCGTGCGCGTGTCAGGCCAGACGATGATCTCCGCGGCGCCAGTAAACGGCCCTCCACTGAAGCCATTGTCAATCGCCTGCACACGCCAGAAGTACACTCCTGTCGGCAGGGTCAAGTGGAGCGTCGCCGTCAGCATCTGCCCGGCATTGCCAGGCTGCGGCACAAGCCGCCAGCCGTTGCCGCCACAGCCGGCCACGCTGCACGACATCGGCGAAACGATGTCGCCCCACGACGGCTCGGTGCTGACGACCAGATTGTAGTTCAGCGCGCCGGGTGGAGTGGTGTCATCGCTTGCAGCAGTCCAGCTCATATCGAACAGCGTGCCGGTCATCGTAAGAACGAGGCCAGCCGGAGCGACGGGGGGCGCATTGGGCGCAGCAACCGTGAAGTCGTTGTGGTAGATGCCGGTCTGGTTGGTGGCGCCTGTCCAGCCCATGATGGCGACATCGAGCTTGCCGTCCTTGTCATAGTCAGCGAAAGCTGCCGAACTGTAGTCCACATCAGGCAGCGCCGACGGGACGTAGGTGAACGTGCCGGCAGGATAGTTGCGAAACAAGCGAGTAAGTCGCGCAGAGCCGCTCTGACCTGTGAGAAGAACATCCAGCAAACCATCATTGTCGTAGTCGCCCCAGATGCCACGACCGTAGGAAACGGCAGGAAGAGAGGCAGCAATCGCCGTGAAGACGCCGCCAGCATTGTGGTAGATTTTGGAGAGGGCGCCTGCACTGCCTACTCCGGTGAGGAGGATATCAAGCTCCCCGTCGTTGTCGTAGTCTCCCCAGGCGCCGGAGCCAAAGCCCACTCCATCCAGACCAGCCCCAACAAGGGAAAAGGTGTCGTCACCGTTGTTGTGATACAGACGGCTGATGGGGACAGGTCCGACCATGTTCCCTACGACCAACAAGTCCTTGAGACCGTCCCGGTCGTAGTCGCCCCAGGCCAGCGAGCTCTCGTAGACGCCGGGCAGTCCGGCGAGGATGTCGGTGAACGTGCCATTGCCATTGTTGCGATAGATCACCGTCACGTAGGTGGAGGCGCCCGTGTCTCCCGACAGCACAAGATCAAGATAGCCGTCGTTGTTGTAATCGGCCCAGGCGACTGACCCCATGCGCAGGCCGGGCAGGCCGGCGATGATATCGTGGAAAACTCCTGCCCCATCGTTCTGATAGATTTCTGCAATGGGGACGGAATAGGTTCCGCCCGTAATCACCAGATCAAGGGCGCCATTGTTGTCATAGTCGCCCCAGGCGGCCGCGCCAAAAAAGACAACGGGCAGAACGGCATGTATATTGCTGAAGGTGTTGTCGCCGTTGTTGCGGTAGATCAGCAGGGTCGCACCGGTGTCGCAATCTTGCCCATAGCAGCCGAGAACGAGGAGATCAAGCCAACCATCATTGTCATAGTCGCCCCAACTGACCTGACCGCGTTCCACGCCCTCCAGAGAGGCGGCAATGTCCGTAAACTGCTCGGCAGCAAACACGGGGCGCGCACGAAGTATGGTCAGCCAGAAGCTAACCACCAAAGTGAAGGCAAGGAATAGTCGGAGAGATCGCGAGAGTCCGCTGTGAGCGACAATCAGATTCATTGTAGTCTCCGGACTCAGCGCGCACCGGGGCAGATTCGCATCGCCAATATCTCGTCTTCAGGCCAGGCACGAGCCTGGCCACCACTCAGTGAGCTGGAGCGCTTTTCGCACAGTGCCCACACGTCTGCCAGCCATCCCCACATCAGGCACAGGACCATTTTCGCTTACCAGTATACTATTGAGATGGCGCAAAGTCAAGAAGAAATGGCCCGGATCGCGCAAGTCATCTGCTGCAACGACGAATAGCAGCGCCGGCGCGACTGCTGGTCGTCCTTGGGGCGTGGAGCGGACATGTACAATCAGGCGCAGGAGCAGCGCACACGATTGCTTCTTTAAATGGGCATGGGCCTATTGACAGATAGCGGATTTTATGCTACTATACACCCAATCTCAACCCAGGGGGTAATGCACTTTTCGTCGCGAGATCAGCACGCACTATGACATCCGGCCGGCACATATGTGCGGGCAGGCAACGACGGCGACGATAGCACAGCAACCCGGCTCACACTGTTGAGGTGGGTTTTGTTTTCCTGTTGTGGCCAGGCGCATTCTGTGTCTGGTCGAAGCGGTGTGGAGGTCAGCGATGATCAGGAGACTGGTATACCCTCGTGAGAAAGGGCAAGCACTACCCCTCACTGTGTTATTCCTCTTTGTTCTGCTCGGCATTGTCAGCCTCGTTGTTGACGGGGGCATGGCCTACAGCTACCGCCGCTACATGCAGAATGCAGCCGACGCAGCCGT
>CAYOEZ010000017.1:0-32588 GCA_964402955.1 uncultured Ktedonobacterales bacterium | reverse complement strand
GGCCAAAGGCGCCCTGCGCCTGGGCGGAGGCAACGCCGTCATCCTTGCTTTGGGAACGTCGACGTGTCCCGGGCTGGCTTTCTCTGGCTCGGGCTCTATCACTGCAGAGGGTGGAGGCATCCAGGTCAACTCGTCCTGCTCCAATGCCCTGGACTTTACCGGAAGCGGCGAAATCGGCGTGACTGGTCCGGGTATGTTTGCCACACGCAGCGGCGGCATTTTCGTCTCGGGTGGGGTACGCAAGGTTGGCAGTGGAGAAATTCAACCGACTCCTTTGACGGGTGTATCGCCGCTCCCCGACCCCCTGGCTTCCGTCCAGCCGCCGAACATAGGCAGCTACCCGGTGCGCAATGGCACTGCCACTGTCCCCAGCACCTTGAACATCACCGGTTCGAGCAGCAGGACGCTGGACCCGGGCGTCTACTATGGCGGCATTAAAATGACCGGCAGCGGCCTGCTTACCTTGCGCCCGGGCATCTACATCATCGCCGGAGGAGAACTGACGCTGGGCGGCTCCGGCCAGATTGTTGCTGATGGCGTGTTTTTCTACTTGACAAACGACCCCACCTACCCGACGGGAGCAGGCAGCTACGCGGGCCTCAACCTCAACGGCAGCAGCAACATGCACGTCACACCGATGACCAGCGGCCCCTACCGCAACCTCACCTTCTTCCAGGATCGCAATAACACCAAAGAGAACAACATATCGGGCAGCGGCGACCTCTTGAGCGGTACAGCCTACTTTCCGAAGGCCAAACTGACTGTCAACGGGACCGGTACGATGGGTGGTAAGGCCCAATTGATTGCCGACAACATCAGATTCACGGGCAGCGGGGATATGGCATTTACCTACGATACCGATTATTTCTATGGCATGCCCTCGCCAATCATCATCCAGTAGCGATGGAGCCGGAACGGCGGATCATGCCGGAGCTAAAGCTCCTCACTCAGGAAGCGGAAGCCTCTGCGAGGCTGGCAGCACCAACCTCGCAGAGGCTTCCGTTTGTGACCAGAGATATTCTTAGAGTCGCCTCAGCCATTGCCTTTTGTCTATCCCTATGCTACAATGCAGGGCGCGCTACAGGCGCGGGCGGTTGCTGGAATTGGCAGACAGGACGGACTTAGGATCCGTTGGAGCAATCCGTGAGAGTTCGAGTCTCTCACCGCCCACCAAGAATACATGAGTCCCAAAGAGCAGGGGCGGCCGCCGCCGCCCGATCACCGTGCCCGGGCGGACGGTCTGCACTCTCGGACTCCAAATGAGGACACATGAACGTCACAGTTGAGACCCTGCCCCACAGCCAGTCACAGGTGACGGTAGAAGTCGATGCGGAGCGCGTCGTCAAGGCAAAAGAAGAAGCTTTCCGCCGTGTCGCACGCGCAGCCGTCATCCCGGGTTTCCGCAAGGGCAAGGCGCCGCGCAACATCGTTGAGCGTTATGTCAATCCTAAGGTTGTCGAAGAGGATGTCGAGACGCACCTGATGGACGAAATCTGGCAAGAGCTGCTCACCGGCCAGTTCAAAGACACCCCCCTCTTTGACAGTCCCAGAGTCAAGGTCACCCAGCACAACCCGCTCATCTTTGAAATCACGCTCACCCACCAACCAACGGCGACGATCGGCGACTACAGCAATATCCGCATCGCCCCCGAGCTGATCACTGTTGCAGACAGCGATGTCACGGAGACGCTGGACAAGCTGCGCGCAGAGCAGGCCCAGTGGCAGCCCGTCGAGCACCGCCCGCTGCGCAAGGGTGACATGGTCACGGTCACGGCGCACGGCGTCATCGGCGCGCAGCCGATCGTTCTACCCGAAAACTATAGTCTGGTTATCGACGAGAATGCTAACTTCATCGTGCCCGGTTTTGCCATGCGCCTGATCGATATGGAACCAGGAGTCGAGAAGGAATTCACCGTCCAGGTACCCGATGACGCGCCAAACAAAGAAATGGCTGGCGCCACGGGTTCGCCCGTTGTCACGGTGCATGAGATTAAGGAGAAAGTCGTTCCCGCACTGGATGACGCCTTCGCCAAGACCATCAATAGCGACGACGTTGCCGCCCTGACCGAGCGCGTGCGCGCCTCGCTGCTCAATTCGCGCCAGGACGCAGCCCGCGGCCGCATGGAGAACAAGGTTCTTGACGAAATCGCAGCCGTATCCAACGTGGAGTTCCCCGATGTCATGACGGAGCAACAGATCGATAGCATGTACGCCGATCGCGCCGAGTACATGAAGTCGCGCGGCATCGAGATGGAGCTCTACCTCCAGATCACCAAGATGACGATGGAGCAGATGCGCGCTGATCTGCGACCCGACGCCGAAAAGCGCATCCGCAACTACCTGCTGGTCGAAGAACTCGGTCGCGCCGAAGGCATCGTTGTCGAAGATGGCGCCGTGCATGCTGAGATCGATCGCATCGTCGCTCTCCAGGCGGACCGGGCTACTGCGCGGCGCGATCTGAGCACCAACGAGATGCACGACCGCATCAAGAAGAGCCTGTTTTCAAAAGCCCTCTTCGATAACCTGATCGCCAGGGTCACCGAGGGCCAGGAAGCGGTCGCGATTTCCACGAGCACGGCCATGCCGTCGCCGACTGACTCCATTGTCAGCAGTGATGAGGCGGCCGCAAGCAACGAAGAGACGCCCAAGATCGTTATTGCAACACACTAGCCGCCCGTCTGACAGCGTTGTCTCACCGCAGAGACGCAGAGATCGCAGAGGTTTTGATGGTTTTCTGTGCTTTTTCTCAGTGCCCTCTGCGTCTCCGCGGTGGATTCACACCCTGGCGGGCGAAAAATGCGGCAGTAGTTCTAGCATGAGACATCCGTGAAGAGTTACCTTGTGGGCGGTGCAAGCCGCCGCCAGAGTTCGTGTGCTCTTTCCCTGGAGGGATTTGACGAAAATGTCAGACCAAACTGTTCCAAGCAGCCTGATCCCGATGGTTATCGAGTCGTCGGGCCGCGGTGAGCGAGCCTTCGACATCTACTCACTGCTCTTGCGCGAGCGCATCATCTTCCTGGGCACGCCGATCGACGACCAGGTCGCCAACGTGATCGTTGCCCAATTGCTCTTCCTTGATCGCGAGGACCCTGATCGCGACATCAATATGTACATCAATAGCCCCGGCGGCGTCATCACCGCCGGCCTGGCCATCTACGACACCATGCAACTCATCCGGCCCCAGGTGGCGACCCATGCCGTCGGCATCACGGCCAGCATGGGCACGGTGTTGCTGGCCTCCGGCGCCAAGGGCAAGCGCTACGCCCTGCCCCACTCGACAATTCACATTCACCAACCCCTGGGCGGCGTGCAGGGACAGGCCGTTGACATCGAAATCCAGGCGCGTGAGATTCTGCGCCTGCGCAAGATGCTCAACGGCATCCTGAGCAAGCACACCGGCCAGACCGAGGAGCGTATCATCCAGGATACGGATCGCAACTTCTACATGAACGCCGAAGAAGCGGTCAAGTACGGTATCGTCGACCAGGTGCTCACAAGCGATAACAAATAGGTGTGTCCTTCGTCGTGATAGTATGCAGAGTTGTGATATTGTGCGCTGCATACTATCGCGGCGAACCAACACGGAGTATCGCTCATGTCAACGTATGGAGATGGTGACGGGGTCTACCGCTGTTCATTCTGCAGCAAAGACCAGGACCAGATCAAACGCCTTGTCGCCGGTCCCAATGGCGTCTACATTTGCGACGAATGCGTCAACCTCTGTAAGCAGATCATCGACGCCGAGGACGCGCCTGCACAGCGCCCCCAGGCATTCTCAACCGTTGCCCACGTCCCCACCCCGGCCAGCATCTACGAACGGCTCAACCAGTATGTCGTCGGCCAGGAACGCGCCAAGAAAGTCCTCTCAGTGGCCGTCTACAACCACTACAAGCGCGTGACCCTGGGCGCCAAGGGCAACGATATCGAGCTGCGAAAATCCAACGTGCTGCTTGTCGGCCCTACGGGCTGCGGCAAGACACTGCTCGCCGAAACATTGGCGCGCATCCTCGATGTTCCCTTTGCCATTGCTGACGCCACGTCGCTCACCGAAGCCGGCTACGTCGGCGAGGACGTGGAAAACATCCTGCTGCGCCTGCTTCAGGCAGCCGACGGCGATGTGCAGCGCTGCGAACGCGGTATTGTCTACATCGACGAGATCGACAAGATCGCGCGCAAATGCCAATGGCCGTCGCTGTCACGCGATTTCTCCGGCGAAGGCGTGCAACCAGGCCTGCCCAAGAACCTCGAAGGCCCAACCGCCCACGTTCCCCCCCAGGGGTGGCCCCAACCCCCCACACAGGGATTCAACCCGGGCCACCCCCCCAACACCCTGTTTTTCTGCGGCGGCACATTTGATGGCCTGGACAAGATTGTGGGCGAGCGCGTCGGCAGCAAGAAGACGATGGGCTTCGGCAGCGAGAGTCATCTGCACCCCGTGCTCACAGCGGCGGACCTGCTGCGGCAATTGGCGGCCGAGGACTTGCTCAGGTACGGCATGATTCCCGAGTTTGTGGGCCGCTTGCCCGTCATGGTGAGCGTCGAGCCGCTCGACCGGGCGGCGTTGATCCGCGTGCTGACCGAGCCCAAGAATGCATTGATCAAGCAATACCAGAAGTTCCTGCAAATGGATCAGGTCGAGCTTGTCTTTAGCGACGATGCACTATCGCTCGCCGCCGAGATGGCCATGCAGCTCAAGACCGGCGCGCGCGGCCTGCGCACGATCATCGAGAGCGTGCTCCTGGACGTGATGTACGAAGTGCCATCGCGCGGCGATGTTCGTAAGTGCGTCATCGACGCCGCGGTTATCCGCCGCGAGAAGAAGCCGGCCCTCCTCACACGCGCCAACGTCCTCCTTGAATGGGATAAGAAGGTAGGGTAGATCCCCCTAACGTTTACTCTCCCCTTTCCGTCTCTACATGTAGTGGCAGGGAGTCATCCCCCTTCTGTAGCCGCGCCTTGCGGCTTGTGCACAGACATTGTGCGGAGCGCGCCCGAAGCAGCCGCCGGCCGCTTCTGACCGTATCGCACATCGGAGTGGTAGCGTTTATGCGTTTATGGGAATGGGCACTCGTTCATCCATAGGAGGTATGTGGCCTTGAAGACCCTGCCTGCACTCCTGATCACCGTTGTCCTGCTCGCCGTCGCAGCGATCGGGGCATTCAGCCCGGCGTGGGCGCAGACCGCGCCCGTTGCACTCAATGCCAGCCCGGCCGCAACGCCCGTCTGGCGGCAATTTACAATCTCTCCCCCCACCGATCGCGATCTCTACAGCCTGTTCATGCTGTCCGCCAACGAAGGATGGGCTGTCGGCGGCACGAACGGAGCGCCTGTGATTCTGCACTACCTGGAGGGCGTCTGGAGCGATGCAACGCCAAACTATGTCTTTGCAAGCGATCTCTACGGCGTCTACTTTGTGTCACCCGACCTTGGATGGGCCGTCGGCAACAGCGGCACGATTCTCAAGTACAGCGCCGGCGTCTGGGAAAACGATGCCACCGACGCCGCCATCAGCGTCGCCCTCAACGCCGTCACCATGCTTTCGGCAACTGACGGATGGGCCGCGGGCGGGAGCGGCACATTCTACCACTATTCAGACGGCCTGTGGAGTCTCTTCACCAACACGGGCAGTATCAGCAGAGCCATCAACGCCCTCTCATTCACTGACGCCACGCATGGCTGGGCAACTGGCGGGCTGGGCATCATCGCACAGTATGATGGCAGCGCCTGGTCGCCTGTGACATCACCGGCCAGCGCCAGCCTCAATTCCGTCGCAATGCTCAGCCAGACCTCCGGCTGGGCTGTCGGCGCACGCGCCGCGACGCTGCGCTTCGACGGCAGCACGTGGATCAGCCAGACCAACCCGCTGCTCACCTTGCCTATCTTGCCGGAGCTTTTCTCCATTCATGCCCTGGATGCGAGCAACATGTGGGCAGTAGGCAGCCGGCAAGCAGATAACCAGTCCCCCTACATCATGCACTGGGACAGTGTAGCCGAAGCCTGGATTACCGACAGCGTCACGTTACAGACAGCCTTCACCTCTCCCGATCTGCACAGTGTGTTCATGGTCGCGGCGGACGAAGGATGGTCCGTTGGCAACCAGGGCATGATCCTGCGCTACTCGCTGACCACCGATCTGCCGCCGACGCGCACGCCCACGCCATCGCCTACCGCCACGAGGACAGCCGTCGTTCCTTCAGCCACAGTGACCGCAACGGCAACGGCCTCGCAGACGCCGCTGCCCGCCGCAACCGCCACTACAACCGCCGTGCCGCCCAGCGCTACGTCGACAACCACCGCCGTGATCCCCGCCACGGCGACAGCAACTGCAACAACAAATACAGCCACGGCGACCGCCGTGACGCCGGCGACGGCAACACCGACGACCACATCCACGCCTGCCAATACGGCAACGCCCACAATTCCACCCACTGTGACTGCGACAGGCACGGCCACGGCCACAACCATTCCCGGCAGCCTGCCCGATCTGGTTGTCCTCAACGTGTGGACAGAACGGACAGTAGATAACTGCGCCGGCGCCGCCGTCAAGATCACGATCAAGAATCAGGGCAATGCCCCGGCCTATTCGTTTGCGACAGTCGTCCAGTTCCTGGCCCAAATCACTCCGGGAGCCACCTGGTACCTCGACGCGCTTGCGCCGGGCGATACGTACACCTTCACCCTTGCTGACGCACTTCCCGGAGCGGGCGAGCGCCAGGGCTGGGTAGACCCCTTCGGGAATGTCACCGAGAGTAATGAAGAGAACAACACCCTGAGCCGCTCTTTCGACATTGCTCCGCCGTGCACGCCCACAGCAACAGCGACGTCCACACCTCTATCGACGCCAACCGCCACAGCGACGCCGACAAGCGCGCCGAGCGCGACAGCAACCGCATCCGCCACGGCAACAGTGCAACCGCCGGTGAGTGCGACGGCGACGGCCACAGCGACCAAGACGACAGCGGCGACAGCCACCTATACGCCGACGCCGCGCTTCCGCTTCCGACTCTTCCTGCCGGTGTTGGTCATGGGCTACCCGCCCCTGCCCACGCCGACATCGACCGCGACGTTCAGCCCGACGCCGACATTCACCCCCACGCCAAGCTGCACACCCGGCGTCGTGACAACCTTCCTCGCCTGGAGTGAGCCGCACGGTGTGGCTGCTGCGCCCGGCAAGCTCTACATTGCCAACCATAGCGGCCCCGGTCTGCCGGGAACGGTCAGCGTCCTCAACAGCGTCAACGGCGTCAGTATCGTGTCGCCCATCGCGGTCGGTTTGGCCCCCAATGGCGCGGCCTACAACCCCGTCAACGGCATGGTCTACGTGGCCAATCGCGACAGCAACAACGTCTCGGTGATCAACACGACGTCGAACGTCGTCGTGGCCACGATTGCCGTCGGATCTGGCCCCAACGGCGTGGCCGTCAACCCGGTCACCAACCGCATCTACGTTGCCAACTACGCCGGAGACAGCGTGACCGTCATCAACGGTGAGACAAACATGGTCATCGCCGCTGCCGTGACGACTGGTGACGAGCCATCGTTCATCGCCATCAACCCGACCACCAATCGCATCTACGTGACAAATCACGGTTCTGGCTCGATCACGGTCATCCGCGGCAGCGACAATACCGTTGCACAGACCATCACGCTGCCCGGCGGCATCGATCCGTATGGTATCGCCATCAATCCGACGACGAACCGCCTCTACGTCGTGACCATCTCCGATGGACGGCTCTTTACGATCGACGCCACGAGTGGCAGCGCCACCTCCAGCACGCCTCCGGGTGGCACCCATCTCTGGATGGTCGCCGCCAACCCGCTGACCAACCACGTCTTCGTGACATCATCGTCAGCGGCCAGCAGCGGCGTCTACGTCTACGACGCCGCCAGCGGGCAATGGCTGGCGGGCGGACCTCTACCTGTGGGACAGAACCCCGAACAGGGCATCGTTCTCGACGCGGCGACGGGCCGTGTCTACGTCGCCAACGCCGGCAGCGACAGCGTCACCGTGATTCAGGATTGCCGCTAGACAGATGGCAGTCGTCAGTAACCAGTAGTCAGACGCCCGGCGCAGGTAATCGCGCCGGGTGTTTCTGTCCCCATCCTTGAATCATTACGTTCCCAAGGCTTGTGCAAAGTCGCCCATCGGAGTAGGGGCAGGTCTGAACCTGCCCGCATGCTCCGTGTGGTCGTGGGAAGGCAGGTCTGAGACCTGCCCGCATGCTCCGTGTGGTCGTGGGAAGGCAGGTCTCAGACCTGACCCTACGCATCATTGCGGCTGTCAATGGGCTTTGCACAGGCCCTGGTTACGTTCCTGCATGGCCTTGTTTAATCCCCGACACATGCAGTATACTGACGGCGCACGATCGGACGAACGACCTACTAATTAAGACGACTCCAGCGAGGACAACATGTTCAAACCTATCCTTGATCTCCTGTCTGAGCACTACTCCGGCCAGCGCGCCCTGCGCCACGTGGAAGAGATCGCCCGTCATCATCGCGTCCAGGCCAGCCCGGGGCTGCGCTCCGCCGCCGACTACTGCTACGATTACTTGCGCAGTCTGGGCCTGACGGGCGAGATCTTGCGCTTCGCCGGCGATGGCAAGACCCGCTACTGGTCAGCGCTGATGCCGCAGGAGTGGGAGTGCAGCGAGGCGCAGTTGCGCCTGGCGTCGCCCGCGTCGGAGGCGCGTCTCCTGGCCGATTTCGGCGAGCACAAGCTCTCTTTGATCCAACGCAGCGCGCCCACTGCGCCCGACGGCATCGAGGCCGAGGTAGTCGTGCTTGAGAATGGACAGGAAGAGAAAGACTACGCCAACCTGGACGTCGCCGGCAGGCTGGTGCTGACCAAGGACAACATCCGCCGCGTGCACGACCTGGCTGTGCAGCGGCGCGGCGCGCTGGGTATCATCTACGACGGGATGCGCGAGCAGGCGCCGGTGCGCCCTCCCTTCGACCTCGCCGAAGCCCTCCAGTACACATCATTTTGGTGGCGGCCTGAGGACAAACAATGCTTCGGCTTTGTGCTATCGCCGCGCCGGGGCGAAGAGCTGCGACGCTCCATCCGCGCCGCGGCAGCGCGCAACGAGAGCGTCCGTTTGCATGCGGTCGTCAAGAGTCGCTTCGTCGATGGCCACATGGACGCTCCCACTGCTGTCATTCAGGGCGAGACAGACGAGGAGGTTCTCATTGTCGCTCACATCTGCCATCCCCAGCCATCGGCCAACGACAATGCCTCCGGGGTCGGCGTCGTCCTCGAGGCGGCGCGTGTGTTGCAGCTTCTGATCGGCTCAGGCAGCTTGCCCCGGCCACGACGCACCATCTGTTTCCTCCTGCCCCCTGAGATATACGGCACATACGCATACCTGGCCCAAAATGAGCAGCGCCGCGCCAAAACGGTGGCCGCCATCAACCTGGACATGGTGGGCGAGAATCAGGAACTGTGCGGCAGTAGCTTCCTGGTCGAGCGACTGCCCGAGGCGATGGCTGCGCCGGTGGACACACTTGCGATCGCCATTCAGGAAACGCTGGCCCAGGAGCCGCACGGCCTCAACGATCTGGGGAGCTTTGCCCTCTTCCGCTATGGAAACACCCCGTTCAACGGCAGCAGCGATCACTACATCCTCTCCGCCCCAAGCGTCGGCATCCCCTGCCCGATGCTGATCGAATGGCCCGATCGCTTCTATCACACCTCGTTCGACACGATCGAAAAAGTGGACCCGGCCAGCCTGCGTCGCGCCGGGCTGCTCGCGGCAACCTACGCGGCCTTCCTGGCCGGCGCCGGCGGCGAGGAGTCGGTCTGGCTGGCGTACGAAGCACAAACAGCGTACAAGACGCGCATCGCCCGTACCGGCCAGGACGCCAGCACGTGCATCCGGCAGTCAAAGACAGACGCGGCCAGCGGTCCGGCCATTGCCCGTGACCTCGATCGCCTCAAGAAGCGCTTGCTCTACCTGGCCGATCGCCAGCAAGCTATCCTTGCCTGGTTGGAGCGGCTGGGTGGAGGCGACATCGTCTCCGCGCTACGCCCCCTGCAGAGTGAGGCGGCAACGATCGCCTGGAACGAGATCACGGTTCAGAGCGAGGTCGCCGGCGGCATTGCAACGCGCGCGGGGCTGCGTAAGCTACCCAATGCGGAAGAGCGCACGCTTGACGAGTGGGACAAAGCGGCGCAAACGATCACACCGCTGCGCCGCCTGCGCGGGCCGGTCGAGCTTGATAGCTACCTCTCACGCCTCAGCCCGCAGCAGCGCGACGCCTGGTATGCCGCCACCCGTAAGCACGCCGCGACGCCCACCGCGCTCGTCGATCTGGCTATGTACTGGGCAGACGGCAAGCGCACCCTGCTCGAGATCGCTGATCTGGTCGAGATGGAGACGGGCAGGCGCGACGTGGAGTTGCTTGTGCACTACGGGCGGCTGCTACGCGAGCTCGATCTGCTCGCTTGATGGCGCGCGCCCGGCAAATGCGAGAAATAGTGCTTTGCCTCGGGTCATATGGGCGCGTCTCATAAAACAATATTGCCGGTAGCGTTACATTAGTTTAGGATTTGGTAAGGGGGAGTCTCGTGGGAAATGAGATAACAACATCACAGGAATTTGTTTACTTCGGGCGGGGTGTGAACCTGCGCGTCGATACTGTGCGACTGGCAGATGGCGGCGTGGCCCGACGTGAGATTGTTGAGCGCCGCGACGCGGTGGCGGTCATGCCACTAGACAAAGACGGCAACGTACTGCTTGTACGCCAGTTTCGCAAGGCGGTCGAGCAAGAGATGTATGAACTGCCGGCAGGGGTCATGGAAGACGGGGAAAGCCCTGAGGAGGCCGCCCGGCGCGAACTGGCCGAGGAAACCGGGTTGAGCGCCGGCTCGCTGCAACGGCTCGCCGGCTTCTACACCACACCCGGCTTCAGCAACGAGTACATCCACATCTTCGCTGCCCGAGACTTGCAGCCTGCCGAGGCGACGCTCGATGACGACGAAGATATTACGACTGATTGGATACCGCTTGCCGACGCCGTCGGAATGATCGAGACCGGCGAGGTGCGCGACGCCAAGACGATCATCGGTCTGCTGCTGGCCAGTCGCACATAATACGACGCCCGCACTTTTCATCAGCGAGGGCGTGAATCAACCGCAGAGAACACTGAGTTCTTACTTATTTTCTCTGTGTTCTCTGCGAAGCTCACCCCGCTCTACCGGGTGTCTCAGCGGTAAAGAAGGCCGTCCTTGCTGATGTGTGATAGTAGTCTAGACGTGGTCACACGCTCCGTGTGCCTACGTCGCCTCAGCCAGTTTCTGCTTCAGATATGCGATCAGGGCCACGGGCGTGGGGTCAACCTTGTTCAGACCGGCCAGATAGTAGCTGGCGAAATCGCCTAGATGAATTGTCCACAGCATCTGCGCCAACGCGCTCTTCCCTTGCGCCCGCACCACCTCGACCTGCACTCCCGACTTCTCTAGGAGATCGCGCGTCACCTTCTGCCGCACAGCCACGCGCACGTGGTCAGCCGGAGCTTCCAGGCTGACAACCAGCAGATGAGGCAACAACGACGCCGGCAACTCGAAGCCGACGACGGAGTTGTGGTTCAATTCAGGCATAATGTCATAGAACGCCCAGGACTTTCCGTTCTCGTTCACTTGCCCCTTCCAGCGCCGCGCCACCTCGGACAGAATACCCGCGCCATAGAACACAGGGAGCCGATCATAGAACTTGAGCGCCAGCTGCTTGGCGGGATTGTGCTCTTTGTCGACCTCGGGCAACAGATCGCGCTGCTCACTCTGCATCAGAGCAACCGCCTCCTGCAAAGCGGGGCAGGGATCAGGGATCAAGCTCAATTTGTGGAGCACCGCCAGCAGCGACACAAACCCGTAGCCGAGCGCCCCACGTGGTTGTGATGCATACGAGAAGGTCAAGACTGGCGCGCCGTAGGCGCGGGCATCGGCGGCGATCTGGCCACCCGTTGTCAGCGCCATCAGTTTGCAGCCGCGGCGGGCTGCCTGGGCGAAAGCCGACAGCGTTTCCTCGGTACCGCCCGAATAGCTGGAGCCGATCACGAGCGTGTTCTTTGTCGCGTAGGCAGGCAGGTCATACTCACGACAAACGGTGATGGGAACGGGGCAATCGTTCTGCGCCAGCGTGCGCGCCAGATCGCCGCCGATCGCCGAACCGCCCATGCCAAGCACCACAATGTTGGTCACATGCGCGTAGCCGGCCGGCAACTGCAGCGACCGGGCATTGTCCCAGGCGTCCTCGCACTGGCGGGGCAACTCGCGCACACGCCGCAGCATGTCATCGGGGTCGAGCCGCGTCAGATCCAGTTTGTCCAGATCTACCATTCTTCTCATTCCTCATGCGCCCGCGAGATGGCCAGCCCCCCTTCCCCCCAAAGTTGGGGGGAAGGGGGGCTGGGCGTCTCGCGGGCGCGCTCCGTTTATGCCATTTCGGCTTCGATCTTGTCGATCTCCGCCATCAGAGCAGCGACAATCTCACTTTCGGGCACCGTACGCACCACCGCGCCCTTGCGGAAAAGCACCGCCTTACCCCTGCCGCCAGCGATGCCCACATCGGCCATACGCGCCTCGCCCGGACCGTTGACCACGCAGCCCATGACGGCAACAGTGATCGGCTTGCCGACGGTGCGCAGATACTCGTTCACCTGGTTGGCGATGGGGATGAGATTGACCTCGGTGCGGCCACAGGTTGGGCAGGCAATGAGCGTTGGCGTCTTGATGCGTAAGTCGAGAGCCTTCAGCACCTCGAAGGCGACGCGCACTTCCTCGCGGGGATGATCGGTCAGAGAGACACGAACCGTATCGCCCAGGCCCTCATTGAGCAGGATGCCCAACCCCACCGCCGAACGGATCGAGCCGCTCTCGGTCAACCCGGCTTCGGTGATACCCAGATGGAACGGGTAGTTGACCTTCGTCGCCATCAGCCGGTAGGCGGCGACGGTGGTCGGCACATCGAACGCCTTCAGCGAGACCTTGATCGTGTCGTAGTCGAGGTCTTCGAGAATACGGATATGGCCGAGCGCAGCATCAACCATGCGCCTGGCGATCCACTCCTCTGCGCTCATTGTGGCTTTCTCTTCGCGAGCCGCCGCAGACGGGTCTTCGGGCGGCAAAGAACCGGCGTTGACGCCGATCCGCATCGGGATGCGCCGTTCCTTGCACTTGCGCACGACAGCCTCGACCTGCTCGCGCTTGCGGATGTTGCCGGGATTGAGGCGCAGCGCATCAACGCCGCCCTCGATCGCCGCCAGGGCTAGCTCATAGTCGAAGTGTATGTCGGCCACCAGGGGAATGCGCATCTGCCTCTTGATCTCGGGAATGGCGTGCGCCGCTGCCATGGTTGGCACAGCCACGCGCACAACCTCGCAGCCTGCTTCCTCCAGTTCCTTGATCTGCTGCACTGTTGCGGCGACATCGCGTGTGTCGGTGCTGCACATAGACTGCACCACAATTGGAGCGCCGCCGCCAATGGTCACATTGCCGATGCTCAGTGGCTTTGTTCTACGTCGCGTAATCATCGTCTATCCCCTCCCTGGGGAGTATTGTTCAACGTCTTGAAGTGTCAAGATAGCGGGGCCAGAGCTACACTGGCGCCCGCGTCTGAGTGACAAATACGTGTGGAAATTCGCTGCGCACAGCCTCAGCAATGGCATGGGCCGCGTCCATCGATCCGGTCAGGGCAAAGACGCATGCGCCTGACCCGGTCAATGCCGCATTCCACGCCCCGCTGTCGAGCATGCGCGACTTGATACGAGCGATACCCGGTAGACGGGCGCCGATATTCTGTTCGAAAACGTTATACAGTCCCGCAGCGACAGCCTTGTGGTCCGCGCAGCGAATGGCGTGCATCATGGCCTCGCTCCTGGCGCCGCCGCCCATCTGATCGGGGCGCAAGCTGGCGTAGGCCTCAGCCGTCGACACCGACGCGCCCGGGTGCGCTATGACAGTGGGGAAGGACGACAGGCAGGGCAGAGGCTGCAAACACTCACCTCGCCCCGTTCCTAGCGCCGTCCCCCCCATGATACAGAAGGGAACGTCCATGCCCAACTCCGCTCCCAGGCACAGCAACTCAGCCTCTGGCAGATGCAGATGCCACAGCTCGCTCAGGCCGAGCAGGGTCGCCGCGGCGTCCGTGCTGCCGCCGGCCAGCCCTCCGCCGACGGGGATACGCTTGCGCAGCGCAATGCGCACCCCGCGCTGCGGGCAGAAGCGGCGGCGCAGCAGATCCGCCGCACGCCACACCAAATTAGTAGGCCCCAAAGGCAGTCCGGCGTGATCGCACGATAGATCGATGCCGTCGCCGTGACTGTCGGCCAGCAGCAGTTCGTCACAGAGCTCGATCTGCTGAAAAACGGTGCGCAACTCGTGGTAACCCGTCGGCAAGCGGCGCACCACTTCCAGGGTCAGGTTGATTTTGGCGTAGGCATTGATGCTGAGTTCAGCCATGGTCGTTCGTGCTATTCCTTTGTGAGACTCACAATGACGAAGACCTGAATCCCTTCACCCCGGCCAAAGGCAGTCAGCCCTTCGCCGGTCGTGGCGGTGATGCCGACCTGATCGTCGGCGACAGCAAGAAGCTCGCACAGGCTGCGCTTCATCTGCTCTGCCATGGGCTCGATCTTTGGACGGCGCGCTTCGATGCTCACGCCCACGTTGTTGATAGTGTACCCTGCGTCGCGCACCATGTCAAGAGCAACGCGCAGGTATGCCCGGCTGTCCGTGACGCCCTGCCGGCAGATCGGATCGGCATACACGCCAAGTGAGCGTTTGCCGACGGCCTGCGACAGCGCATTGAACAGCGCGTGCAGCACCACGTCGCCGTCTGAGTTGGCCAGCAGTCCAGGATGGCCCGGGAAAACAACGCCGCCCAGAATGAGCGGCTTCGCGCTTCCGTCCTGTTCAAAGGCATGGCTGTCCTGCCCCAGTCCAATACGTATCATGCTCTACATGCTCCCTGCTTCATCTGCTGCAACAAGTATTCGGCCACCACCAGATCATCCACCGTCGTGATCTTGATGTTGCTATAGTCGCCACGCACGATCTTGACCGGCAGCCCCATCCGCTCGACAAGCACAGAATCATCCGTACCCACAAACACGCCCTGCACCGCGCTCTGCGCCCGGCGCAGCAACTCTGTGCGGAACGCCTGCGGCGTCTGTACCTGCCACAGCAGTTCTCGTTGCAGCGTCTCCTGCACAAACCCGGTCTCAGTACTCAGTTTGATCGTATCCTTGACCGGCACGGCCACGATTGCAGCGCCATGCAGCGCTGCCTGCTGCACAGCATCGGTAATGACCTGTTGAGTGACCAG
Organism: uncultured Ktedonobacterales bacterium; assembly: GCA_964402955.1. Classification (GTDB taxonomy): domain Bacteria; phylum Chloroflexota; class DTOL01; order DTOL01; family DAOUCN01; genus CAYOEZ01. The sequence goes on along the minus strand of CAYOEZ010000017.1, from coordinate 17,265 downwards.
CGGACGTGCCCCGTCATGGACGCAAACAATGTCAGCGTCGCCCACGGCAGCCAGGCCGTTGGTCGACGAGTCCTGGCGCGTCTCTCCGCCCGGCACGATGGAGCGCAGCTTCGTGATGCCCTCGTCTGTTGCGATCGCCTGATACACATCCAGCCGATCCTGCCCGGCAACAAGCACAATGTCATCGATGGCAGGACAGGCCTGAAACGCGCACAGTGTATGCGCCAGGACGGGTCGCCCGGCAATCAGCAGCAGATGCTTGTTGACTGGCCCGCCTATGCGCGAGCCAATACCCGCAGCGACAATTAACGCTGTAACGCGCATTCCTCTCCTTGACTTCTCGGCAGTGTTCGTGCCAGACCTCTGTTCGGCTTTCCGGTCAAGCGAGCGCCATGATCTCGTGCAGAACCTCTTCCAGCACACTGTCGGGCGTCGAAGCGCCTGCCGTGAGTCCAATGCTCAAAGATGGCCTGTCGGGCAGCCAGTTTGCCACGGTCTCGTCAGCCTTCTTGCCATAGGGCTGGTGGCGTATCTCCGTGCGAGTTAGCTGGCCGGGGCCCTGAATGTGATAGGCCGAAGCGTATTGCGCAGCGACATGCGCCAGATTGGTTGTGTTGCTGCTGTTGTACCCGCCCACGACAAGCACAAGATCACTCTGGCGCGCCAGTTGGTCAATGGCATCCTGGCGTTCCTGAGTGGCGCTGCAGATCGTGTCAAGCTCTTGAAAATGCTCATTGGCCGCCTCGCCGAAGCGATCAGTCACGGCGCTATGGATAGTCTCGGATACCTTAAGAAACTCGCTTGAGTACATCGTCGTCTGTGCCGCCATGCCCACCTGCTGCAGGTCACGCGCAGGATCGAATCCATCAGAATAGGCTGCGGAGGGAAAGTGAGCGAGCAGAGCGCGGCCCTGCGCAGGATCGCCGGCGCGGATGAAATCCGCCACGATCTGCGCTTCCTTTACGTCTTTGACCATCAGATAGGAACGCGCCCGTGAGCTGGTGGCGATCGTTTCCTCGTGCCCGGCCTTGCCGTGGATAATGGTCGTGAAGCCGGACGTGTTGTAGCGCCCGATGCGCTTCCACACCGACATCACTTCCCCGCAGGTCGTATCCACTACCGTGCAGCCGATCGCTGCCAGGCGCTGCATCATCTCTGCCGAGACGCCAAAAGCCGGGATAATGACCACATCCTGTACGCCGATCGCCGCCAGATGTGATTCCCAGGGAATGGCAAGGATTGTCACGCCACGATTGCGTAGTTGTTCATTCACGTATGGGTTGTGGATCATCTGGCCCAGCAGATAGATACGCTTGCCGGCATACCTCTCGCTTGTGTCCAGAGCCAGGCGGATGGCGCGAATAACGCCATGACAGAAGCCATACTGGCGGGCAACGTAGACGGACATGCGCCCGTTGTCGCTGCGCGCTGGCTCGCCCGAAGCACTCAGATAGGCAATCAGCTCACTCTCGAAATACTTCTTCTCCCCGACTTTCGCCGGCTGTGCAGCCATGACCACCCTCCACCGCGAAACCTGCATCTGCCCAAGACCCCCGAGGTCTCTGAAGACCTCGGGGGTCTGAAGATTCGCTTACTTTGCCCGCGCCCGCTTAACGAAGGCCATCGTCGGCATGACAGCAGACGAGAACACAAGCTCACGCTTGCCGCTGCGCTTGTCAATCAGAGACCGAGCTGTGCGGCGCGCCCACTCGTCGGCGGCGACGATGTCATCCATCGTTGGCCGGGTCACGGGACGGTGTGCGCTCAGCACCTCATCGACAATCTCAGCGATGTGCAGGAACGTCATTTTGGCGTCAAGAAACGCTTCCACAGCGACCTCATCGGCCGCGCTCAGCACCGCAGGATACGTCGCGCCATGCCACCCGGCCTGCTGCGCCAGCAGCAGACAGGGGAACCGATGCCCGTCTGGTTCCTCAAAGGTCAGGCTCTTGAGCTGTCGCCAATCCAGGCGCGTGACGCGTCCGGTCAGTCGTTCCGGATAGAGGATAGCATACTGGATGGGCAGGCGCATATCGGGCGAGCCGAGTTGCGCCTTCAGCGATCCATCACGGAACTCGACCATCGAATGGACGATGCTCTGCGGATGAATCGTGACCTGGATCTGCTCATAGGGAATGTCGAACAGCCAGTGCGCCTCAATCACCTCAAAGCCTTTGTTCATCAAGGTGGCCGAGTCAACTGTAATCTTCTTGCCCATGCTCCAATTGGGATGCTTGAGCGCATCGGCCACGGTGGCCGTCGCCAGTTGCTGCCAGTCCCATTCACGGAATGGCCCGCCAGACGCAGTCAAGATCAGATTGGCAATGGATGCCGGGTCTTCGCCCTGCATGCATTGCCAAAGAGCACTGTGCTCGCTATCAACCGGGCGAATCACCTTGCCGTGCGCTTTGGCTTCAGCCATCACCAACTCGCCCGCCATCACCAGCACTTCTTTGTTGGCCAGCGCCACATCCTTGCCGGCGCGCAGTGCAGCGAGCGTCGGCGCCAGGCCGGCTTTGCCCGATGTGGCCACCACAACAACGTCCACATCAGGATGGGTAGCCAGAGCGACCAGTCCTGCCTCGCCCACCAGGACCTCAGGATGGGCAATGGCCGACCGAGCGTCCTGATGGCTAACGCTCACAACAGACGGCTGGAAGCGCCGGATTTGCTCATTAAGCAGCTCCGTGTTTCGGCCCGCTGCCAACCCGACCACACGCACCCGCTGCGGCAACGATTCTGCCACCTGCAGTGTTTGCCGCCCAACCGAACCGGTGCTGCCCAGAACTGCTATGCGAATTGCCATGTCGATCATGTCCTCTTTCCAGTGTTATCGTGCTGCCTTCGCTCGGTACTTCTATTCAACCAGACTACGGCGCAGCCGGAATGTCAGCCGCTGCGTCTCAGCGGCAAGCTCAACTGGCATTCCGACAAAAAGCGCCCTGGCGTCAACGCCATCCAGGCGTGCCGTGACATAGGCTCCCTCGGCCAGATGCACAAGCGCAACCGTGTAGGGCGCCTCTGCCTCAAAGCCGGCCGGCGCGTTGGTCACAACTGAGTATGAATACACATCGCCTTTGCCGGTGAAGGGCTGTTCCGTCTGGTCGCCGGCGCCGCAACGCGGGCAGGCCAACCGCACGGGATAGAACATCTCACAGCAATACGGACAAAACGAGCCGGTGAGAGGAATCATGTCAGACCTCAAAGATGTGCGTCGCCACGCACGCGCCGCCGCCGCCTATGCTCTGCGCCATGCCAATGTGCGCCCCATCAACCTGATTGGCGCCGGCCTGGTCGCGCAACTGTAGCGCCACAGCGATGGCCTGATAGACGCCGCTCGCGCCCGGCGCATGCCCGCCCGCTGCCAGGCCACCCATCGTACAGATGGGAATCCGGCCCCGCAAAGTAATCGCGCCGTCCAGAGCCAGCCGTATGCCCTCGCCCTTCTCGGCAAAGCCTGCTGCTTCCAGGCTGAGCGCAGCGCCGATGGTGTAGGCGTCGTGCGGCTCAAACAGACCAATGTCCTGCGCCGTACGGCCTGCCTGAGCATAGGCCGCTCTGGCCGAACGATGCGCACCCTCAGGGAAAAGAACGTCAGCACGATCGTGCAGCGCTGCCGTATCCGTGGCGATCGTCGAGGCTGTTATGCGCACAGCCTTCGTGGGAAAACGATCGGCTATGTCGCTGCGGGCAAGGATGACCGTCGCCGCGCCATCGCCAGGCGGGGCCATGTCCAGCAGCGTCAGTGGATCGGCGACAACCCGCGCCTGTTGGTACTGCTCTTTCGTCAGCGGCTGGCGCAACATGGCGTTGGGGTTGTTGGCGGCGTTGCGGCGTGCATCGATGGCGAAGTTGGCGAAATCGTCGCGCCGCCAGCTAAACTCATACATGTAACGGCGCATGATCAAAGCATGGAAGCCCGCCAGCGTCAGGCCCAACCCACTTTCGTCACTGGCCCCGGCCGCCAGACCTGCCGTAGCAGTTGCCAGTGCCTGCGTGAGCATCTTGCCCACGCCGCTCACAGCCACAACATCGCATACTCCCGCTGCGACAGACATGACGCCGACATGCAGCGCAACACCGCCGCTGCCACAGCCGGCGTCGACCGCCAGCGCTTCGATACCCGGCAGACCGGCTTCCTGGGCTACCAGCGCAGCAAGGTTCTCCTGGCGCTCAAGGCGGCCCACCTGCGTCGCGCCAACGTAGAGCGCCTGCACGCGCCGCACATCGGCGTCCAGCAGAGCGAGGCGGAGCGACTCTACCGCCATGTCGCTCAGAGAGCGGTCGCTTCCCCAGCAAACCGGAATCTGGCCAATGCCTACGATGCTGACAGATTGCATAGTACCATCACAGTTGCATGTTGTAGAAGCGGCTGCGCAGCAAGCCATGCTCAGGGCACAAGAAAGCCAGAGATTTCTCTCTGGCAAGCATTATAGCGCATTTTGCACGTTGTGGCGCTGCCAAAAGCTATCATTTACTGCCTTTGGCGCTCCACATGGGCATTCTGGGCATTCTCCAGCAAGGCCAGCGCCCGCGCCACCTCGCGAATCGCTGCCCGCTCTTTACGGTAGAAGTCCGACTCGCTCATCGCCAGTTCCTGGACGATTTCCTTCACACGCTTGCCCTGCAGGAAACGCAGACGCAGGATGTTGTAGAGAATCCACTCGCTGCTCATGGGGTCACGCTCATCGGGCGGGCGCATAGTCTCCACCGCCTGGCGAAGGACAGAGCGCAGCGCCTGGCTCGGGTTATTGTTGTTGTCAGCAAGCGCCGCCTGCACCACCCCCAGCGTCAGGAGGCGATTACCCGTCAGCTTCGGTCCTCCCCAGTAATGCGAGAGCGCCTCGCGCACGGCGTGATGGAACTCCGGCGTGTAGAGCGGATCAGCCTCCAATTGCGCCAGGGCCGACGGGCTGGCGTAGCGCAACTGGCTGCCCCACTGCTGCACCTGCTCGATCTCTGGAGCAAAGCCTTTGAGTGTGTCCAGTATGCTGCGCTGAAGCTGCACATCCTCAACGGCGACGCTGGCCCGATCGACCAGGACGGCTACGATTTCGTTCTCCTCGTCTGTCAGATCGGTACGTTGCGCCGGGCGCTCCGCCGCCAGGATGCCGGACGCAGCGTCGTTGCGGCCCGCCAACGGGAAAAGCCAGTATCCATTCTCTACCAGCGTGTGCACACCGCCGCCGTTGGCTTCACTGAGGCTGCTCTCAGCACTGCGCACCAGCGCAGCGGTGTCTGTCGCAGCCAGAAATGCCTCTGCCTTCGTCGCCGGCCCCACGACTGCCTGCACGCAGAACTCGGACGTGCGCCGATCGGGAGCAATGATGAAACCGGATGGCACGCGCAGAACCTCGCACACGGCGATGAGAGTATTATCGAGCAACTCGCTCAGGTCAGATGAGGTCAGCAGGCGCTGGTTCAGTTCTTCCAACCAGACGATCTCTTCATCCTGCTGGATGATACGGTCGATGAGAGGGCGCAAGCGGTCGAGCAGAGCCTGGAGGACGACAATAACAAACACGACCGCGAACACCTGGAAGCGATCAGTGAAAACGGCAAAGACGCGGCCCAGGCGAGGCACGGTAATGATGATGAAGGTAATGGCGACGCCCAGAAATGGCCCACGCAGCAAGTAGTTGATCAAGCTCTGTTTGACAACACGATCAGACAGAAACACACCCTGATAGGACACGATGTAGGCCAGAGCAACCATCATGATCGTCACGCCGATGCTGCCACAGACCGGCAGGACGGCAAGCCACGGATCGGGCAACACGTCGAGCGCATACGTCGCCAGCAGGTAGGGAATCATGCCCAAGGCAGGCACGACAAAACTGAGCCCCAGATAGGCCATACGCCGGCGCAGCGAGGCAGTCAGGCAGCGCGCGCGGGTGCGGAAGAAATTGAGGAGGCTCCACAGCGTCAGGCCGATGGCGTAGACGACGAAGAGAGGATAGAGCGCGCCGGCGCGGAAATGTGTGCCCCAGACGGTGAGCGCCGGTCCGGCAATGACCAGATCTGTCAACCACGTCAACGCCAGCCATAGTGTCCCAATGGCATAGGCGGCGACCACGGCGGCGCGCCGGCCCACAGACAGTGAGCCTGTGCTGCGCAACAGAATATCGGAAAAATGCAAATAGGCCGCGGGCAACAAGGCCAAGCCCAGCGCCTGCACGCGCAGCCAGAAGACAGCTTCGGCAAGAGAGGCTGCCGTCGTATCACGCACGCTGCTGTGCCCGGCTTCCCCGACCCACATTGCCGTAACCAATGCAGCCAGCACAATGAACGAGAGTGTCGTTGTGTTGCGCGGTGTGCGGGTGAGGATATAAACGAGCAGCGAGAAGGCGACAATGGCATTGGCCGAGGCGAGAAAGAGATGGAGCAGGGCCAGGGCAGTCGTCAGCGGCAACGTCACCATAGATTAGAGTCGACTCCACCATAGCGAAACATAATAGACAAGCGGCACGGTAAAGAGCAGGCTATCGACGCGGTCGAGCACGCCGCCGTGTCCGGGGATAAGCGAGCCGGAATCCTTGATCGCAAGCTGGCGCTTGATGAAAGATTCCGCTAGATCTCCAACAACTGCGGCAACGGCAATGGCGCAACCCAGCACAAGACCGGCGAGCGCGGGCATATTGAGCAGCGGCGCCACAACGGTCCCCGCCACAGTCGCGACGAGAACGCCGCCGATTGTGCCCTCCCAGGTCTTCTTGGGGCTGATACGCGGAGCAAAGGCATGGCGGCCAATCGTGCGGCCCACCAGCAGGGCGGCGCTGTCGCACGTCCAGGTGCAGATGAGGGCCACAAGCATCCATGACAAGCCCTGGTGCACGCGCAGCGCGACGAAGTATGCCAGCGGGAGGGTCACGTAGAGCATACCGGCGAGTGACAGCGCCCAGTCGACAATGGCGCCATCCAATGTGAGTCTCATCATCGCCACCACCAGTGATGCGGCAATCGTCAGGGCGATAGCAGGTAGCAATAGAGTGAGGGAAGGGTCGACGTATGCAATGCACGGCAGGGCAACTGCGAGAAAGCCTCCGGCCGGGACGGGGTGGTGGCCGGCTTGACGGAGAGCGGACGAGAGTTCATAGACGCCCAAACCGGCGACGAGGACCATGCCGGCCAGCCAGGGGATGCCCCCCAGCCAGAGCAGGGAAGCAATAGGAATGACGAGGACGATCGCTGAGATAGCGCGTGTGCGCAGCACAGACTCACCTCACATGAAGATAGAACGCAGACGAGCAGCAACTGCCTCCCCATCTGCGCTCGCCTGCGTTCTACCGTGTCTAGTCGTCTGCGAGCTTGCCGAACTTGCGCTTGCGCTGGGCATACGCATCGAGCGCCTTGCGCAGTTCCTCGCGGTCGAAGTCTGGCCAGTAGATCGGAGTCGAGTAGTATTCAGCGTAGCTTGCCTGCCAGATCAGGAAGTTGGAGAGGCGCATCTCCCCCGCCGTCCTGATGACGAGATCGGGGTCGGGCTGGCCCACGGTGTACAAGTAGCGAGAAAAGGTCGCTTCATCCAGCGTCGCCACATCCACCCCATCAGCAACCAGGCGGCGCACGGCATCAAGTATCTCACGCCGTCCGCCATAGTTGAAGGCGATGTTGAGCGTCATACGCGTGTTGTTGCGTGTGAGCTCTTCCGCCTGCTCGATCTTGCGGCGCAGGCTATCAGAAAGCTCCTCTTTGCGCCCCAGGTGGCGAATGGCCACGCCTTCTTTGTGCAGAGCAGCCGTCTCACGGCCGATCACTTCTTCGAGAATCAGCATCAGGCCACGCACTTCATCGACGGGGCGGTCCCAGTTTTCGGTAGAGAACGCATAGAGGCTGAGAACCTGAATGCCCGCGTCGAGGCAGGCGCGCGTCGTGCGCCGCACGTTCTCGGTGCCAGCCCGATGCCCTGCCAGACGCGGCAGCCCACGCTGGCGCGCCCAGCGCCCATTACCATCCATGATGATAGCCACGTGGCGTGGTACCCTTGTTTGTTGCGGGTCACTGTTCACGGGTGCAGGTGTTGTCACGTCTATCGTCCAATCGCCAACTAAACTTCCAGGATTTCATCTTCCTTGCTGGTGCCGACTTCTTCCACTCTGGCAACGAAGGAATCGGTAATCTTCTGCAAGCGATCTTTGCCGCGCTTCAAGTCGTCTTCAGAGATCTCTTTGCCCTTCTGCATGCGCTCCATCGCTTCCATCGCTTCGTGGCGGTGGGCGCGAATGATCACGCGACCTTCTTCTACTTTCTTGTGGGTGACCTTGATCAGATCCTTGCGCCGATCTTCGCTCAGGTAGGGGATCGCCACGCGAATCACACGGCCATCATTGGTGGGGTTGAGCCCCAGATCCGACTTCAAGATGGCCTTTTCGATTGCCCCAACCATGTGCTGATCCCACGGTTGCACAACCAGCAAGCGCACCTCTGGAGCAGAAATGCTCGCCAACTGGTTGAGAGGGGTGGTGACGCCATACGCCTCAACATGCAGGTGCTCAATCAGGGCCGGAGAAGCCCGGCCGGTGCGAATGGTGGCCAAGTCGTCCTGCAGGGCCTGCACAGACTTCTTCATGTGGGCTTCGCAGTCTGTAAGAACTTTGTCTACTGGCATCATTACACCTCCATGTGTCGATTTGATCGAACGTCTTGTGGTCGAATGACAACAGATGGAACCATCAACAGTGATATAGGCGCCAGGGAGCGCTCACTAATGGACCAGAGTACCGACGTCCTCGCCCCGCAGCGCTTTCTCGATGGATCCCTTTTTCCACAGGTTCAGAACGATGATCGGAAGCTTGTTGTCCATGCAGATGGTCAGCGCCGTCGAATCCATGATCTGTTCCAGGTGGAGGTTGAGCGTGTCGAGGTAGGTCAACTCGGCGAAGCGTTTGGCTTCGGGATGATGCCTGGGATTCAAATCGTAGATGCCGTCGACTTTGGTCGCCTTGACCAAAAGTTGAGCATCAATCTCAACGGCGCGCAAAGCTGCTGCCGTATCCGTCGTGAAGAATGGGTTGCCGGTGCCGCCGGCAAAAATGACGACCCGGCCTTTGTCCAGGTGGCGCAAGGCGCGCCGCCGGATATATGGCTCGGCTACGGCCCTCATCTCGAACGCTGTCTGCACACGGGTGACGACGCCCATGCGCTCCAGGCTATCCTGGACGGCCAGAGCGTTGATCACCGTCGCCAACATGCCCATGTAGTCGGCTGTGGCGCGCCCCATGCCACGAGCCATCGATGATTGCCCGCGCCAGATATTTCCCCCGCCAATCACGAGGCCGACATCCACCCCCAGATTCTTTACCCGCCGCACCTCCTCGCAGACGGTCGCGACCGATGAAGGATCGATCCCGTACCCACCCTCACCACATAGAGCTTCGCCGCCGAGCTTGAGCATGATCCGCTTGTACTTCAGGTCTGGCATTGGCCCTCTCTGCGCCCTATACGTGTGTAAAGACACAGAGAACACAGATGAGTTCGGTTCCTGTGTTCTCTGTGTCTCTGTGCTCAGCGCTATTTGCCCAACTCGTAGCGAACGAAGCGACTCACTTTGATGTTCTCGCCCGTGCTGAGAATCTTCGCCGAGACGAGGTCTTTGATGGCCTGGTCTGGATTCTTGATGAAGGGTTGCTCCAGCAAGCAGAATTCAGCGTAGAACTTCTTGAGCCGACCCTCGACGATGGCCTTAACAGCCTTGGGCGGTTTGCCATCGGATTCGGCCTGCGTGCGGTAGATTTCGCGCTCGCGCTCTTTCACGTCAGCAGGAACATCGTCCGGCGTCAGCCACTCGGGCTTCGACGCGGCTACCTGCATGGCAATGTCGTGCGCCAGAGCCTGGAACTCGTCCAGGCGAGCGACGAAATCGGTCTCGCAGTTGACCTCGACCATCACGCCAATCTTCGACCCGGGATGAATGTACGACGTCACGACACCCTGTCCGGTCGTGCGGCTGGCCTTCTTGGCAGCGCCGGCGAGGCCCTTCTCGCGCAGCCACTGCAGGGCCTTGTCCATGTCGCCGCCCGAGCTCTCAAGCGCCTTCTTGCAGTCAAGGACGCCGGCGCCGGTCTTCTCGCGCAGCTCCTTCACCATTGCAGTTCCGATCTCCAACGTATCCTCCACCAGTCGTGTCGACGGCGGCGCTGCATAGCGCCGCCCGCCACGAACCTGTTTGCTGACTTATTCTGTTACGGGAACGTTCATTGCCTGAGCCAGCTCAGCAGTCACAGCAGCCTCAACCGCGGCGGCGGGCGTTTCGGACTGCTCGGGTTCGCTCGAGGCCGGGCCGGTGAATTGGGCCGGATTGGCGGCTTCGGCAGCCAGGGCCTGGCGGACAGCCACGCCTTCGAGCACGGCGTCAGCCATCTTGGCCGTGAGCAGCTTGACGGCGCGAATGGCATCGTCGTTGGCCGGGATCGGCCAGTCGATCACGTCGGGGTTGCAATTGGTATCAACCAGGGCGACGATCGGGATTTCCAGGCGGCGAGACTCAGCCACAGCCAGGTCTTCCTCGTGAGGATCGACGATGAAAACGGCGTCGGGGAGGCGAGTGATGCCACGGATGCCACCCAGCAGCTTGTTGAGCTTGGCCATTTCTTCTTCGAGCTTGAGCACTTCTTTCTTGGGCAGGCGCTCGAACTCACCGGCTGCCTTGCGCTTGTCCAGCCCATCGAGATAGGCAAGACGGGCCAAGATTGTGGTGAAGTTGGTGAGCAGGCCACCCGGCCAGCGATGATTCACGTAGTACATGCCACATCGTGCAGCTTCTTCGGCAATCGCTTCTTGAGCCTGTTTCTTGGTGCCGACGAAGAGAACGCGGCCGCCGTTGGCGGCCAGATCGCGCACGAAGGCATAGCAATCATTCAGTTTGGTGACGGTCTGCTGGAGATCGATGATATGGATGCCGCTGCGCTCGGTAAAGATGAACGGGCGCATGCGGGGATCCCAGCGTCGGGTCTGATGCCCGAAGTGGACTCCTGCTTCGAGGAGCAACTTCATGGAGACGATATTTGCCACGTGTCCTCCCTTTCGTTTTGGCCAGCCCTGCCGTTTATTTCTCCCTGATGGGATTTCGCCCTCATGGGTGAGAGGCAGGCTGCCCCTCCGCCCCGTTCCTTCTGCCAGAGGTCACGCGCGTGACCACGACTGGCCCATCCGGGGGCGTGTGAACTGTGTACCGTGTCCGGCCGTGTAGTATAGCATATCGCAGGGCAACGCGCAAGGGTTGCTGCGCCGAAAATGCGTGGCGGGAGAGCGCCGATCACGACGCGGTGGTGGGTGCATGCGCGCCCCTGCACGCCGGGTGTAGATTTATTAAGGTTCTGTAAGCAGTTTTATAAGCACCAGGTGCTATGCTTCAGCATGAAGGGTGATCGTGCTGCTGTGCCGTTTCGAGTCCGTATTCGAACGGGGCGAAGCCGTGTGTCGACACGGGCCGCGCACGCGAAGACGAGTGTAGACACACCTTCTCCTTTGGGCGGACGCGCTGCTGCGTCCATAATCGTTCCACGGAGCAACGCGATGAAGCAGAGTCATGCTGTGCTCTGGCGTTTGGTGCACGTTGTGACGGTTCTTTCCCTCGTCCTTGGTCTGGTCCCCAGTACCGTCTGGGCCTCTCTGCCGCCTGCATCATTGCCGCCTACCCACTCCACTAGCTCGGCTGCAGTACAAGCCTCTATCGCGGCTGCCGCTCCTCTCGAGGTGTTTGCTCCCGAGGCATTCTCTGCGCAAGGAGGACTCGCGCGAGCGGCGGATTCGGGGCTCGACTATCTCGCCGAACCGCAGGCTGCCCTGCCTGACAATGCAGCGGCAGTTGCCCCATCGCCCTCGCCAGTGCAACCGCCCACGCCAACACTGGAACCATCACGCACACCAGTGGCGTCGCCGACTCCGATGACGACCGCTGATGACGTCGTCATTGGGCCGGAGGGCGGGGCGTTGCGGTCGCTAGACGGGCGTATCACGATCGAGGTCCCGGCAGGCGCGGTCGGCAGCCAAACACGGTTCGCCTATGCGCCACAGAAAAGCGTGCTCAAACCGCCGCCAGGCATGCGCTCGGCTTTTGAGCTCAACGCCACGGCTTCAACGGGACAGGCCATCCACACCTTCGGCGTTCCTCTGCGTATCATCTATGCCTACACAGTCGTAACACCGGAGCCTGGCGCTCTATACGAGCCGACGCTCTCCTATTTCGACGAGACCAGCCAGACGTGGCAGGAAGTCCCGATTCTGGTAGACTCCCAGGCCGGAACGCTCAGTGCCAGCCTGAGCCATTTTTCGCTATATACGGAGAATGGGCAAAGCTATCTGCTCGAGCGCATGTCCAGCCTGCGTGGCGCGCAGATTAGCCTCTTCACCGGCGCGATCGCCTATCAGTATGGCATGATGCTGTCGCCTGGGCGCGCCGGGCTGACGCCAGTGCTTGGCCTTTCGTATTCCAGCGCCCGCCACGTTCCGGACAGTGGGCACTTCAGCCTCGCTGGTTTCGGCTGGGACGCGGTGGGTATGGACTCTATCTACATCGCACCAGGCGACGCCAACGTCTACAAGCCCACACTGAACTTGCAGGGCGCAACCTACTCGCTGCGCAAGACCGACGACGGTACCTGGTTCGCCAAAGAGAACCCCTTCCTCAAGATCTATGGTGTTGATGTCTCACACAACACGCCGGGAACGTGGTACGTCTGGACGCCTGAAGGCGTGAAGTATACCTTCGGTACAGATCAGAATCCGCGCTCCCACTACTGGAAGCTGTGCAACACCACCGATCACGGCAAGCGCTATGTCCGCCTGCCACTGACACGTATTGACGATCTCAATGGCAACACGATCACCTACACATGGCAGGGAGACACGGCAACCAGCCAGCCGTATGACTGCACAATCGACCCCACAACCACGAGCTACACGCGCTTCCTGCGCCTGACCACAATCAGCTACAACGGCAACACGGTCAAGGCGACGCTGAACTATGCGACGCGTGATGATCGGCCCGATAGCTATGACACGGCCAATTGGTCGTTCTACACCGACCAGCGCCTGTCGTCGCTGAACGTCCAGGTTGACGACGGCAGCACGTGGCAGACGATTCGCACCTACACACTGCAACACAGCTTTGGCCCCGCCTCAGCTGTCTCACAGAAGGTGCTCAACCTGGACTGGATCGAGGAGTCCTCGGGTGGCTCTGCCCTGCCGCGCACCTCGTTCACGTATTCGGACAATGCCTTCAGCACACTTGACCACTTCGGCGCGCTGACCAGCCTGACCAACGGTTATGGCGGCGAGGTGGCCTTCGCGGCCAGCCATCGCAATGGAGATATCACGGCCCATGTCGTCTCAACACGGACCGAGAAGGCTGGGATCAGCGGTATCCCCGACACCGCCTGGTCGTATAGCTATGGCGCCTGGGACTATGATCCCAACAACCTGGAACTGGCGCAGGGGTACAAGAACGTTACGGTGACCATGCCGATCACCGGTACCGAGAGCCATGCTTTCCACACACTGCTTCAGGCCGGCGACAACCAGAAGATAGATCTCCTGGCCGGGCGGGAATACCGCACGCAGGTGTGGGCGGGCAATGCGGAGCTTGTGCGCACCGTGACGACCTGGCTGAGCACGACCACCGACCTGCCGATCAACGGCTATGGGGCAATGGCCGACTCGGCGAAGCCGCATTTTGTGTTCAGCGACAAGGCTGAGACCTACCAGGACGGCCAGTTCCTGAACAAGAGGCAGCACTACTATGACAAAGCGCGCCAGGGCGGTACCTACCAGTATGGCAACCTGACCGAGGTGCGCGAGTTCGACTGTGTGGGCGGAACGTGCCCGACGGAGCCGGGACGCACCAATTACAGCCAGTTCTACCCTGCCAACACAGCCAATAGCTCGGGGGGCGGCATCTACATTGTCAGCAAGCCGGGCAAGCAGTGGCTGTACAAGGTGCGGGAGGGAGCGACTGGCGCGACTCTGGTGGGCGAGAGTCGATACTACTACGACCAGACGAGCAGCTACACGACGGCGCCGACACAAGGGTTGCTGCGCCGCAAAGAGATGCTGGCCACGACAAGCACGGCGGTGGGCACGAACTATGAGTACTACTCCAATGGTAACCTCTACCGCACTGTCGACCAGAGTAACCACGAAACGCGAGCCTACTATGACTCCCGCTACCAGGCGTTTTCTGTCTGTGTCAAGAACCATCTGGGGCAGGTGTCCAGGACAACCTACTATGGTGTGCCGGGATCGACGGACGCCAACTGCACGACGAGCAACGGCCCGGCTGCAACAGACGGTCGCTTTGGCCTGGTGTTTGGGACACGCGATGCGAACGATGCGATCACGACGGCCAACTATGACCAATGGGGGCGATTGACCGGCGTGTGGCAGCCGGGCGAAACCCAGGGCAGCCATGACGCCACACAGGTCTACGAGTACACCAACTACGGCGGGACGGGCGCCCCCTTCAAGGTGCGACAGAGGCAACGTGACGACGCCAATGGCGGCGGCAGTACGTCGTCGTACCTGGAGAACTGGACATTCTACGACGGTTTGGGCCGAGTGATCCAGACACAAGCCGAAGCGCCCACCAGCAGCACCAGGATTGTGGTGGATATGCGCCCCAACGCTTTCGACAAACCGGTGACGCAAACCGTGCCGTATGCGGACAGCACGGCGGGCGGGACGTATCTCACGCCAACCTGGGCGCAGGGCAAGACGCTCTACGGCTATGATGCGCTGCGCCGCACGACGCACATCACGCAGACGGATGGCACAGTCATCCGCACCTCATACAAGTACACGCAAACGGCCATCATTGACGAAGCAACCCGCCAGACGATCCAGGCTGTTGACGGCCTGGGGCGGATGGTCGAGGCCAAGCAGTTCACGGGCGCCTACAGCGGCGCGCCGGGCTGGAACGACGCGGCGTATGCGCGGGCTACGTATCAATACGATGTGGCCGACCGGCTGACGCGCGTGGATGATGTGGCGCTCAACGCCACGACCTGGATCACCTACAACATGGCGGGGTGGAAGACGGCGATGAAGGACCCCGACATGGGCGTGTGGGAGTATGGCTACGACGGAGACGGTCTGCTAACCGTGCAGAAAGATGCTCGCAGTGTGGCGAAAGTGACCTGCTTCTACTATGACGCGCTGCACCGGCTGACGGGCAAGTACTATCAAGACACGAGCATGACCTGCCCGTCCAACCCGACGAAGAACGTGACCTACACCTACGATCAAGGGGCGAACGGGATCGGGCGACGCACCCGCATGGACGACCGCACCGGCTACGCGACGTGGACGTACGATGCCCGCGGGCGGGTGACGGAAGAGAGCAAGGCTGTCAACGGGACGGGCGGCGGAACGTTCCGCACCCAGTTGGCCTTTGACGCCGCTGACCGCGTTAAGGTGATGACCTACCCGGGTGGATCGGGCGGCGAGCTTGGCGAACAGGTCACGACGGCGTACAATACGGCGGGGCAGCCCTACAGCCTGGCGGCGCGCTGTCCTACGTGGCCGAGACACAGTATACGGCCTGGGGCGCGGTGGAGCTGCGCAAGCTGGGCGACGCCGGGGCCAACCAGATCGTGCAGGACTACGTGTACTACGCCCTGACACAGGCCAATGGCCGGGGCAGGTTGCAGCAGATCAAGGCGGGCGTGTCCGGAACACCGACCTCGCTGCAAGACCTGACCTTCAGCTACGATGCAACGGGCAACATCACCCGCACGGTCGATGCCAAGGCCGGGCCGGAGACGCTCAATTACAGCTATGACCAGTTGCACCGGCTGATCGGCGTGAGCGGCGTCTATACTGAGTCATACGCCTACAATGCGTCGGGCAACCTGACCAGCAAAGCGGGGGTCAGCCAGGGCTACGACACGGTGCGCAAGCATGCGGTCACCACGCTGGGCGGTGTGCAGAAGTACTGGTACGATGGCAATGGCAACATGACGACACGCATCGCAGGGGGCGTGACGTACGCCCTTGTCTATGACGAGGAAAGCCGGCTGACGCGGGTCACTGGCGGGGCGAACGCGGCCTCCTACGGCTACGACGGCGACGGCAAGCGCATCACCGCCACTGTTGGCAGCGATGTCACCGTCTACATCGGCGACTACTACGAGAAGACGGGCGCGACCGCGAAGACCTACTACAGCCTGGGCGGAGCTCGGGTGGCGATGCGTAACGGCGGCACGCTCTCCTGGCTGCTGGCCGACCACCTCGGCTCGACGACGATCAACGCCGATACGAGCGCGGTGCGGCAAGGAGAACTGCGCTAGTGCGCAGCCTCCCGCGCAGCGGGACAAGGCGTGGGGCGAGAATCGCCACACCTCCGGCTCGATGCCGACGAGCTACCGCTTCACCGGGCAGCGTGAGGACACAACCGGACTGTACTTTTACAACGCAAGATACTATGACCCGGTCGTTGGCCGCTTCGCGCAAGCGGATACGATCGTGCCGCAGCCGGGAAACCCGCAGAGCTTCAACCGCTACAGCTACACGCTCAACAACCCGGTCAAGTATCGAGACCCCAGTGGTCACGTGGTGGAAACGGCTTGGGACATCGCCAACGTGGCCTGGGACATCCATGAGTTTGCGAACGATCGGTCCGTTGGCAACTTCGTAGCCCTGGCCCTCGATACAGGTGCAGTTCTGCTACCCTTCGTGCCCGCGGGTGTCGGGATACTCCTCCGTGGCGGCAAGACAGCAGCCAAGATGGCCACACACGCTGACGAAGCGGCAGACATTGCCAAGATCGTTGTGAAGGGCACGGAGGAGGCAGGCAGGCGGGGACTCCTGAGCTTCACCAAAGCAAACTTCCGCGATAACCTGATGCGGGCGACCGGAAAGACTAAGGATGCGGCCAAGGGCCTTGAAGCGCATCACATGCTGCCCCAGGAACTCGTTGACGCTTTCACCTCGGTAGGGATGAAGATACATGATCCCGCATTTGGTGCATGGGTCAAGGGCGGAAGTGAACACCAGAAGTGGAGTAAATGGTACAATGACGACTGGAAAGCTTGGTTTGAGAATCTCAAAGGCAGGACACCGGACGCCGATGAAGTCCTAGCCGAGGCTCAGCGCCTAGCTCAGCAGTATGGCATAGACTGGCGCATTCCGGGAGGTGAGTGAGCGATGCTCCCTGACTACAGCCGTCTATGCAGAGTTCGGGAAGGATGGCAGCGGCAGCCCGTTCGGTTCACCACGGCGCGAGACGAAAGGTGCAATGCCCCCACCGCTTACCAGTGGACGCGGTCGCTG